>JBBDXD010000018.1 GCA_040902535.1 Dehalococcoidia bacterium | reverse complement strand
GACCAGCGACCAGCGACCAGCGACCAGCGACCAGCGACCAGCGACCAGCGACCAGCGACCGGACAGGCTACCCTTCCCTCGTGGCCGATGACCGCTTCTACCCGCACGCCAACTTCGCATCGCTCGAAGACGAGTACAGTTCGTTCGAGCGCTCGCGCGTCGCCGTCCTGCCGGTGCCGTACGATTCGACGGTCACCGCCCGCGCCGGTGCCCGCGATGGCCCCCGCGCGATCGCCGAAGCGTCCGCCGATATGGAGCTGTACGACGTTGGGCTCGGGCTGGAGCCGTACCGCCACGGCATCCACACGCTGCCCGAACTGGCGCCGCACACCGGATCGCCCGAGGCGATGATCGACCGCATCGAGAGCGTGGTTGCGGAGCTGCTCGACCAACAGAAGTTCGTCGTCACGCTCGGCGGCGAGCACACCGTCGCCGTCGGCGCCGTACGCGCGCACGCGAAGCGCACGCCGGGCCTCTCGGTGCTCGCCTTCGACGCCCACTCCGACATGCGCGACGAGTACCTCTATTCGAAGTTCAACCACGCTTGCACGCTGCGCCGCGCCAACGAGGTCGCGCGCGTCACGCAGGTCGGCCTGCGCAGCGCCGCCTTCGAGGACCACGCATATATCCGCAGCGAGGGCCTCGCGTTCTACTCGCCGCGCGAACTTCGAGAGGCCGGCGCCTCGCGCGTCGTCGATAACCTGACAGATGACGTCTACATCACGATCGATTTGGACAACTTCGACCCGGCGGAGATGTCCGCCGTGGGGACGCCGGAGCCGGGCGGCCTGCGCTGGGACGAAGTGACGGACCTGCTCGTCGAGTTGACGCGCCGCAAGCGCGTCGTCGGGTTCGACGTCACGGAGCTGTCGCCGTCGCTCGGGCCGCGATCGTGCGCGCAGCTCGCCGCGAAGCTCACGTACCGCCTGATCGGCCTCGCCCTCGGGCCGACGGAGTAGCCATGACGAAAAAGCGCAAACGGCGCGACCGCCGGTCCGACGCGGCGCCCCCCGGCACAACGCCGGCCGCGGAGCCTTCGATGGCCGCCGAGCCCGACTGGCGGCTGCCGTCGCCGCTCGCGCGGGTCGCCGGCGCGGCGCTGGCGGTGCTGACGCTGGTGATTGCGGCGTTCACCATCATCAGCGCCGTATCCGACGATCTCGCGGCGGTCGACGCCGTCGTGCGGCTGGCGGTAGGTGCGTTCTTGATCGCGCTCGCGATCGTCATCGGCGCGCTGTCGCTCGTGCCGGCTTACACGCGACGGTTCATCGTCCGCGGCTAGGCCAGCTCTGCTACCGCACGCTCGCGCAAGCGCCTGATGTCGTCCAGGTGTTCGGACTCGTGTTCGATCATGAGCTCGACAAGTTGGCGGATGCTCAAGCGGCCATCTTCCAGGTGGCGGCCGGTTCGCGCCCAGTTCCAGTTCACGAGCGTCGTCAGCAATTGCACCGTGTCGCCCCGGAACAGGCGCAGGTCATTGAGCATCTCTTCGATGTCACGCTCGATGTAGTTGTGCTCGCGGGCGAACGCATCGGGGTCGTACGGCTGCAGCACCGGATCCGTCTGCGTGGATATCATGTACAGGCGCTTGTGGTAGACCTCCGCGGCGTCACGCAAGTGCCCGATGATCTCCTTGATGCACCATCCGTCGTCCGCCGGCGCGTAACGAAGCATCGCCTCCGAAAGCCCGCGCACGGCATCAGCGGCGCTGCGCGGCACCGTACGCAGCGGCTCGACGAGTTCCAGATGGCCCTCGGTCCCCGGTTCATTGCGCGGGAACGTGAACACGTTGGGTGTCTGCGAAGGCATAGCTGTTTCCTCGAAGTTGCGGGCGGCGCTCAGGCGGGAGCCACGGCGTCGATTGGCTCCGGCGACCGCTCGTTCAGCGTCGTCTGGGCCACCGCGACGCCGTCGCGCAGGTAGATCCTCGGCACGCGCGCGCTGATCCCGGCCAGGATCTCCCACGAGATCGTGTCGGCAAGCCCTGCAAGCTCGTCGGCGTCGACCACCTCCGAGCCCTGCCGGCCCATGATAACGACCTCGTCATCCGGCGCAACGCCCGGCACGCCCGTGACATCGGCCGTGCACATATCCATCGCGATCCGGCCCGCAATCGGCGCTCGGCAGCCCCGCACGAGCACGCTCGCGCGTCCTGAGAGCGCGCGGCGGTAGCCGTCGGCGTAACCGCACATGATCAGCGCGATCTTCGACGGCCGCGCCGCAGTCCACGTCCGTCCATAGCCCACCGTCGCGCCCGGCTCCACATCGACCAGCCGCGCGATGCGGCTCTTCAGCGTCAGCACCGGCCGCAGGTCGGCGGCATCGTCGCCCCGCGGCGCCGGATGATAGCCGTAGATGCCGAGTCCCGCCCGTACCATCTCCAACGCCATGTGCGGGGCGTTCAACACGCTCGCCGATGCCGCGCAGTGGCGCATCGGGATCCAGGGCAGGCGCTCCGCCGCGGCGATCAGCGCTTCGTATTGCTCGTGCGTGAACGCCGTGTCGCCTTCCTCCGCGGCGGCAAAGTGCGTGTACAGCCCTTCGATGACGATGCCGGGCAGCTTGCGCACGGCCTCCGCGAAGCGCACCAACTCATTCACCATCAGGCCGTTGCGATTGAGCCCGCTCTCGAGTTCGACGTGCACCGGCTGTTCGACGTCGCGATCCGTCGCGAAGCGTGATAGCGCGAGCGCCGCTTGCATCGACGTGACGGTCGGCGTCAGCCCCAGTTCCACGATGCGCTCTGCTTCCGACGTCTGGGCGTGACCGACGATCAGCACGGGCGCGTCGATGCCTGCGCGGCGCAGCTCTTCGCCCTCGTCGACGCAGACAACGCCGAGGCCCGCCGCGCCCGCTTCGACCGCCGCCCGGGCGACCGCTGGAGCGCCGTGCCCGTATGCGTTCGCCTTGACGATCGCGTACAACCGGGCTGGCGCCGCGGGTTCGGCGAGCGTGCGCACGTTGTGCGACAGCGCGTCGAGGTCGATTTCCGCCCACACGGGACGCCCCGTCCAACGATCCCGAGGCTCTTGCATGCGGCAAGCATACGCGATGGACCGCGTGCAGATCAGATGCAAATGGGCATCGGCGGAGTGACGGGAGTATCGCGAGTTCGCGCGATGTCTAGGGTACGAGCGCCCAGTCTTTTGGCAGACGGTACGTGAACACGCTGTCCGTCAGCCGCTCTCCATCGAAGATGCGGCCCCGCCCGGTGCGCCGGATCTCCTTGTAGGCGTTCTGGAGCTGAATGATCCGCCGGTCCATCAGGTTGATGATCACCGCGCCCGCCTTCACCGGACGCAGGCTCGCTTCCCGCGTCACATCATCGACGATGCGGAAGAGCGGCGATTCTTCGGGTTGGGCCCGTTCCAGGGCGTCGTGGATGGCGTCGTAGTTCCCGGGCGTATTGCGCTCATCGAACATTGCCATTCCATTGGCAATGCGTTCGCGCAGCCCGTGGTAATACGGCTCGGCGCGCACCAGCAGGTCGTCGATCTCGCGAGCGCCGTTCGCGCACGCACGCAGGAGCGCTGGAAGCGCCTCGCCATGCGCCACGAAGCTGACGCCGCCGGCGGAGTCAATCAGGGTCAGCCGCAGCAAGTTCATAAGGGAGAATTGGGCGGTTTCAGATTGCGACCGCCTTCGATCCGAGGTTACCATTGCCCCTGATCCCTGTCAAAACCCGCGCCCACCAGGGAGCGATATGCATCTCACGCGTCCCCGCACGGTCGCGCGCCCGCTCGCTGTTGCAGCCGCCGCGTTCGTCGCGATGGCATCGCCCGCGTGCTTCGACTCCGGCGATCCGGCGCCGACGCCCACAGCGGTGCGCGAGACGCCCGCCCCCGCGATCCCCATGCCCACGCCCTCCCCCTCGCCCGCCGACCCTAACCTCGGCGACCAACTGCGCTACGAGGGCGACTTCGAGGGCGCGATCGGCGTCTACGCATCGATCGCGGCGGAAAGCGACGGCGAGGACCGCCAGCAGGCGCGCTTTTCGCAGGCGCAGCTCCTCCAGCGTGGCGGCAGCTTTGCGGAGGCACGCGACGTGCTCGGCGCCTACCTCATCGAAGCCGGCGCTGCCGCCGACGGATCGCCGGCGCGCTTCCTGTTCGCTTCGGTGCTCGACGATCTCGCCGATCCCCAGGGCGCGCTCGATAGTTACCAGCTGTACATCAACGCAGGCGGCGACGCATCAGCATTCGCGCAGGTCGAGCGCGCGAAGATGCTCGCGCGCCTCGGGCGCTTTGACGAAGCGGAAGCGGCAGCGCAGGCCGTGATGGCAAGCGATTTGCGCAGCGAATTCAAGAACTCCTTCATGATCAGCGTCGGGGGCGCGTTCGAGCAGGGCGGCGCCGATGCCAACGCGCTCGCCTGGTATACGCGCGCGGCGACGTCCGGCGCTGACGTGGCGACGGCCCGTGCCCGCAGCGCCGCGATCAAGCAGCGTCTGGGCGACGTCACCTGGGTCGATGACTACGCCTCTGTCGTCGCGGGCTATCCTGCCGGCGCCGCGGCCACCGACGCACTGGCGGCGCTTGATGCGGCGGCGGTGCCGGTCCGCGACTACGACCGCGGACTGGTGCACTATCGCGCGTTCCGAAACACCGCCGCGCGCGAGGCGTTCGGGCGCGCGATCGCCGCCGGCGACCGCGCCGCGCAATCCTCGTACTACGTCGGCGCCATCGAAGAGCGCGAAAGCAACGTCGAACCGGCGATCGCCGCGTATCAGCGCGCGCACGATCTCGATCCGGCATCACCGCAGTCCGATGACGCCCTCTGGTGGCGCGCGCGCCTGCTCGAAGTGGCGCGCCGCTACGACGAAGCTGGCGCCGCGTTCGCGCAGCTTGTCGCCGAGTACCCGGCGTCAGAATGGGCCGCCGACGCCAACTTCCACCGCGGCATGGTGCTCTATCGCAACGGCGATCCCGCCGGCGCTGCCTTCGCATGGGGCGCCATCGCCACCACGGCTACCGACGACGAAGCGCGGGCGAAGGCGCGCTTTTGGCAGGGACGCGCGCAGATGGCAGCCGGTAATCCCGCCGGCGAACAGACCCTGCAGCAACTCGTGCAGGACGCGCCGGATAACTTCTACGCGCTCCGTGCGGAAGTGCTTCTCGAAGACAACGACGACGGCGTGAAGGACGTCGATGTCAAAGATGACGACATCGACTGGGGCGACATTGCCGAGTACTTTGAAGAGACGTATGCAGTCGACCCGGATGCCACGCCGCCAGCGATCGACGCACGCTGGGACCTCGCGCGCGAGTTGCGGTCCGTCGGCCTCCGCCCGCAGGGGGACGCCGTCTATCTGTCGCTGATCGACGACGCAGCGGCAAGCGTAGCGGGATTGTTTCACGTGACGCGCCGGTTCGAGGAAGAAGGCGATCCCGCATTCGCTGCCCGCGCCGCGACGAGGCTCCTCGCCGAGTTGCGCGACGACGACAAGGGCGAACCACCCGATGACCTGCTCCGCGTCGCGTACCCGCAGGCGTACGCGGACCTCGTCCAGGACGCCTCCGACGAGCACGACGTGTCGCCGCTGCTCCTGCTCGCGCTCGTCCGGCAGGAAAGCTACTACGACCCGGAGGCCGGCTCGACCGCCGGCGCGCTCGGGTTGACCCAGGTGATCGAAGGCACCGGGCGCGCCATCGCCGACGATCTGGGCGTGTTCGGCTTCACCGTCGCGGATCTTTTTCGTCCGCGGTTGAGCCTGCGCTTCGGCGCCAGCTACCTGGCCGACCAGCTCGCCCAGTTCGATGGCAACGTGTACCACGCGCTCGCCGCCTACAACGGCGGCCCCGGTACGTCGTTCAATGCGATCGACTCCGCCGGCGACGACCTGGACCTCTTCGTCGAAGACCTGGAGTTCGACGAGACGCGGCTCTACGTGAAGCTCGTTATGGAGAACTATGCGCGCTACCGGCAGCTCTACGAAGACGTCGACCGTCCGTCGCTGCCCGAATGAGGCGATAGTCTTCGGCGCTTCGTTAGAATGATCACCTGAAGGGCACCTGATCGGTCGAACATGCGCACGCTTCTCCGAACCGCGATCCGGCCCATGAACGCGGACGACATCGCCCAGGTGATGGATATCGAACGCGAGTCCTTCCCGTCGATGTGGCCGCAGACCGCGTACCGCCGCGAGCTGCAAAACAAGGTCGCGCGCTACTTCGTGATCAACGAACTGCGTGACGAGCCGGCCGCGGAAGGCGCCGCGTCGCCCGGGCTCTGGAGCGCCATTCGACGCATCGTCGGCAGCGACGGCGATGCCGCCGCCGAACGCGTGCTCGGGTTCATCGGCATCTGGCTGCTCGTCGGAGAGGCGCACATCGTCACCGTCGCCGTGCGCGACGAGTATCGACGCATCGGCATCGGCGAGCGGCTCGTCATCGCGGCGATCGAGACGGCGCTCGAGTATGACCAGGAGGTCCTCACGCTCGAAGTGCGCAGATCGAACGATGCCGCCCAACTGTTGTACGTGAAGTACGGCTTCGACCGCGTCGGGCTGCGCAAGCGCTACTACACCGATAACAACGAAGATGCGGTGCTGATGACGACGCCGGACATCGGCAGCGGCGGCTTCCTGACGTTGTTCGACGCCCTCAAGCAGCAGCACCGTGCGAAGAACCCGGATCTCTGGAGTTGACGGCGTCCCATCGCACGCTGGTGCTGCTCGCGCTGCTGGCAACGATCGTGACGCTCGCCGCCTGTACCGGCGACGACGACTCCCTGGACGTCACAGGCGCACCTACGGCGTCGGACACCCCGGCGACGCCTGCGTCGAATCCGACGGGCGTCACGCCCTCAGCGTCTTCTCCGGGGTGTCGTACCAGCGCAGATCCGGCGCTCGGCGACAGCGACCATGTGATGCAGTCCGGCGGCTTGCAGCGGACCTACGTGCTGCACCTCCCGCCTACCTACGACGGTGCAACGCCGCTGCCGCTCATCCTCAATCTCCATGGCTTCGGATCGAACGGCCGCCAGCAGGCTGCGTACTCCCGCTTTCCGGTGCTCGCCGACAGCGAAGGCTTCATCGTCGTGTCGCCGGACGGTGCGGGTTCGCCGCAACAATGGAACATCCGGCGCGACGGCAACCTCCCCGACGACGTCGCATTCGTGCGCGCCCTCCTCGACGAGCTTGAGAGCGAATTGTGCGTCGATGGCGAGCGATTGTTCGTCGCGGGCATGTCGAACGGCGCCGCCTTCGCACAGCAACTTGCGTGTGCGATGCCCGGCCGCTTCGCGGCGGTTGGCGCCGTAACGGCGCTGGTCTATCCGATCGCCTGCGCCTCGGACCTGCCGATCGCGGTGATCGGCTTTCATGGCACGGAGGACGTATGCGTGCCCTACTACGGCGGCGCCGTCACGTGCGGCAGCGCCCGTGGCCAGGTGCGCCCTGTCGAAGACAGCGCGCAGGATTGGGCGCGCCACAACGGCTGCAATCTCGACCCCGAGCGCGCCCGGCCCGCGGAGCACGTCCGCACGATCGCATACAGCGAGTGCGATGACGAGACGGCGGTGGTGCTGTTCGCGATCGAGGGCGGCGGCCATACGTGGCCGGGGTCGGTGGCCGTCGGGCGGCTGGGGGCCACCACGCAGGAGATCGACGCGACCCAGCAGATCTGGCAGTTCTTCAGGGGCCAGGCGAATCTGCGCGCAACGTCGTCGCGTTGATGATCGGCGCACGGTTGCCTGACGGCCGCGCGCACCGGGACAGCGTACGTTACTTCGCGCGCCGTTCGCCCCAACTGTCCCAGTAAACGACCTTCTCGACGGGCAGCCGCGACGGTATGCCGAACTTGCCTTTCGGCCAGCCGAGCGGGATCAGCGCCATCGTCTCGGTATCGTCGGGGATGCCGAGAAGTTCCTTGACCTCGCCCTCGTGCAGCTTGTGGAGCGTCGTCAACGTCGTCCCCAGCCCCTCCGCACGCGCGGCAAGCATCAGGTTCTGCACGGCGGGATAGATCGATGCGCCCAGCGTGCTGCTGATGTTGGGCATGCCCTTCTTGATCGTCGCAATGATCAGCACGGGGACGTCGGCAAGATGGTTCGCCAGGTGGTTCGCCGACTTGTACGTTTTGGACATCTCGGCGTTGGCGAGCATGGCGTCGCGGTTGGGGCCATACGAACGATTCCAGGCGTCGAGGTACCACTCCCCGATCTTGCGCTTCTTCGCATCGTCGCGCACGACCAAGAAGTTCCACGGCTGCGCGTTGCCGCCACTCGGCGCCATGATCGCCGTGTTCAGGATTTTCCACAGCACCTCGTCCGTGACGGGATCCTGCTTCAGGCGCCGCATCGCGCGCTGCGTGGTCGCTACGTCGTAGAAGTCCATCATGCCTCCGTTCGTCATCGATCGTGCGCCCTTCGCGCCGTGTGTTCAAGCGAGCTGCGACGGTCATGCTGAGCGAAGCGGAGCATCCCGTAGTGCGACGCGCCTAACGCACGTCATGCAGAACGGCGCGCCGTCATCGCCCCTCAGCGGCCTCGCCTACAGGTCCGCGCTCCGGCGCTCCAGTATCCGCCGTTCGGGCACCCAGCGTTCGCGCAGCGCCCCGACGAGAAACATCGAGCCGGTGACGCAGATCACGCCGTCGCGCGGCGTGTCGGCCAGCGCCATGTCCAGCGCGCGGTCCGGTGACGGCTCGAAGGCGACGTTCGCTCCGCCGAGCGCCGCGGCGAAAAGTTTGAGCATTCGGTCCGGCTCACCCGAACGCTCGCCGAGCGGCGGCTGCGTGACGATCGCGCGCGATGCCACGCCCGTCAGCGCCCGCACCATCGCCGGCTGGTCCTTGTCGGCGAGGATGCCGATGACAAGCGTCAGGTCGCGTGCGCCATCGTGCAGCCAGTGCGTCCGTAGCGCTTCGGCGAGGCGTCGCGCTTCGAGCGGATTGTGCGCCGAGTCGAGCAGCACCGTGGGCTCGCGCTGGACCGCCTCAAGGCGGCCGCTGAGGCGCAGGCCGGCGAGCCCTTCGCGAATGGGCTTCTCTTCGACTGCGCGGCCATGCATCTCACCAAATGCCAGCGCCGCCGCGACCGCGAGGGCGGCGTTCGACGCCTGGTGGGCGCCGGCGAGCGGTATGCGCAGGCGCGTGAGCGACAACGTCGGCGTCTCGAGGTCGAACACGCTGCCCTGTGCATCTCCATGCGTCACGCGCACGCGCACCTCGCGGCCAAGCCGCCAGAGCCGCGCATCGCGCTCCGCCGCGCGCGCCTCGATGATCGGCAGCGCTTCGCGGCGCCGGGCGCCCGTCACCACTGTGCCGCCGTGGATGATCTGCGCTTTCTCGCGCGCGATCGCCGGAAGCGTCCAGCCCAGCCGCTCCCGGTGCTCGTAATCGACGTTCGTCAGCACGGTCACGCACGGCGCCGCTTCGAAGACGTTCGTGCAGTCGGTGCGCCCGCCAAGCCCGACCTCGACGACTGCCGCGTCCACGCGCTCATCGCCGAAGTGCTTCATTCCCGCCGCGAACGCCACTTCGACCAGCGAGGGCCGCCCGAAGCCGATGCCGTCGATAACCTCGACGTGCATCTTGCGGATCAATGGCTCCAGTCCGAGCACGGTTTCGGCGAACTCGTCGGGCGCGATCAGCCGGTCACCGACGCGGATGCGCTCGATGAACGTCTGCAGGTGCGGCGACGTGTACAGTCCCGTCCGAAAGACCGCCGCGCGCAGGATCGCAGCCGCTATCGTGCTCGTGGAACCCTTGCCGGCGCTGCCTCCGACATGCACCACCGGCATGGTGAGGTGAGGGTCGCCGAAATGAGCGAGAAGCTGCCGGATCCGCGCCTGCAACGCTCGCTCGACGGGGACGATGGGCAATTCGTGCCAGAGCCGCCGCTGCAGGAAGTCGACCGACTCGTAGTAGCGCTCGAACGACATGGCGCCAGCGTAGCCGATCGCGATGCGACGAGCCGTCGTTGAGCGTGCCCGGCGTATGCTCCCAGGTGGTCTTTCGGGTGGTTGATCAGCGGCATCGACGATGTCTTCCACCCGTAGCCGGGGCATGCCTTGCAGCGGCGGCCGCACGCCGCCCGGGCACCATCCTTGACGCCTCTCTCCCTCGGCCCCTGCGCTGCGATCGCGCCATCGGATATGATCATGGCGCGTTGCGCATGACTCCACGTGCGCAATGGCGACCCCGCCGGCGGCATGGAAGCCACCGGCGCTTAATCCGCCAACGGCATGACAGGTGAAACATGTCGCTCGTTGTACAAAAGTACGGCGGTTCGTCGGTCGCCTCCGCCGAACGCATCAAGAACGTCGCGGCGCGCATCAAGCGCTGCGCCGGGCGCGGTGATCGCGTTGTCGCCGTCGTATCGGCGATGGGCGACACGACGGACGCACTGATCGCGCTCGCGCACGAGATCACGGAGCACCCCGAGGAACGCGAGATGGACGTGCTGCTCAGCACGGGCGAGACCGTGTCGAGCGCGCTCTTGGTCATGGCGCTCCACGCGCTCGGCATGGAAGCGATCAGCCTGTCGGGCGGGCAGGCCGGCATGGTGACGTCGGCGGTGCACCGGAACGCGCGCATTCTCAGCATCGACCCGCAACGCCTGAAGCGCGAACTCGAACGCGGCCGCGTCGTGATCGTCGCCGGCTTCCAGGGGCACACGGAAGAGCAAGACGTCGCGACGATCGGCCGCGGCGGCTCCGACACGACGGCCGTCGCGTTCGCCGCTGCGCTCAACGCGCGATGTGAAATCTTCACCGACGTCGACGGCGTGTACACGGCGGACCCGCGCGTCGTGCCGGACGCCCGTAAGCTCAAGGAGATCACGTACGAAGAGATGCTCGAGCTGGCGAGCAAGGGCGCGAAGGTGCTGGCGCCGCGCGCCGTCGAACTGGGCGCCGTGTACAACATTCCAATCTACGTCGCATCGAGTTACAAGGACGAAACGGGCACGCTGATTCACGGAGGTGTGGACATGGAAGGCTTCAACCGCGTCCGCGGCATCGCGCACGATGTAGACGTCGCGAAGATCACGATCCGCGGCGTGCCGGATCGTCCGGGCGTGGCGGCCGAGATCTTCCAGCCGCTCGCCGATGCGCACTTCTCGGTCGACACGATCGTCCAAAACGCGAGCGAAGATAAGCTCACCGATGTGACGTTCACGCTCGCCAAGGCCGACATGAAGAAGGCGCTGCCGCACGTGCAGAGCATCGCCAAGAAGATCGGCGCCAAGGATGTCGTCGCGGACGAACGCATGGGCAAGGTGAGCATCGTCGGTACGGGCATCCAGAGCGCCCCCGGCTACGCCGCCCGCATGTTCGCGACGCTCTCGGACTCCGGGATCAACATCGAGATCATCTCGACGAGCGAGATCCGCATCACGTGCATCATTCCCGAAGATCGCGTGCCCGACGCGGTGCGCGCGCTGCACGCCGCGTTCGAACTGGAGAAGGCGGAGGCGGCCGAGTTATCCGCCCAGCCGTAGTCCGGCTTCTGTCCAGCCAGCGGACTTCACATCGCAATTTCCGCCAGTCGCCGACTCCGGCGATCACCGGAGACAGGCGAGGGCGCTACCGGGCGTGAGGCAGGCTCGTCACCTGCCCTGCAAAGACCCAAGCGTTAGAGCCCGACGATCTCCCGCCCCTCCGCGAGCACCTTTTGCACGAGATCAGGGTCGCCCCGCACCTCGGTGTAGATGCGGACGAGCGGCTCCGTGCCGCTGAACCGGAGCAGCAGCCAGCCCGTATCGCCCAGGCTGAAGCGGAATCCATCGGTCGTGTCGATGCTGGTGACCTTGATGCCGCCGATCACGTCGGGGCGGGCGGCGGCGGCCCGCTTCACGATCGCGTCGCGCTGGTCTTCGCGCAGGGCGATGTCGACGCGGTCGTAGTGATGAGGGCCGACCTTCTCGTAAAGCTCCGCGAGCAACTCGCTCGGACGCTTACCGGCGCGCGCGATGAAGTCGAGCATGTACAGACCCGCGAGGATGCCGTCGCGCTCCGGGACGTGCCCTCGAAAGCCGTAGCCGCCGCTCTCCTCGCCGGCGATCAGCGCGTCTGACTCCATCATCTTCGGGCCGAGGAACTTGAATCCGACCTTGGTCTCGTGCACGGGGACGCCGTAGATCTCGCCGAGCTTCTCCACCATCGACGTCGTCGTGATCGACTTGATGATCGGGCCGCGGTCGCCGCGGTACTCCAGCATGTAATAGGCGAGCAGCGCGAAGACCTGGAGCTGGTTGATGAAGTTGCCGTTCTCGTCGGCAATGCCGACGCGATCCGCGTCGCCATCGTGCGCGACGCCGGCGTCGAAGCCGCCGTTGCGCATCGTCGTCTCCATGTCGCCCAGGTTGCGCGCGATCGGTTCCGGCGCGTGCATGCCGGGGAACGTTGGGTTGACGAACCCGTGCAGTTCGGTGATCTTCGTCTTGCCGCCTTCGAGGAGCGCCGTATAGTAGCCCGCGCCTGTGCCGTACATCGCGTCGTAGCAGACATTAAAGCCGGCGGACTTCAGGCGCTCGATGTCGACGAGGCGCGCGAGTTGCGCCCTGTAGGCCGTGCGCGCATCGAACTCTTGCACGAGACCGTCGCGCTTCGCCTGCTCGATCTCTAGCCGTGGCATGCGGACGCGCACCAGGTCGGGCAGCACGCTTTCCAGCTCCTCGACCACCTCGGGCGACGCGCTGCCGCCGTATTCGGGCTTGTACTTGAAGCCGTTCCACCGCCACGGGTTGTGACTGGCAGTGATGACGATGCCCCCTCCCGCGCGCCGATCGATGATTGAATAGCTGACGACGGGCGTCGGGCAGAGCGCATCGCTCAACGCCACCTTGATGCCGTGCGCGGCGACCACCTCGGCAGCCGCGACCGCAAAGTCGGCAGACGCGAAGCGCGCGTCGTAGCCGATGACCATGCCGCGATCGGCAAGGCCGTGGCGCTGCAGGTACATCGCCGCGCTCGCGGCACAGGCACGCACGTTTTCGAAGGTGTAGTCTTCGCCGATGATCGCGCGCCAGCCGTCCGTGCCGAACTTGATCGAGACCGGCGGGCGAGGTTCGTTCGTCATGGTCGAGGAACTCCGTTTCATTGGCCTTCGCGCGTCGGGTCAAGGTCGCACGACTTGCGGATTAGGGCAATTCGATTCGCGTGGCGCGGTCGTGGCAGTCGCATCACGATGCGTGGCCACGGGCGATCGTGATCGAGCGGCGCACGCGCCCTTGCCGACGAATCCGCCGCCGCACCCGCGGGGCTAGTAGTCGGGCGCGCCGCCGGCGCTCTCCTGTCGCGCTTCCAATTGACGCCGGTTCTGCTGTTCGAGCAGGTCGAGCGCGCGGAGTGCCTCCTCGACCGTGAAATCTTCGTCGATGCCGCGCAGCGCTTCGTCGAGCGCTTGCTGCAACTGCTCGGGCGTCAGTTGGCTGTCCCCGGAGGGCTGCGGCGAGGCGTTCGCGTCGGGGGTGGCGTTGTCGTCGCCCGGGTCGCCGGCCTGCGGCGTGCCCGCGCCGCCGTCGCCGCTACCGCTCGGATCTTCGTCACCGGCGCCGGGCGTCGGTGTCACCTCTATCTGCGGCGCTTCGGGCGTCGGCGTGGGCGAAGGCGTCTCAGCAAGTTGGCGCGCGATGACCTCCAGGTTGTGCTTGGCATCGTCGTCGTCCGGATCGGCGAGCAATGAGCGCTTGTACGCTTCCAGTGCTTCCTGCAAGCGTTCCGCGGCGACGTAGTGGTTGCCGAGCGCATACTCGATCTTTGCCGCCAGGGCGTCGTCATCGGCGGGCAATCCCCGCTTCGCTTCATCGATCGCTTCGTTGATGCGTTCAGCCTGGTGCAGTGCGTTGCTCGCGTTGTGAAACAACTCCCGCTGTTCGGGGTCCAAGGCTTCCGCCGTGCGATAGACGTCGATGGCGCCCGCGTAGTCGGCGTCGGCGTACCGTTCGTTCCCGCGCCGGTTCAACTCGACGACGTCGCTCGCGCAGACGGCGCCGATCAGCATGCCGGCGCCGGCGAGCGGCCAGAGCCTGCGCCATGGCGTCGCCCCTGTGGCACCGCGGCGCCACGTTGCGATCGCCGGCACCACTGTCGCAGCGAGCGCGACGGCGAGCGCCGCCCAGGCGAAGACGACGAAGCGGTCGATACGCTCCGGGCGCACCTCCGACGCGAACGTTGTCGCGTCGAGCGCGGCAAGTTCGGACGCCAGGCCGGTGAGCGGCAGTCCCGCGCCCGCCAGTTCGATGTACTCGCCGCCGCCGCTCTCGGCCATCAATCGCAGCGAGAGCGGATCGAGCCGCGTGATCACCGGCACGCCCTCGCGGTCGATGCGCGGCGTCGCGGCGCCGGTTGCGGGGTCGGTGTCCAGCACGGCCGCGCCGGCTTCGGTGCCGACGCCTGCGCTGTACAGCCGGACGCCGGCGTCGCGCGCTTCGTTGACGGCGCCGGAGATCGATGATCCGTGGTCTTCTCCGTCCGAGATGACGAGCAGCGCCTTCGTCTCCGCATCGCCGCGCTCGACGACCTCGCGCCCGCGCCGGATCGCCGTGCCAAGGTCAGAGCCCGCCGGCACGAGCGCGCGCTCCTCGTGCACGCCTTCGACGAGCCGCGAGAGGGATATCAGGTCCGACGTCAGCGGCGAGCGCACGAATGGCCGCCCTGCGAACAGCACGAGCCCCACGCGGTCGCCCTGCATGCGGTCGAGGAGCGCGATGATCTCGGCTTGCGCGCGGCCGATGCGCGAAGGTTCGGCGTCGGTCGCGTACATGCTCTGCGACACGTCGAGCACGATCACCAGGTCAATGCCGCGGTCCTCGGTCAACACGCCCTTCTCGCCGATCTGCGGGCGCGCCGCCGCGAGCGTCGCGATCGCGATCGCCGCGATCATCAACGCCGGCGCGACGATCGTCAGGACGAGCGCCGCCGACAGGACGCCGAAACTGCGCTGCGCGTGCGATCGCCACGCCAGCCACGCGAACAACACCACGACCGTGAGCGGCACAAGGAGGAGGAACCACAGGTAACCCGGCGCGCCAAAGCTCACACCAACCTCCGGAAGGCGGTACACCGCAGCACGAACTCCAGCGCGAACAGGGCCCCCGCCGCCGCCAGGAAATAGGGCGCGATGTCGTCGTAGCGAGTGAAGGCCTGCGCTTCGAAGCGTGACTTCTCCAGTTCATCGATGCGCTGGTAGATCTGCGCGAGCGCCGCCGGATCCTCAGCGCGGTTGTATGTGGCGCCGGTAACGTCGGCGATCTCCTGAAGCGAACGCTCGTCGACGTTCAGCGACGATTGCTGACTCATCCCGATGCGGCTGACGACGCCGATGGTGTAGACGCGCGCGCCGAGACGCTCCGCGATGCGGGCGGCGGCGAGCGGCGCGATCTCCCCCGCGTTGCTCTCGCCGTCGGTCATGAGAATGACGATGCGGCTGACGGCGCTCGAGCCACGCAGGACGTTCACGGACTCGCCGATCGCCGTGCCGATCGCCGTGCCGTCGGCGAGGCGCACCTGGTCCGCGCCTTGCACGGACTCGTCGACGGCGGCGTAGTCGTCCGTCAGCGGGCTGAGCGTGATGGTGGAGCCCTGGAACGCCACGAGCGCGACGCGGTCGTTCGTGCGGCCGCCGATGAAACGCGAAAGCACGTCTTTCGCCGCGTCGAGCCGTGTGCGGCCCTGTCCGAAGGGCTGCGTCATGCTCGCCGAGACGTCGAACGCGAGCACGATATCGATGCCCTCGCCCTGCGCCTCGGATGCTGCTTCGCCTTGCTGTGGCCGCGCCACGGCCACCACGAGCAACGCGATGGCGGCGATGCGCAGCAAGATCAATCCCGGCTCTAGTCGCACGCGCCAGGTCCGGGGCAGACCGGCGGCGGATGCGAGCGAGCCCATGCGGACGCTGCCGCTGCCGCGGCGCGGAAACGCCAGCCAGGCGATCGGCGGTATGACCGCGAGCAGCCACAGCGCCCAGGGCGCCGCGAAGCGGAGATCATCCATGCGAAGAGTGTAGCGGGAGGATGAAGAACGGTCTTATCGGGGACAACAGAGAACACACAACGGACATGACGAAACCTCTGTTGTCTGTTGTGTGTTCTCTGTTCTTACGGAGTCTACTTCTGCTTGTTCACTGTGCGGGCGGCGATTTCCTTGGCGCGCTTGGTGGATGCGCCGCGCTTCCTGTAGCTCTCCTTGATGTGTTCGTACTTGCGGTTTTCCTTCTTGGTCGCCCCGGCGACGTGCTTCTTGCCTGGCATGATGCACCTCCACATCGATGCTACGCCCGCCGCGATCAACGAACCGTCGCAGCGCGCGGCGTTTGCACGTAGGGCGCCTTTCGACGGTCAGCACGCGCTCCGGGCAGGCGGAACGGCGAAGGGGCTGCTGGTTCGCGGGCCTCGGCCGAAAGACCGAGTACAGTCCCGTCCGGCGTCCCATGTGGGGCATGCGTGCCGGGGGATACTCTCTTACCACCGGGGCGAGATAGTAGCGGCAGAGGAGGCAGAGATGTTCGGCAACCAGATAGAGGTCGAAGCGAGGATCTACGAGATCGAGCGGAGCTGGAAAAAGCGCCCGGATCGGCACTTCCGGGGCAACCCGGCGGCCGAGGCGCCCCGCACCGGCGTAGGTCTGGTCCATGAGGTGTTCCGGCGCATCGTCAACCGCTGATGCGAGGCACCGCACGACGCCACTAAGAAGTCCCGCGGCACCAGCCCGGGGCTTCTTGTCGCTTCGCGTGTGGGAGCAGCGGGTCAGGCGCGCTTCTCTTCCTTCTTCGGCCACTGGTTGACGAGGTCGCCGACGACTTCGGGCATCGCGCCGTCGAGTTCGTCCACCGACCACACGTGGCCCGGTTCGTTCGTCGTCCGCTTGACCACCTCGGGCAGGCTGTACAGGCCGATCAGCGGGCCGCTTACCATGAAGTCGCGGCCGTTGACGTTCGCCGCAGCATCGGTGCAGAGCCACGTGACGAAGGGGCCGATGGCGTCGGGCGGGTTCGCCTTGCCGAACGCCTCGAGCGCCTGGAAGCCCTGCATGCCGGCGGCGCCGCCGCGCTGCGCCGCTTCGCGCATCTCGTCGCTGATCACAAGGCGAGTGCCGGCGCGCGGGCGGATGGCGTTCGAGCGCACGCCGTAGCCGCCCATGTCACGCGCGATCGTGCGCGACAGCCCGACGATGCCTTCCTTCGCAGCCGCGTAGTTGCCCTGGCCGCGGTTGCCGAGCCCGGACTCAGACGCCGTGTGTACGAAGACGCCGCTACGCTGCTGGCGCATGACGACCGCGGCGTGCTTGCTCAGGTTGAAGTGCCCCTTCAGGTGCACGTTGAGGACGATGTCCCACTCTTCTTCCGACATGTTGAAGATCATCTTGTCGCGCAGGATGCCCGCGTTGTTGACGACGATATCGAGCTGCCCGAACGTATCGAGCGCCTGCTGCACCATGCGGTCGCCCGACGCGAAGTCGGCGACGTTGTCGTAGTTCGCGACGGCGTCGCTGCCCATCTTCTTGACTTCTTCGACGACCTCGTCGGCGGGGCCTTTCGCGCCGCCGGTGCCGGCCGCGGAGCCGCCGAAATCGTTGACGACGATCCGCGCGCCTTCCGCCGCCAGCGCCAGGCACTCGCCACGGCCGATGCCGCGCCCGCCGCCGGTCACGATCGCGACCTTGCCCGCCAGTCTGTCACCCACTGTCACGCCTCCTTCAGCGATAGCTCGTGATACTCGGGCCGCCGGAGATGGCCGCCTTGTGCGCAGCCGGATTGCCGTCCCGGACAGCGATGGGCAATGTAGAGGAGGCTTATGTTACGGGCAAGAACGTCGATTGCGGGAAACGCTACGCTTTTCGCAGCCAAGACCAATCCCGGGGCGCGCGGATCCGATCCCGCGACGCCCGCCGTAAGATGACGCCGATGGACGCCCACCGTCGCTCGCCGATGACACTGCCGCCGATCGAAGCGCTGCTCGGCGCCTCGGCGGATGCGATCGAACCGCTGATCGATTACGGCTACCGCGGTGCATGGCGCGTGCGCGTGCGTGGCGATGCGTTCATGGTGAAGTCGGACACGCGCGAGCACTTTCAACGCGCCGAGGTCGACGCACAACTGCACGCGGGCAATGCCGGCGTGCCGGTGCCGGAGATCATCGCGTTCGTCGAGCGGCCGGTGCCGACGGTGGCCATGCGGTGGGTCGATGGCGTAGCGCTGCGCGGGATGGATCACGCGGAGGCGTGGCGCGACGCCGGCCGCGTGCTGCGCCTCATTCACCGTACGGACGACCAGCGTCTTATCCGTGAGCCGTGGGCGGATCTCGTGCTGCGCTGGCTGGCAGACGGTCTTCGGTACCTAGTGGAACATCGCGGGTTGGCGCCCGGCGAGGCCGATGACGCCATGCGCCACGCCGAAGCTCTGCGCGCATTGCTCGGCGACCAAACGCTTACATGGCTGCACGGCGATTGCCAGGCCGACCATGTACTCATCGATCCGGCGACGCTCCGCGTAGTTGCCGTCGTCGACTGGTCTGACGCCGCGCAGGGCGACCCGGTCATGGACTTCGCCGTCCTCTCGCTGTTCGCGGACCATGCGCTGCCGCATCTGCTCGACGGTTACGACGCGTCCGCGGGGTTCCGCGATCACCTGGCGTCGACGTTGCTGCTGTATCGGGCGCTGCGGGGCGTCGGCGTGGTGCGCTGGCTCGACGAGCACGGCTTCCGGTCCGGGGAGTGGCCGATCCATGCCGTGCGGGCGTTCGCGCGGTCTACGAGCAGTTGACAAACAAACGTTTGTTTGATTAGATCCGGCCATGGACATCGTCCGTCAGGTCGATCACGTGCTCCTGCACTCAGATGCGCCCGAAGCGCTGATCGAGACGCTGTCGGACGTGCTGCGACTGCCCGTCGTGACGCCGTTCCGCCCGCAGGGCACGTTCGCGAGCGGCCTCGTGTGCGCCGGCAACGCGAATCTCGAGCCGATACGCCTCGGGCCGCCTTCGATGGTATCACGGGGCAGTGCGCGCCTGTTCGGCATCGCGTTTCAGCCCGCCGCGCTCGACGGCGCGATCGCCGAACTCGATGCGCGTGGCGTCGGCCACGGCGCGCCGGCGCCGTATCCGCACGACGGCGAGATGCGCCGATGGACGAACGTCGCCATCGACGGGATGCTGCCGGGCGCGTTGATCTTTCTGTGCGAGTACGCGCATGACGTCGCGGCGCAACGTGTGCAGACGCGCGCCGAATTACGTTCGCGCAGCGGCGGCCCGCTGGGCATCGAAGGGCTGCGCACGATTGAGATCGAGGCACGCGACATTGCCGCGGCGATCGCGCGCTGGGATGCGCTGCTCGCGACTGCCGCGGCGCCGGAGCGCGGCACCTGGATCTGCGGTGAAGGGCCGGCGATCCGCGTCGTGCCCGGCGCCTGCGACGCGATCGCATCGCTCACGTTCGACGTCCGGTCGCTTCAGGACGCGCGTCTCCTCCTCGAGCGAGAGGACATGTTCGGCGGCGCGTGCGGCGCTGAGGTGCGGATCGCGCCCGCTGCCGTACAGGGGCTGGACTTCCGCCTACGGGAGGCGCGGCGATGACCGCGGCGCGTACAGGAGCCGTCGCTGTCTCGACGCGCGAGGCGATCCTGGACGCGGCCGAGCAGCGCTTCGCGGACGATGGCTACGCCGGCGCGTCGGTGCGCGACATCGCGCGCGACGTCGGCCTGCGCAACCAGGCGAGCCTGTATCACTACTTCGAGAGCAAAGAGGCGCTGTACGAGGCGGTGTTGGCCCGCGGGGTCGGCGCCCTGCTGCCTCTCTGGCAGGCCGCCGGCCTGGCGATCGATGCATCCGCCGATGGTGAACGCACCAGCGCGATGGGAGCGTACCTCGATCGCGTCTTCGACTATCTCGTCGAACACCGGCACCTGGCGCGGCTCATCGAGCGCGCGGGCCTCGACGAGGACCGGTTCGTTGCCGGAGCGGTGCCGCGACTGCTGCGGCCCCTCTACCTGCAGGGCGTCGACGTCCTGCGTGGGGTCGGTGCGTCCTGGCAGCCATCGCAGTTACCGCATCTCGCCGCCGGGCTGTTTCACCTGATCTTCGGCTACTTCGCCAACGCATCGCTGTTGCACGCGGTGCTTGATGAAGACCCGCACAGCCCGCAGATGCTGGAGCATCAGCGGACGTTCCTGAAAGCCGCCGTCGCGCGCCTGCTCGATGGCGATATCAATAGCCCCGCGAAGACGCGCCTCGTGCGCGAGCAAGGAGCACCGAAGTGACGACGACGCAGATCGTAGACCTCTACAGCCCCGACACCTACGCGCGCGCGATGCCGTATGCCACGTTCGCGGAGCTGCGCCGCGAAGCGCCGGTGTTCTGGCAGACGGAACCGAATGGCCCGGGCTACTGGGCACTGACGAAGTACGAAGACGTCGTCACCGTGTCGAACGATAACCTGCTGTTCTCGTCATATATGGGCGGCACGAACCTGGAGGACGCCAGCCCCGACGGCCTGGCCCTGGTGCGGACGATGATGGTCAACATGGACCCGCCGCAGCACACGAAGTACCGGCGTCTCGTCAGCACGGGCTTCACGCCGAAGATGATCGCCGCGCTCGAGCCGCACGTGCGCGAGATCACGCGGCAGATCGTCGATGACGTCGGAGGGCGTGGCGCATGCGACTTCGTGACGGATATCGCGGCGCGCCTGCCGCTGCACGTGATCGCGGAGATGATGGGCGTGCCGCAGGACATGCATCAGCAGGTCTTCGACTGGAGCAACCGGCTAATCGGCTTCGACGATCCGGAGTACACCAACTCCCAGGAGCAGGCGCAGCAGGCGGCGGCGCAGATGTTCATGTACGCGAACGGGCTGGCGCTCGACCGTAAGGCGAACCCGCGGGACGACCTGGTGAGCGTGCTGATCAACGCGGAGGTCGAAGGCGAACGTCTCACCGAGGCCGACTTCGACGGCTTCTTCCTGTTGCTCGCGGTCGCCGGCAACGAGACGACGCGCAACCTGATGTCAGGCGCGATCGTCGCGCTGATGGAGCACCCGGAACAACGCCAGCGCCTGATCGACGATCCGTCGCTCATGCCGCTGGCGGTCGAGGAGTTCTTGCGCTGGGTGTCGCCGCTGATCTACTTCCGGCGCACCGCTTCGCGCGACACCGAGATCCGCGGCCAGCAGATCCGCGCCGGCGAGAAGGTCGCGATGTACTATCCGTCGGCCAATCGCGACGAAGCGATCTTCGAGCGCGGCGATGAGTTCGATGTCGGGCGGACGCCGAACCCGCACCTGGCGTTCGGCGGCGGCGGCAACCACTTCTGTCTCGGCGCCAGCCTCGCGCGTCTGGAGATCCGCTGCATGTTCGATGAGTTGCTGACGCGGCTCCCGGACATGGAACTGGCGGGCGACGTGTCGCGGCTGCGGTCGAACTTCATCAACGGCATCAAGCACATCCCGGTGCGGTACACGCCGGCGTAGGACTGTTCAGTGCCGGCTGGCTGTAGAGGTCTTGCCTTCGTGATGCGCGGGCTCAAAGCCCGCGCTCAGAAGGAACATCTGCCTCATCTGCAACATCTGCGGATAAACCATCACCCCCCGATCGTCGTGCCGCCGCCGTTGCCGGCGAGCACGCTTGCGAGCGCGCCCGCCGACGTGCCGTTGACGATGCGCGTCGCGGCGCCCGCCGTCGATGCGCGCACCGCCGCTTCGATCTTCGGGATCATGCCGCCCGCAGCGACCCCCGACGCGATCAGCGACTTCGCGTCGTCGATCGCCAGGCGCGGGAGCAGGCGCTTCGCGTCGTCCAGCACGCCTTCGACGTCGGTCAGGAAGACGAGCATGCCGGCGCCGAGCGCCGCCGCGATCTCGCCGGCCGCCGTGTCCGCGTTCGTGTTCAAGAGTTGCGGCTTCGTCGCGTCGCCGGTGTCGATTGCGATCGGCGCGATCACCGGCAAGTAGCCCAGGCGCAACAGTTCCTCGATCGGATACGGATTCACGCGGTGGATTTTGCCGACGAACCCGAGCGCTTCATCGTACGGGCGGGCCTGCAGGATCAGGCTGTCGGCGCCGCTGAGGCCGATCGCGGGCGCGCCGAGCCCCGCGAGCTCGGCGACGAGTTGCTTGTTCACCACGCCCGCCAGCACGGCGACCACGATCTCCAGCGTCGCCGCATCGGTGACGCGCAGTCCCCCTACGAAACGCGCCTGGACGCCGGCGCGCTCGAGCCACGCCGAGATCGTAGCGCCGCCGCCGTGTACGACGACGATCCGGCGGCCCTTGCGGCGCGCGTCCGCGATGTCGCGGAGCGACGTATCGTGCGCGCCGAGTGTCGAGCCGCCGAGCTTGACGACGATCGCCGGTTCAACACCAGCGACAGGAGCGGGTTCGGGGTCAGGTTGTGTAGTCACTGTTGATGTGCACGTACTCAGGCGTGAGGTCACAACCCCACGCGGTCGCGGTCGCGGCTCCGGCGCCCAGATGGACGCGGATGAGCACCTCTTCGTTGCGAAGATAGCGGCTGACGGCGCGTGCGTCGAACTTGACGGGCAGGCCGTCGAAGACGCGCGCCTCCCCCAGCCAGACCGACGCGCGATCGACGTTGATGCGGGCGCCGCTGCGGCCGACGGCCATGAGCACGCGGCCCCAGTTCGGGTCGTTGCCGTGCACCGCCGACTTGACCAGGGGGGACGCCGTCACGGTGCGCGCCGCGGCGCGTGCGTCCTTGTCGCTCGCGGCGCCCTCGACCTGCACTTCGATGAGCTTTTGCGCGCCCTCGCCGTCGCGCGCGAGCATGCGTGCGAGCGCGGTGCACACATGACGGAGGGCTGCTTCGAAGGCGGACGCGCCGAGGCTTGCAGGGTCGATCGGCGGGCCGCCCGCTGCGCCATTCGCGATGACGGCCGTCGTGTCGCTGGTGCTCGTGTCGCCGTCGACGCTGATCATGTTCAGCGAGTCGTCGATGGCATCCGTGAGCACCGTGCGGAGGTACCGCTGCTGCACCGGCGCGTCGGTTGTCATGAAGCAGAACATGGTCGCCATGTCGGGGTGGATCATGCCCGAGCCCTTCGCGCAGCCGGCGAGGATGTAGTCTTGCCGATTGGCGCGAAAGCGGACGGCGATCTCCTTCGCGTGCGTGTCGGTCGTCAGGATGGCGCGGGCGAACTCATGACCGCCGTCCGCGCGCAACTCGATGCGAGCGGCGGCGTCGCGGATCTTCGCCATGGGCAGCGGGTGGCCAATGATGCCCGTGCTGCCGACGATCACATCGCGCCTGTTGATGCCCAGTTTGCCGGCAACGAGTTCGGCCATCTCGGTGGCGTCACGGATGCCGTCGGCGCCGGTCGCGACGTTCGAGATGCCCGCATTGACGATGATCGCGCGCGCGGAGCCGCGCCGCGCGTGCATCTCCGACACCATGACGGCGGCGGAGCGCACTTTGCTGCGCGTGAACATGGCGGCGCACGTCGCCGGCCGCGTCGAAGCGACGATGCCGACGTCGAGCTTGTTTTCACCGTACGTCTTGATACCGGCGTAGACGGCGCCGGCGACGAACCCCTGCGGACTGCTAATGCTGCCGCGCTGGATTTCCTCAATGCCGCTTCGAGCGGTCGTGCGGGCCACTAGGGAAAGAGCGCGGTGTGTTGCAGCCCCAGCGTTTCGGGCAGCCCCTGCATCACGTTAAAGCATTGCACGACGTTTCCCGCGGCGCCTTTTCCCAGGTTGTCCAGCGCGCTCGCAACGACGATCGTCCCCGTGCTCAGGTTGACGGTCGGGTGGATCACGCAGTAGTTCGTGCCCAGGACCTGCTTCGTCGAAGGAGGCGTGCTGGAGATGTGTACGAACGGGGCATCCTTGTAGAAGTCGCGGTACAGCTCGCTGATCTCATTACGCCCGCCGGCGAGGGCGCCGCTCTTCGCCCGCGCGTAGCACGTGCTCAGGATGCCGCGCGTCATCGGAATGTAGTGCGGCACGAACGTGATCGACGGCACCGGTGCTTCGGCGAGCAGCGCCAGTTCTTGCGTCATCTCCGGCACGTGGCGGTGGCCATCGAGTGCGTACGGCGCGACGTTCTCGTCGGCTTCGGAGAAGTGCAGGTTGAGGCCCAGCGTGCGGCCCGCGCCGGAAAGCCCCGTCTTCGTATCAGCGATCACCTCCGGTTCGATGATCCCCGCCGCGAACAACGGCGCCAGCGCCAGGATCACGCCTGCCGAGTGGCAGCCGGAACCGGCGACGAGCATCGCGGCGGACATCTCGTCGCGGTGCAGCTCGGGCAGCCCGAAGAC
Source organism: Dehalococcoidia bacterium (assembly GCA_040902535.1). Lineage (NCBI taxonomy): Bacteria > Bacillati > Chloroflexota > Dehalococcoidia > Dehalococcoidia bacterium. Next base: position 271,667 of record JBBDXD010000018.1, on the reverse strand, counting down.
GGCGCGCGACAGCAGGTGCGGCGCCGGATGCGTCGTCTTGTAGTGCGCTTCGTAGTCGTCGATGCGCTTGAGCCTGAAGTCGGCGCTCGCATCCACTACCGGTACCCCTGCTTCGATGTACGGCGCGAGGTGCTCGGCCGCCGCCGCATGTGGCAGCGCGGAAAAGACGACGTCGACGTCGGGCAGTTCTTCCGTGATCGGCATATCGAGCTGCCAGAGGTGCGGGAACAGCTCGGGCAGGCGCTTTCCAGCGGCGCTGCGGCCAGTCACGCCGACGAGGCTGACCTCCGGATGGCCGAGGAGCAGCCGCGCCAGCTCGGCGCCGACGTATCCGGTCACGTTCAGGATGCCGGCCGTCTTCATGCCGGTAGGTTATCGGCTACGCGTGAGCGCTGGTAGTGCGGTCACGAACGCACGTTGTAAGGGTGCCTGCACCTTCAGCCGGCGGGCGCTCACGTCGAAGAGATCATAGGAAGGCCGCGACCAGACTGCCCTCGACGGAGGTCTCGATGCCCCTGTTCTCGCGCCGCAACGACTCGAAGGTAGACGACGGCTCGCCGTCGCCGGAAATCGAGCGCGACCACGAGCGGCGCGAGCAGCTTCGCACGGGCGGGCTGTTGTCGTCATGGTTCATACAATATCGCCTCGAAGAGGAAGTCGAGCGGGCGCTGCGTTACGGCCGCCCGCTGGCCGTCGTGATGGCCGAACCGCACCTCCTGCGTGGTGAGCGTCTGTCGCGCGCCGCACGTGATGCGGCGGCCGACGCGGCGATGGCCGCTGCCCGGTCTACCGACCTCGTCGGCTGGGCAGATGAAGGCGACGGCATCCTCATCATCATGCCGGAGACCGATCCGGACCTCGCGCGCATCGGCGCGATGCGCGTCCGCGACGAGATCTGGAGACGCGGACGTGCGGTCAGCGCGCCCAAGTGGGACATCAGCTTCGTACACGATCCGGACGCGTTTCGTTCGCCCCTGCCGCACGCCGCGGCTGCGGTCGAGCGCATCGACCCCGCCGCCTAGGCTAGGCTCCGCCCGCGACCGCCGGCACGATGCTGACTTCGTCGTTGGCGGATAGCTTGGTCGCCAGGTTGTCGAGGAAGCGTACGTCTTCGCCGTTGACGTAGACGTTGACGAAGCGCCGGAGTTCGCCCGCTTCGTCGCAGATGCGCTCCTTGATGCCCGGGTACTCGCCTTCGAGCCGGTCGATCGCCTCGCCGAGGTTCGACGCATCGGCGCTCACGATCTCGGTATCGTTCGTGAGCTTGCGCAGCGGTGTCGGTATGCGGATCTGTGCCATGTTCGTCTCCCGTGCGTGCGATGTGGTACACGCCGCAGCGCGCTACCCCTCGACGATGTCTCCCTGCACCGGATCGACACGCACGCCCTTCGATGCGACCCAGTCGAGCGCGCGTTCGATCTCTTCCATCTGGCCTTCGATCTCCAGGATCACCCAGCCGCGATCTTCGGTCACGTCGGCGCGCCGGATGTTCGTGACCAGGCTGAAGTTCTTGCCGAGTTCGTAGATGATCGGCAGGGTGATCAACTCCTGGACGAACGTGAATTTCACGCGCTGCTTTGCCATGTCCTACTCCTTGCCGCGGGCAGTTCTGCGCCCACCGGCGTAGCGTAACGCTAGCTACGGCTGTCGGTCGTCGGTCAGGATGCCGTCGCCGTTGCGCGCTCCTGCTCGCGCAGTCCGAGCGCCTGCTCGAACGATGCGAGGTGCGGGTCGATGTGCAACGGCAGGGCGATGTGGTCCTCGATCGCTTCCTGTGTCTTCAGCCCGGAGCCCGTGATGTAAGCGACGGTCAATTCGTCCGGCTGGATCTTGCCCTCGCGGGCGAGTTTCTTCAACCCGGCGATCACGACGCCGCCCGCCGTCTCCGCGAAGATGCCTTCGCTTTCCGCGAGCAGCTTGATACCGGCGACAATCTCGTCGTCGTCCGATGCGACGCCGAAGCCGCCGGACTCCTCCATCACCTTGAGCGCGTAATAGCCATCGGCGGGATTGCCGATGGCGAGCGACTTGGCGATGGTCTTCGGCCGCACGGGGCGAATGTTCGTCGTGCCGCGTTCGTACGCCGTGACGATCGGCGAGCAGCCGCGCGCCTGCGCGCCTGACATCTTCGTGGTGACGCTGTCGATGAGCCAGAGCTTCGCCAGCTCCTGGAAACCCTTCCAGATCTTGACGTACAGCGACCCGGAGGCCATAGGCGCGACGACGTGCTCCGGCGCGCGCCATCCGAGCTGCTCCGCGACCTCGAAGCCGAGCGTTTTTGAGCCTTCGGCGTAGTACGGCCGCATGTTGATGTTGACGAACGCCCACTTGTACTTGTCGGCCAACTCAGAACAGAGGCGGTTCACGTCGTCGTAGTTGCCGTCGACGGCGACGAGCGTCGCGCCGTAAATGCTCGACCCGACGATTTTGCCGCGCTCCAGGTCGGACGGAATGAAGACGTATGCGGCGAGGCCGGCGCGCGCGGCGTGGGCTGACACACTGTTGGCGAGATTACCCGTCGACGCACAGGCCAGCGTATCGAAGCCGAACTCGCGGGCCTTCGTCGCCGCAATCGTGACGACGCGGTCCTTGAACGACCATGTCGGGTTGGCGCAGTCGTTCTTGAGCCAGAGGTTCTTCAGGCCGAGTTCCTCGCCCAGGTTCTTCGCACGGACGAGGGGCGTGAACCCGGCGTTGATGTCGACGGCGTACTCGGGATTCGCGGGCAGCAGGTCGGCGTAGCGCCAGACCGTCTCCGGTCCGCCCTCGATGCTTTCGCGCGTGACGTTGCGGTGCATCGCCTCGTAGTCATAGACGACTTCGAGCGGCCCGAAGCAGAACTCGCAGACGTGGATGGGGTCGGCGGGATACTCGCGGTTACATTCCCGGCAACGCAGGCCTTTAGTGAAGGGCATGGGAGCGTACCTCCTGTGTCAGGGTCGGGACGCTTTTGGACGTCCAGACGCCGAGGGGATGAATTATCCCATCAGGGCGCCCCGGCTTTCCCGGGGCAGAGGCATCGCCATGCTTGTGAGCTGCATTGGGCTCCGCGGAATGAGTGAATCCGCCCACATGGCGGATTGAGAAGAGAGTAACAATCGAGTTATGGCGTGTCAAACCCGGCGGCTGGTCGCTGGTCGCAGGTCGCGGCGCGGCCGAGCGATGGCTAGGCAAGTGCGGCGACCGCGTAGTATTGTCGCTTGCGATGGAGGATCGAAGCCCCGGCTGGCGGATGTGGCAACGGGTCGCGTTGCGCGTAGCGCTCGTGCCCGTGATCTTCGTGGTCGTCTCGGCGACCTCGTACTTCCTGCTGTACGGCCCGTTCGAACGCGAGATTGTGACGTTGGGTCCCCGGGACGAAATAGAGCGAATCCGCGATGAACTCGGTCTAAACGACCCATGGTACGAGGGCTATGCGCGATGGTTGGGCAATGCCGTCCGCGGCGATCTGGGTGAGGAGTACCGATCGGAGAGGCCGATCGGCGAGGAGTTCCGACGAAGACTGCCGCCGACAGTCGAGATAACGGTCATAGCCGTGATCGTGGCCATAGCATCGGGATGGCTCTTTGCCGCATTGGTAGGGATGATGCGGCGCCGCCAACGGGAACTCGTGCTGACCTTCGCCGCGATCCTGTCCGCGCTCCCGATAGGGTTCACGCTCTTACTGATTATCATCGTCCCTTCCGTATGGTGGAGCCACTCTTATCCGGTCGGCGGATACGTTTCGATCTTGGATGACCCCGTTCGAAACGTGCATCTCTTCGGTCCGCCGTCGTTCACATTGGGGATTGCAGCCGCCGCTGTCGCGATGCTCGTCTACGGATTGCCTCACGCTAACGCGCGATTTGACGCGAGACGTGGCGCGACTCTGGGTGCGTGGTGTCTGCCACTTTTTATCTCGGGGGCCGTCTTCGTTGAGGGAATTTTCGCCGTGCAGGGACTTGGCGAGTGGCTGTTTGTGGCGAGCTTGGTCGGGGATCTGCCTGTAACACAAGCGCTCGCATCCATCCTTGGAACCCTGTCCATAGCAGTCGTGCTGGTTACCCGACTCTGGACGGTTGAAGTGAGTAGGCCGACTCGCGCTGCCGCACCAATGTTCCTGCAAAGTCCCATGTTGATCGCGGGCACAATACTCGTCGCAGTCTTCCTGTTTGCTGCCCTGATTGGACCTGAGGTTGCCTCGGAGCCACGCCGGTTGGACCCCGACTCGCGCTTTGAGGGAACCTCCTGGTCCCATCCGTTTGGAACGAATCAATTCGGTTTCGATGTGTTTTCAGAGACTCTCTCAGCGGCGCGAAACTCGTTGGAGTTTGCCGCTGTCGTGCTTGCGCTAGGGTTCGTTACCAGCGCGGCGCTGGCTTCGCTTTGCGTACGTTGTTGGAGGCAGGCCCGGGATGTACTAAACGACGCTTCTGCTTACATACACGCGCTACCCATCATGGTGCTGTACTTCGTGCTCGTCGCTGCATTCTCGTTTGACCATTGGGACGCGACAAAGGCGGCGCCGGCAGTTGTTGTGGCCTTTGCGCTCGGGCTTGGCGCGGGAACGGGAATCGAGGTCGATCGGGCAGATCTTCGCAAATCGATGGCACGCTCACTCCCTCCGCTGGTCGAGGGCGCCTGTTGGGCGGCGGCGTTGGCGATTCTGTTCGAGACAGGAGTGAGCTTTCTATTCGAACCGTCGTTCGGCGAGATCACGTTCGGAGCGTTGATTTCGAACAATGTCAACTTCGCGACTGAGAACTGGGCGCCGCTCCTCGCGCCCGGTATCACGCTGACGCTGATCGTGCTCGGATTTCTGCTGATCGCCGTGCGCCTCGCGGCATGGCGACAGGACGCGGAGGAGTCGTCGCGCCATCAAGGTCAGGCGTCAGAACGTTGGCCGGAGTTCGACGATGTTCTCGTTGCGAGAAACCGTTAGCCGAAACGAGGAGATGAAGTCCATGCCTAGCGCGGATGGCAGATCTCCGAGTGGGTTCGGCTCGACAGCAACCCGCGCGCCGAATCTAAACACGCCGCCCCCAGTGCCAAATTCCAACTCGATTGGGACGACCGCAACTGTCGTCCGGCCTCCGAATCCACGACTCTCCTCCATTCGATGCTCGCGAATGCGTAATGTTGCGTCAAGCGCCTCTACCACTCGGTACTGGATGACTGTCACGTGCGAACCCGTGTCGATGAGTAGATCCTCTTCGATCGCAACGCCGCTCATTTGAGGAAATCGGATGCGGGCGCGGACAAACGCGCTCTCTCCGATGAAGAACCCCGTTATCAAATGCGAATGCGATACGGCGGCGGGCTCCCGACGAACGTCACGATCGCTTTGCCACTCGTGAACGCCCCTGGCGGCAATTGTGCTCGGATTTCGTCTGGGTTCGGAGAATGGATCAGCTTCCCATCGAAGATCGCGATCCATTCGCCCACGCACTTCTCGAGCGCCTCGAGATAGAGCTCCATCTCGAGGTCGTACAGGTCCTTCTCATAACCGGCGCGAGGCTCGTTGACCTCCGTCATCCCTGACCTCCTCACCGATGGACTACGCGGCGGCCTTCGCTGCTTCGACGGCCTTCCTGGCGGCGTCGCCCAACTCCTCCGCGCGGATCAACGGCAGCCCGCTCTCCTTGATCAGCCGCTCGCCTTCTTCGACGTTGGTGCCCGCGAGCCGCGCGACGACAGGCACCGCCTTTTGCATCTGCCGCTGCGCCTGGATGATGCCCTCCGCGATCACGTCGACGCGCGCCATGCCGCCGAAGATGTTGACCAGAATCGCCTTCACGTTCGGGTCGCGCGAGATGATCATCAGCGCGTCGACGACCTTCTGGACGTCGTTTGCCGTCGCGATATCGAGGAAGTTCGCCGGTTCGCCACCCGCGAGCTTGATGCTGTCCATCGTCGCCATGGCGAGACCGGCGCCGTTCACCAGGCAGCCGATATTGCCGTCGAGCTTGATGAAGTTGCTGATGCCCTTCTCGGCGGCCTCGACTTCCGACGGGTCTTCTTCGTCCTCGTCGCGCAGCGCCTCGATCTCTGGCTGTCGGAAGAGTGCGTTGTCGTCGAAGTTCATCTTCGCGTCGAGCGCCAGCACACGGACGTCGGCGGTCACGACGAGCGGATTGATCTCCGCGAGCGACGCGTCCTTCGCGATGAACGCGTCGTAGAGGCCCGTCATGAGCTTCGCCGCCGCTTTCATCGCGTCGCCGGTCAGGTCGAGCGCGAAGCACAGTTCGCGCGCGAGGTGCGGCTGAAAGCCCGTGACCGGGTCGATGGTGACGCGATGGATCGCCTCAGGGGTTTTCGCGGCGACCTGTTCGATGTCCATGCCGCCGACGGCGCTGGCCATCATCACGGGGCGCCCGGCGGCGCCGTCGATCAGGACTGCGAGATAGAGTTCGCGCTCGATCTGCATCTGTTCCTCGACGAGCACGGTCTTCACCTTCTGCCCCTCCGGACCCGTCTGATGCGTGATCAGCTGCATCCCCAGGATCTGCGATGCGACACGCTCTGCCTCATCAGCGGAGTTCGCGAGTTTGACGCCGCCGCCCTTTCCGCGGCCGCCGGCGTGGATCTGCGCCTTCACGACGACCTTGCCCCCGAGTTCCCCCGCGATCGCCCTGGCTTCTGACGGCGTCTTCCCGACACGTCCCTTGGGCACCGGCACCCCGAACTCCGCAAGGATCTGCTTCGCCTGGTATTCGTGGATCTTCATAGCTCCCTCTCTCGCCTCGCACAGGTCTGACGATGCCCCTCTTCCGGGCGTCGACACGTATGTGCGGTGGTTGCCGAGATTGTGGCGGCAGGACTGCACACGGGCAACACGGGGAGAGCGGAAATCGCCTGGCGAGTCCTTGTTACGAGCTCGTGAATTATCGCACAAATGCCTCCAAAGCCCTTGCGCCTGTGGGGCTGCAGGCGTTATATATAAGTGTCGATATATAGAGGGCATGTACCCGCCGCCCAGCCGTATCGACGAGGAGGCTGAACCATGTTGGACACGAGTTTCGTTTTTGCACCGCACCTGTTCATGGCGCTGGCCGCTGACCGCGACCGCGTGGCCGAGAGCCGCAAGTGGCTCCGGAGCCTGCGCGAGTTCGAGAGCCGCGACCGTGAAGCCGCCGCGAAGACCCGCAACGTCATCATTTGCAAGCCCGCGCACCTGGCCGGCCCGCACAAGCTCTAGTCCGCGCTATGATCCGGAATTGACGCCGGAGGGTTCCGTTTGTCCCTGAAACACGCGTTGTTGGGGCTGCTCAATTATGAGCCCATGACCGGGTATGAACTCAAGCAGTTCTTCGACTCGTCGATCGAGCATTTTTGGAACGCCGAGCTGAGCCAGATCTACCCGACGCTCAAGTCGCTCGAAGATTCCGAATACGTATCGAAGCACGTGCAGGTCCAGGAGAACCGCCCGAACCGAAAGATCTACGAGATCACTGAAGCGGGCCGGGACGAGTTTCTTCGTTGGATGCGCACGCCGACGCCTCCGGCCGACCTGCGCGACCCGTTCCTCATCAAGATCTTTCTCGGGACCGAGATCCCGGTCGAAGACACGCTGCTGTTGATGCGCCGCCAGATGGAGGAGCATCAGAAGGTCATTGCGTTCTCCGAGACGGTGCTGCGCCCGCGCATCGCCCACGCCGTCGAGCATGAGAGGTTCACGACGAAGCACGCGCTCTACTGGACGTTGACGCTCGAGATGGCGCTCGCGTACCGGCGCGCGTACGTCGAGTGGTGCGAGCGGGCGATGGCGCTGCTCGAAGAATCGCTGCTTGACGAACCGGTCGAAAGGACAGCGGCGCCCAGGAGCGACGCGGAGTCCGCCTGACAGGTGCAATCGCCGCGGCCGGTGCGTCCCGCCTCCAGTCTGTGCGCTATGATGCACCGTCGAGCCTGAAGCCTCGATGAGGCGGCGAGAGGCCGCGACGATCGAATGCTAGAGCCCCTGCCTGATGCTGGCGCGACGCTGCCGCTGCTTGCGGACACGTCGCTCGGCTTTCCCCTTCCCATTGCCATCGTGTTATTCGCGGGCGGCCTGCTCGGCTATGCCGTCGTCAACGCGATCGAGATCGCCGTCGTCGGTTCGAACCGTATCCGCGTGCGCGCGGCGGCCGAGGCGGGCAGTCGCCGGGCCATCGCGCTGGAACGGCTGAAGAACCAGCAAGACACGTTCTTCGGCGTCGTCGTCGTGATGCAGAACGTGTTCGTCTTCCTCATCTCGACCACCGGCGCCGTCATCGCGGCGGACATCTTCGGCAGCCGCTGGGGCTTCCTTGCCGGCCTGATCGCCGTACCGCTGATCTCGACGGAGTTCGGAGAGTACTCACCAAAGGTGATCGCGTCACGTTCGGCGGAGCGCATCGCCTATCTCGTCGCGTTGCCGATCCAGTTCCTGGTCGTCGTGATGAAGCCGCTGATTGCGGCGCTCGCCGTGGTGCCAAACATATTCGTGCGCGGTCAGTCCATTTCGCAGACCGTCACCGAAGCCGAACTGCGAATGCTGATCGACATCGGCGCGGAAGAAGGCAGCGTGAGCGAGGAAGAGGCGGACTTGCTGGACCGCGTGTTTCACTTCCACGACCGGCGCGTCAACGAGATCATGGTGCCGCGCCCGGAGATCGTCTGGCTCGAGGAAGAAGAGACGCTGAAAGACCTGCTCGATACCTACGCCAAATCGCCGCGTTCGCGGTTCCCGGTATACAAGGCGACGGTCGATAACGTCGTCGGTATCGTGAGCATCAAGGATGTCCTTAACGCGATCGCGCGTGGTGAGATTCAAAACGAGATGCCGATCGCATCACTGATCCGCGAGGCGCTTTTCATTCCGGAGACCAAACTGGTGAGCACGCTGTTCTGGGAGATGCAGAACGAACGCCAGCAGATGGCCATCGTGGTCGACGAGTACGGCGGCGTCGCCGGCCTTGTGACGCTGGAGTTGCTGCTCGAAGAGATGGTCGGGCGCGTCGTCGACGAACTGGGGCAGGAGGACGCGGAGTTCGTCGCCATCGACGAGAACACGACGCGCGTCGATGGCGGCATGAGCATCTTCGACCTGCGCGACGAGCTTGGCCTCGCGATTCCGGAAGGCGACTATGAGACGATCGCCGGGTTCGTGCTGGATCAGCTCGGTCATATTCCGCGCGAGGGCGAGACAGTGCACTACAACAGCTACCGTATCGCCGTCTCGGAGGTGAAGGGCGTGAAGATCGAGTCCGTTGTGATCACGAAGCAACCCGAGCCGGCATGAAGGCGCAGCGCTTGCGCGTCACCTTCACGCGCGGCGACGAGATGAAGTACATCACGCACCTGGACCTCATGCGGTTCTGGGAACGGGTGTTGCGCCGCGCCGAGATCCCGGTCTTCTATTCGGAGGGATTCTCGCCGCACCCCCAGATCGCCCTGGCGGCGCCGCTGCCCGTCGGCGTCACCAGCGATGCAGAACTGATGGATGTCTTTCTGGAGACCGTGATGCTGCCGCGAGCGTTCAGCGAGCGGGTGACGCCGCAACTGACCGTGGCCGTACAGATTCTGCGCGTCGAGGAAGCTGGTCTGACGCTGCCGTCCCTGCAGGCGGAGGTGCGGGCCGCCGCGTACGACGTCGACATCGACGCGCCACTGGATGCTGCGGTGGCGCGCGCCGTCGAGGAGTTGCTGGCCGCAGAGACGTTTCCATGGGAGCACAAGCGTGATGAGGAGACGAAAGCGTACGACCTGCGGGCGCTGATACACGACATAACAGTTGAGCCAGGTGACGGCGGTCTTCGGCTTCGGATGCTTCTGCGCGCGGACAACACGGGGTCCGGCCGCCCCGAGCAGGTCGCCGCCGCGCTCGGGCTGCCGCAGCCTCACCGGATCCATCGTACAAAGCTCGTGCTTGCCGGCGCCTCGGCGGCGCGCGATGCGTGGCGCAAGCGCGGCAGGTTCGCCGGCTGATGCGGCTGGTCCTGATCCGCCACGGCGAGACCGAGCACAATCGTGGCCAGCTCACGCTCGGACGCGCCGATGTGCCGCTCAACGAGCGGGGGAGGGCGCAGGCACGCTCGCTCGCCGCGTCCTTCCTGCGCGCGCCCGATGCCATCGTCTCCAGTCCGCTCGCTCGCGCGCTCGATACGGCGCGCAGCATCGCTCGCGCGACCGGCGCCACGATCGCCATCGACGACGGGTTGATCGAGATGGATGTCGGCGCGATGGAACATCTCACGAGCGCGGAGTTGCGCGCGGGCCATGCGGACTTCCTACAGCAATGGATGTCGCGCGATTGCGGCGATGCGCGCATGCCGGGAGGTGAGACGCTGCGGGAGGTGCAGGACCGCGCTTGGGCAAGCATCGAGCGTTTGCACGGCGAGCACCCGGAAGGCGAGGTCATCGTCGTCTCGCATAACTTCGTGATCCTGATGGTGATTTGCCGCGCGCTCGCGCTGCCGATCGCCGACTTTCGGCACATCCGCCAGGCGCTCGCCGCTCGCACCGTCATCGACGTCGGCGAGCGCGGCTGCACCCTCGTCCAACTCAACGACCAGTCGCACCTGCTGGCCGCCGGCGTCGGCGGCGACCTGCTTCATCGCGAGGCGCGCGCGTAAACTGCCCTCGTGCAGCTCACACGCGATGCCTATCTGATCCTCGCCACCCGCACCGTCCGCTCGTTCTCCGACGGCTTCGTAAGCGTGCTGCTAGCGAGCTACTTGGCGCGCCTCGGCTTCTCGGGCGTGCGCATCGGCGCCATCACCACGGTGACGCTGCTCGGCACCGCCGCCGCGACGATCGTGGCGGGAGCGATCGCCGACCGCTTCGGGCGGCGGCGACTGCTGCTCATGGCGTCCGTCGTGGCAGCGGGCACGGGATTGGCGTTCGCTTCGACCACCGCGTTCGTGCCGATCCTGTTCATCGCGTTGATCGGCACGCTGAACCCATCGTTCAGCGACGTCAGCGTCTTCCTGCCGATCGAGCAGGCGATCTTGCCGGAGACAGTCGAGCGACAGCGGCGGACGGCGCTCTTCGCGCGGTACAACCTGTTCGCGGTGCTCGCGGCGTCGTCGGGCGCACTGTTCGCCGGCCTGCCATCGCTGCTCGTACGCGTGTTCGACTGGGATCTCACCGACGCGATGCGCGGCATGTTCGTCTTCTACGGCGTGCTGGCGCTCGTAAACTTCGCCGCTTATCGGGCGCTCTCGCCGTCGATCGAGACGGTGCCGGGCGAGCCGCGGGCGCCGTTGCACCGTTCCCGCAACATTGTCTTCGGCCTCTCGGCGCTCTTCGCGCTCGATGCGTTCGCCGGCGGATTCATCGTGCAGTCGATGCTCGCGCTGTGGCTGTTCGAGCGTTACGGACTGTCGATCGGGCAGACGGGCGTGATCTTCTTCGTTGCCGGCATTTTCACTGCGTTCTCCTTCCTGGTCGCCGCGCGCGTCGCGGAGCGATTCGGGCTGATCAACACGATGGTATTCACGCACCTGCCTTCGAACATCCTCCTGATCGCGGTCGCGCTCATGCCGAACGTCTGGCTTGCGGTCGTGATGCTGCTTGCGCGCCAATCCCTGTCGCAGATGGACGTGCCGACGCGCCAGTCGTATGTGATGGCCGTCGTCGACCCTGACGAGCGTGCGGCGGCCGCCAGCGTCACCGGCGTGTCGCGCAGTCTCGCGTCGTCCGGCAGCCCCGTGATCGCCGGAGCGATGCTTGGCGCGACGTCGTTCGGATGGCCGCTGATCGTCGCCGGTACGCTCAAGTCGGTCTACGACCTGCTGTTGCTGCGTCAATTCCGCGCCGTCAAACCGGACGAAGAGGTGATCTCCATCGTACGGGTCTGACTGAATGCTCTGCCGGAGAAGTTGGCGCGATGTTATGATCCTCGAATTGGCGAACCATGCTTTCGCTCAGGCGAGCTTCGCACGCCCGCAACGAAGTTCCGTCATCGATCGTCGAGCATCAGGAGGGGCCGTGTCTGTCGATCCGCTGGAGTTCCGCTCGATTATCGGCCACTTCGCCACGGGCGTGACTGTGATCACCACCGCCGCCGGCGAAGAGATGCAGGGCATGACCGCGAACGCCGTCGCGTCGCTCTCGCTGGACCCGACGATGATCCTGGTGTGCGTGGAGAAGAACACGCACACGCACGGCGTGCTCGAGCGGAGCGGCGTCTTTGCGGTGAACATCCTCGCCGCGCACCAGGAGGATGTGTCGCGCATCTTCGCCATTCGGGCCGAGCCCGAGATTAACTCGCTGCGGGGCCAGCACTTCTTGATCGGGGAGTCCGGCGCGCCCGTGCTCGAAGACTGCCTGGCATACCTGGAGTGCCAGGTGACGCAGCTGTTCGAGGGCGGCGACCATTCGATTTTCATCGGCGAGGTGGTGGCGGCCGGCATGGTGAGCGAGAGCGCGCCGCTGGTCTTTTACCGCGGCGGCTACCGCACGCTGGCCCCCTGAGCGGGCTTCAGCTACCGATGGGCTGTACGACAAGCACATTCGCGCCGATCCTCTTTCAAGGCGGGCTTTACATCTTCGTAGCTTCGGCGGCAACTCCATGTATTGCCGCCTCACTTGACCGATGTTAGGATCGCGAAAACGTCTGGGTGTCTCGAAGTTGAATCTTCGTATGAATAACCTACAGGAGCGCGCGTAGATGGCACTTGTTGCCGCTACCAATGGCTCCGTCTTTGAACGTGCTGACGGACGCGCACTGGGCGATGCCGTGCGGGCGATCGGCCGCTATGTGCCGCTGCTCGGCATCATCGCCCTCGCTGTGGGGGTCCACATCTCCACGCTCTCCTATTACTTCTTTGGCGACGACTTCCTCGTGCTCGGCGACATCCAGACCCGCGCGTTTCCGGCGTACATGCGCGATGTCGTCCTGCTGGATGACCTGACGCCCAACTGGCGACCGCTTACGATGGCCGTCTACTACGCCGAATTCCAACTCTTCGGGTTCAATGCGATGGCGTGGCGCATCGTCAATCTCGTCGTGCACGTCGCGACGATCGTCGTGCTCTACCAGCTCGTGCTCGCAATCTCGAAGCGGGTATTTGTGGCTTCGGCGGCGGCGCTGATTTTCGGCGTGTCCGCTTCGGCGGTACACACCGTAACGTACATAACGGCGTTCCCCCACGTACTGAGCGAGTTCCTCCTCATTTCGTCCCTCTACTCCATGCACTGCTACGTCGATGGCGGCGAGCGGCGACGGGCGCTGTACTGGCTGTCCTTCGCGCTCTTCGTCGCCGGCTTCCTTGCGAATGAGGGCGGCGTCGTCATCGGCGCCGTGCTGCTGGTGTACTACGTCGCCTACGCGCACATGCGGCACCGCGACGCGCTCGAGACGGTGGTGAAGATGACGCCATTCGCGCTCGCCGCCGGCATCACCATCGCGGCGCTCGCGGGCAGCGGCAAGCAAGGCGTCGATACGGGCTTCTACAGTGTCGGTTGGCACATCGCACGCGAGACGTGGGTGTACATGTCGCGGATGGCGTACCCAGTCGGCGCGATCCCGCTGGATCCGTCCGCGATGGAGTGGATCTGGGGCTCGATCGTCGCTGGCTTCGCGATCTTCTTCTTCATACGCGGCCCTCATCTCGCGCGCATAGCGGCGATCGGCATGGTGATCGCGATCATGCCGTATGCGCCGGGGAAGATCTGGACGGCGACGCGTTACACGTACATGGCGCTACCGTTCTTCGGGATACTCGTCGCGTTGTCCGCGGGTTGGGTGCATCATCACCTGGCGCGGCTGAACAAGCCGGGAGCGCACCTGCTTGCCGCGGCGGCGCTTTTCGCGGTCGCCGGCCTGTACTCATGGCAGACGGTACACCAGACGTCGCCTTTCCTGAAGGAAACAGACCGCTGGGAGCTGCTCGCGCAGGAATTGAAGGGCGCCTATCCCAGCGTCCCCGCCGGCTCCACGATCTACGTCATCGACGATGAAGGTCTGTGGACGAACCCGTACTGGCAGCCGACCTGGCTGACATCCGTCGGCAACGCGTTGTACGGCGATGGTGTTGTCGTGCGCGCCATTCCATCGCGTGACCTCGCCACACTGGAAGACAGCATCGAAGGCGAGATCCTTCTCGCCCAGTATGACGGCGGACACATCAGGCGCGTGTCCCCCGCAACGGTCAGCTCCCAGTAGGACTGACACTGCAGGGTTGAGATTTGACAGCCGTCCGGATGCACGGAGCGGCCATCGGGCCTATCCTCGTCGTCGCGCTCGTCTTGCGCGTTGCGTGGGTGATCTGGATCCATCCGGATCCGGTGCTGGAAGGCCGCTTCGACGACACCGCGTGGTATCGCGTCGCCGCGCACTACTTCGCCAACGGCGATGGATACGTGAATCCATACACGGGGACGCCCACGGCGGCGTGGCCACCCGGCTACCCTGTCTTCCTGGGCAGCGTGTTCGTGCTCTTCGGCGAGGGCGTCTACCAGGCCGCCGCAGCCAACATCGCGCTGTCGCTCGGCACCATCGTCGTGGTGTATGCGATCGCGCTGCGCCTCCTCGACCGCCCGGCGGCGATCATTGCCGCTGTCGCGCTTGCCGTCTGGCCCGGGCAGATCTACTACACCTCCCTCTCGCTCTCGGAACCGCTCTTCACGCTGCTCTTCTCGCTCGCGGTGTTGCTGCTCGTGTCCGTGTCCGCGACGGAGGGTCCAGCAGCGAGACGCACCGTGCTCATCGGGTTCGGCGCCGTCGTGGCGCTGGCGGCGCTCACACGCGGCCAAGCGTTGCTGCTGCTCCCGATCGGCGTCGTCGTGTGCGGCCTTGCGAGCCACCGGTGGAAGGCGGCGATAGGCTGGGGTATGCTGGCGGCGTTTGCAGCCGGCGTCGTACTTGCGCCCTGGGTCATCCGGAATGAGCAGAAGCTCGGAAGTCCCGTGATCATCGCGACCAACCTGGGCCCAAACGTCTGGATCGGTCACCACCAGGGTGCGAGTGGCGGCATGTACGTCGCCGGCGGTGCTTTGCCGCAGCCCGACCGCGCGGGGCTCAGCCAACCCGAGATCGAAGTCGCAGCGGACAGGATCGCACTGCGGAAGGGCCTGGCGTACATGTTCACGCACCCGAAGGATGAGCTGCGTCTCGCGGCGATCAAGCTCCGCGTGCTTTACGCATCAGACGCCACGGCGCTCGATTGGAACTCGGGATTCGACCGCGGGTACTACGGTCCCGATGCGGTGGAGAACGGGCTGCGGGATACGGCGAACGTGTTCTGGTTCACGGCGCTGGTCCTCGGGGGCGTCGGATTCCTCGCAAGCTTGAGCCGGCTCCGGGATGCATTCGTGCTGCTGCCGATGCTCGTGCTCGCCTGGTCGGCCACGCATCTGCTCTTCTTCGGCGACCCGCGCTTTCACTATCCCATTGTGTTCGTCGTCGCGATCCTCGCGGCGCGCGGAACCCTCGTGGTCGTCGAAGCTGCCCGCCGGCCTCTGCCGGGCCTCCGCAAGAAGGGGTACGCTACGGCGTGAGTCTGGACGCCCCAGCGGCCGCGCGAGTCGAGCCACGGACGATTCCCGCCACCCACGCCGGCGCACGGTTAGCGGGTCTGCGTCTCGACATCGTCCTCGCGATCGTCGTCTTCGCCATGGCGATCGTGCCGCGTGCGGCCTGGATCGCGTACAACGACCGGCCGCCGCAGGGCCTCAACGATCCCGTGATGTACAACCTGCTGTCGGACCTGATGGCCGACGGCGACGGCTACATCCGCCCGACTGGCGAACCGTTCGCGTACTACCCCGTGGGCTTCCCGGCGACCGTCGCGGGCCTGAAGAAGGCCGGCGAGTTCGTCGGCTGGGAGCGCAGCATCTTCAGCATCAAGATGATGAACGGGATGTTCGGCGCGCTCACGACGGTTGGCGTCTTTCTGATCGCCGCGCGGCTGTTCGATCGGCGGGTGGCATTCGCCGCGGGAGCGCTTCACGCGATCTTCCCGAGCCAGGTCTACTACACCGGCACGATCCTCACCGAGCCCTTATTCACGTACCTGTTCGTGGCGGCTTTGCTCATATTGCTGTGGAAACCCTGGGCCCGCACGGGAATGCCGTATTCGCAGCTCTTCGCCGCCGGGCTCGTACTCAGCGCCGCGACGATGACGCGCGGCATCACGCTGATCTTCCCACTCCTGCTGCTCGCGATCTGGCTGTTCTATCTCGATTCGAAGAAGCGCGCGTTGCTGCAGACCGCTGTGCTGTTCGCCGGCATTGCCGTGCTCATCGTGCCATGGTCGATTCGCAACACGCTGGCCTTCGATCAACTCACCGGTCCCTCGACGAATCTCGGCGACGACCTGTGCATCGGCAACTACAACGGAGCGGATGGGCGGTTTACGCTCACCGGCAAGTGCTTTGAGGGTGTCGAAGGGATGTCGCCGCAAGAGGTGGAGCTGCACCGCAACCGCGAGGGCGCAAAGATCGCCGTACAGGACGTGCTTCAGCATCCGCTGCGCATGCCGGAGTTGATCGCGAACAAGGCGTACTGGCTGCTCTACAAGGACGACGACGGGATCTGGGCGGCGGAGTCCTACGGCCACGATCCGTTCATACCGGAGCCGCGCAAGGGCATGCTCGTCTTCGCCGCGAACGCGATCTACTACGCGACGGGCATCATCGTCCTTCTCGGTGCGGCGGCGTTCGCACTCTCGAGCGATATTCGGCGCCTGTTCGTGCTGTTGGCGATGCTGTACGTGATCGCCGTCCCGCTTGCCTTCTTCGGCGACCCGCGTTTTCACTTCCCGGCGATTCCGCTCGCGATCATCATCGCCGCTGCGACACTGTTGATGCTGTGGGATGGACGCCGCGCCTTCGTGCCCGGGGAGCCAACGTGATGACGCTCGCGCGGCTCAGGGAGTGGCTGGGCACCCCTGATGCGCGCTGGCTGCTCGCCGTGTTCGTCGTCGCGCTCGCGGTCCGGTTGCTCGTCGCGATCACCGTTACACCGGATCCGCGCGATGGACGTTTCGACGACAGCGTCTGGTACGACACAGCCGCGCGGCACATCGCCGCGGGCGATGGCTACGTCTCCGACGTGACCGTCTGGGTCGATGCGGAAGGACGCCGTCTCTATCCCGATCAGAACGACCTGACAGCGACAGCGCTCTGGCCCCCGGCCTATCCGTACACGCTCGCCGCGATCTACATCGTCAGCGATGACTCCGTCACGGCGGCGCGCATGATGAACGTGCTGTGGGGGGCGCTCACCGCTGCGCTCGTCTTTCTCATCGCGCGCAAGCTCTTCGATACCACCGTGGCCGCGTTCTCCGGCATGGCGCTCGCGTTTATGCCGGCGCACGTGCTCTTCACGGCTGTGCTCTTGGCGGAGACGTATTTCGGGTTCCTGCTCGCCCTCGTGCTTGCCGTCTCGGTGTACTTCGTCTTCGACCGCGCAAAGCCGAATCTCGCCGTCATGGCGGGGCTCGGCGCGCTCGTCGCGTTCACCGGCTACGTGCGGGGCGAGTTTCTGACATTCGGCGCCGTGCTGGCGCTGTTCGTGCTGCTGCACCTCCGACGCGATGCGGTGCTGCCGCTGGCAGCGCTCGCGCTCGGCGCTGCCGTCATCGTCGTGCCGTGGACCGTGCGTAATGCCCGCAGCATGGGAGAACCCCTCGTCGGGACGACGGGCGCCGGCCGCACGATGTACCAGGGACACAATCCGGACGCGGACGGCCAGCCGAGCCTCGAGGCTTCATTCATCCTCGAAGGCAGGTTCAGCGACGTCACGGATCGGAAGGAGTTGGAGATCAAGAGCAACCGCGAAGGCTCGCGGCTCGCGCGCGAATGGGCGCTCGACCACAAGCTGCGCGAACTGCAACTCGTCGGGCTGCGCATGTATCACCTGATGAAGACCGACGAGGCGGGCGTCACGTGGCTGCAGAGCAATAAGCCGTGGTTCTCGCCGGAGAATCGCGACAAGCTCATCTTCTTCTCGACGTTCTGGTTCTACTCGCTCATCGCGCTGACGCTCGCCTCGATCCCGTTATGGTGGCGATGGCGCGATCTCTCGCGGCTGCTCGTATTCTCAATCATCCCGTTTTATCTCGTCGTGTTCGGCGTGCTGTTCATCGGCGATCCGCGATACCACTACGCCATGTACATCCCGCTTGGCGTCTTTGCGGGGGTCGGGCTGGCGGCGATCGCGCGGCTCACCATCCACCAGTGGCGCGAGGCTACGGGCGAGCGATTCGGAGAGCTGGGCCGCCCAGGCAGCCTCGAAGGATGAACCCGCTGCAGGCGCACTGGCTCCGGTTGACGCTCTGGTTGCTCATCGGCACGCCGGTCGTTGCAATGGCTGTGGCGCTGACGACGGATGTCGGATTCAGCTTCGCCATCGCCGTCACGCTGTACATGTGGGCGCTGGTTTGCGTCATACTTGCGCTGATCGCCCTTGCGGGGCTGCTGGTGCGACTGTTGAGCAGGGGGCTGCGTGCGATTCGAAGGTAAGACGGTCGTCGTCACCGGTGCCGGCGGCTTCATCGGCAGCCATCTCGTCGAGCGGCTCGTCGTTGAAGGCGCGAACGTCCGTGCGATGCTCCGTTATACCTCCCGTGGCCAGCGCGGCTGTCTCGACCTGCTGCCGCCGTCTACGCTCGATCACGTCCAGGTGACCCTCGGGGACGTCCGCGACTTCGACGCCGTGCGCGAGATCGTGCGCGGCGCCGACGCAATCTTCCATCTCGCGGCGCTCATCGGCATTCCGTACTCGTACGAGCACCCGCAGGAGGTCATCGACACCAACATCGACGGCACGTCAAACGTGCTCGTGGCGGCCAAGGAGTTGGGATCGCTCGAACGCATCGTGCTCACGTCGACAAGCGAAGTCTACGGTTCGGCGGTCCGCGTGCCGATGGATGAAGAGCACCCGTTGCAGGCGCAATCACCGTACTCTGCCACGAAAATCGCCGCCGATGCGCTCGGTCTGAGCTTTCACCGTTCGTTCGGGCTGCCGATCGCCATCGTGCGGCCGTTCAATGCCTACGGTCCGCGGCAGTCCGCGCGCGCCGTCATCCCGACGATCATCAGCCAGGCGTTGGGCGAAGGCAGGCTCAAGCTTGGCACCTTGGAGACGACGCGCGACTTCACGTTCGTCGAGGACACGGCGGCAGGCTTCGTCGCCGTCGGTGCGGCGAGCGATGCGATCGGCGAGGTCGTGAACCTCGGCTCCGGCAGCGAAGTGAGCATTCGCGACGTCGTGCGCAAGGTCGGCGAGATTATCGGCAGGGAACTGACGGTCGAAGGCGACGACCAGCGGATGCGGCCGAAGAAAAGCGAAGTCTCGCGCCTGCTCTCCGACAGCTCGAAGGCGCAGCGGCTGGCGGGCTGGCGCCCCGAAGTCTCCCTCGACGAGGGGCTGCGGCGCACGACGGACTGGGTGC
This sequence comes from Dehalococcoidia bacterium, assembly GCA_040902535.1. NCBI lineage: Bacteria > Bacillati > Chloroflexota > Dehalococcoidia > Dehalococcoidia bacterium. Next base: position 252,324 of record JBBDXD010000018.1, on the reverse strand, counting down.
GCGATCACATCGACCTCTTTCGTCCGAAGGAGTACGCCGTATGAGGGCGGTGCTGCTCGCCGGTGGCATGGGCGTGCGGCTGCGCCCGCTCACGTACACGATCCCGAAGCCGCTGTTGCCGGTGGGCGAGCGGCCGATCCTCGAGGAGATCATCGAGCGCCTCAAGGCGTTCGACATTGACGAATACATCATCACGGTCGGGTATCGGGCGGAGCTGATCGAGACGTACTTCCGTAACGGCGCGCAGCTAGGCGTCAAGATCGACTACGTGCACGAGACGCAGCCGCTCGGCACGGCCGGCGCGCTGTCGCTCGTGCGAGGCATGCGCGATCTCCCCGACGATGAGCCGCTGTACGTCATGAACGGAGACATCCTCACCGACCTCGATGTGCACGCGCTCATGGATGCGCACCGGCGCGGCGGCCACGACATGACCATCGCGACGGTCGAGTTCGAATTGCAGCATCCATACGGTGTGCTGCGGGTGACCGATGGCGAGGTCACCGGCATCATGGAGAAGCCGACGGTCACCGACACCGTGAGTACGGGCATGTACGCCATCCAGCCGTCCGCGTTGTCGCTGATCCCGGAAGAGAAGTACTTCGATATGCCAGACCTCGTGAACGCATTGCTCGCCGAGCGGCGGAGCGTCGGTGCGTGGCCCTTCCACGGCGAATGGCTCGCCATCCAGCGCATGGAACAACTCGATGAAGCGAGCCGCATGCTCGCGGAGCGCCGCGCGTGAAGCTTTCGATCGTCATCCCCGTCCGCAACGAGCGCGATACAATCGTCCAGCTCATCGAACGCGTGCGCGCCGTCGAGTGCGGGATGCCGAAAGAGCTGATCGTCGTCGATGGCGCGTCGACCGATGGCACGCGTGAAGCGCTGCTGGCGATCGGCGAAGCTCCGGACCTGGTGCTCGTGCTGGAGGCGCGGGCGCGCGGCAAGGGCCGCGCGGTGCGCACCGGCTTCGAGCGGGCGACCGGGGACATCGTCATGGTGCAGGACGCGGACCTGGAGCTGGATCCGTCGCAAATACCGGCGCTTCTCGAGCCGATCGTCGCCGGCCGCACGGCCGTCGTGTTCGGCTCGCGCTTCAAGCAGCGCGGGCGCGGCCGCACGCCGTTGGTCGGCTACCTAGGGAACTTCGGGCTGACGTGGGCTACGAACATCCTTTACGGCGTGCGCCTGACGGACATCCTCACGTGCTACAAGGTCATGCGCGGTGACATCGCACGGTCGCTCGATCTTCGCTGTAACGGCTTCGATCTTGACGCCGAGATCACCTGCCGCCTGCTGCGCGACGGACAGCAGATCGTCGAAGTGCCCGTCACGTACGCACCGCGCGGCGCCGACGAAGGCAAAAAGCTCAGTCCATCCGTCGGTTGGAGCGTGCTGCGTGCGATCGTGCGTGTGCGCTTCTCGCGCCGGCGCCCGGCGTCAACGCTCGATCGCGCATCGCGACGCGCCGTCGCCGCATCCGGCCGGCAGCGCGACGACGACCGTTGACTTCTCGCGAGCGCGCTTTCTAGACTGCAAGGAGACGCTGCTTGAATGCGGAGGCATATGCCGCTCGGGTCGCTGTCAAAGGCAGGCGGTCGCGTGTCCCTCGAAACACTGCTCGCGAAACTTCCCGAGTCCGACTACAAACCCTCGACGAAGGAGCTGGTCGGTCTCAGCGCCATTGAGGGCGCCGATCAACGCCGCTTCCTCGAGGTATGGCGGGCGCTCAGCATCCAGCGCCGCCGTGACCTCATCGACCGCCTCGTCGATCTCGCGGAGGACAGCGTCGAGTACGACTTCAATAACGTCTTCATGGCGGGACTGCTCGATGACGACGTGCAGGTGCGGACGCAGTCCATCAAGGCGCTCTGGGAGTACGAAGAGGCCGACCTCGCGCGGGTGCTGCTGCGCCTGTTGAAGGATCCGGAAGCGATGGTCCGCGCCGAGGCGGCACTGGGCCTGGGGCGCTACCTGCTGCGCGCCGAGATCCTCGACAAGGATCTGGACGTCATTCCCGAGATCGAGGAAGCGCTGCGCTCAGTCGCGCGTGATGACCTTGAGCTGACCGAGGTGCGCGGCCGCGCCATCGAGGCGATCGGTGTGCGCGCACACGAGTGGGTGCATGATCTGATCGAAGACGCGTACGCCAGCGGCGAGCGCCGGCTGCAGATCAGCGCCGTCCACGCGATGGGCCGCAGCGCCGATCCCGACTGGCTGCCGACGATCGTCGAGGAGATGCACAACGAAGACGCGGAGATGCGTTTCGAGGCGGCGCAGGCGGCCGGCGAGTTGGGTGAAGACGACATCATCCCCGATCTGGCGTCGCTCACGCAGGATGAAGACGCCGAGGTGCAGGAAGCGGCGATCGCGGCGCTCGGTCATGTCGGCGGGCCTGCCGCGCGCTCCGTCCTGCTTTCCGTAGCGTCGGAATCGAACGACGAACGCGTGCTCGAGTCGGTGACGGATGCCCTGAGTGAGGCGGACTTCGTCGAAGATCCACTGGGCGTCAAGCTGTATCTCGACCGCAGCGTTGCCGAGGATAGGGAAGAGGATGACGACGAGTGACGCTTGAACGAGAGCTTCGAGCAGAGCCGGCGATATCGGCGGGTGGCGTGGTCATCCGTCGCGCCGAGCACGGGCCTGAGGTCGTCCTCTGCGGGCGCTCGCGCGAAGGGCTCTGGGCGTTGCCCAAGGGCACACCCGAATATGGCGAAGCGTTGCATGACACCGCGATCCGGGAAGTACGCGAGGAGACCGGCCTCGGCGTGTCGATCATCGCCGAACTCGGGACGATCGAATATGAGTTCGCACGACAGGCGCAGCGAGTCCGCTTTCAGAAGACCGTACATCATTTCTTGATGAAACCCGATGGAACCGGGAGTGTTGACGCCCACGATCGAGAGTATGATCGGGTCAAGTGGTTTCAGATTGAGGAGGCGTTGCGCATCATGACGCACCGCAACGAAGCCGCCGTCGTGAGACGGGCGCGCGACGTATTCGAACAGGAGCCGGCGGCGTGACAACGACGATCGAGGGTGAAGTCGCCCGCGGCGATCTCGTCGTCCTGCGCGAGAAGCGCATCAGCGACGCAGGCGACGACTATCGCTGGCGCACCGACAACGAACTCGCCCGCTTCGACGCCGCGCGTCCGTTCGCCGCTGCGTTCGAAGACTACATGGCGCTCTACCGCGATGAGTTGACCTATCCCAGCCCGTACCGGCGCAGCCTCGCCCTCGAAGATGCCTCCGGCCGCCACATCGGTAACGTCATGTACTACAACATCGATGCGACGCGGCGAGAAGCGGAACTCGGCATCACGATCGGCGAGCGCGAATTCTGGGGGCGCGGCTACGGCACCGACGCCGTGCGGGCGCTGGTCCGGCACATTCTGCGCGTCACGGGCTTTCGGCGCGTCTATCTCAAAACGCTCGACTGGAACGTCCGCGCACAGCGCGCCTTCGAGAAGGCCGGGTTCCAGGTGTGCGGCCGCTCGCGTCGCGGGGGGAACGTCTTCGTCGTCATGGAATTCCTGTCGTCGTGGGCCAATGCAAACGACGGAAACGGCAAGCACCGTATCTGACACGCGGCCTACCGCATTCGTCCCTACACCTGGCCATCGAACATGACAACGAAGAAGCGGGATCGAGCGATCCCGCTTCCCTCATCTCGTTTCCCGCTTCCAACGGCCGTCGTGGGCCAACGCAAGCGACGGAGACGGCAAGCGCTGCATCTGACGGCGACCATCGGCCATCTCCGTCTAGAGCCAAGAAGCGGGATCACACTGATCCCGCTTCCCGCATCTCGTTTCCCGCTTCCAACTAAGGGTGATGCTCGATCCTGCTGCGCCTGGCCGGCCGCTCGCTGTATCCCTCGCGCCAGCGCGGCAGCAGCGCCGCGATCAACATCATCGCGATAGCGAACACGATGAGCCACACGCCCATCGCCAACAGCGTGTTGATCTCGATCAGGCCCTCATCCCACGTGCGGTTGGCGAATGCGCCGTCGAACGGACGCACGAACGGCCACGACACGTCCATGATGAAGTCGACGAATCCGTTGGCGAGATTGGCGCCGAACGCCAGCAGCGCGAAGCGTAGTGCCAGGAGCGTCTCGAGCGCGACGAGGATCGCAAAGAGCACCGAGTTCACTTTGCCTGCCACGTCGACGCCCCACCAGCGCCTGACCGTGCCGCCGGTATCGTCGTAGTGCTCCGCACCATACTCATCTGCCGATGCGGTTTCGTGCCGGACGGGGACGTCGTCCGGGTCCAGATCCCTGCGAGTGCGAAATTCCGTCATGTCTTCCTCCCTTCGTACCGGCATCCACTATCGCCCGCGGTGCGTCTCGCGGCGGCCACACATTGGATATGCGCCATTGCGGGGGCATCACAGTCGCGATAGGCGCCCGCGAGACGGGTTGACACAAAGGAGCGGGGGCGCCTAGGATCGTGGTGACTGACTAGTGAGTGCTCACTAACAAGAGGCCGCATGGTTCAGCCGAGGGCTCGTCGCCTGCCCGCCGCCAAGCGCCGCCGCCTGATCATCGAAAGCGCGCGCGGCGTCTTCGCCGCCCAGAGTTATGCCCGCGTCGGCACCGCCGACCTCGCGAAGGCTGCCGGCATCTCCGAGCCGGCGCTTTACAGGCACTTCTCCGGCAAGAAGGACCTCTTCGTCGCGACGATCCGCGCCACAGGCCCGCGCCTCCTGGAAATCTGGGAGGAGATCGCGTGCGACTACGAGGACCCCATCGAGACGCTCTGGGCCATCGGCGTCTACTACTATGACCACCTCGAAAGCCATGCCGCGAACATGAAGCTGCAGTTTCGCGCTCTCTCGGAAGCCGACGACCCTGAGATCCGCGATGCACTCCACGACAATTTCGGGGCGTTCGTTGACTTCGTGGCAGATACGTTGGAGGAGGGGAAGGCGCGGGGCACCGTCCGCGCGGAGGTCGACTCGCGGATCATCGCCTGGCAGTTCTTGGGCATCGGCATGACGCTTGACCTCATGCACTTGCTGGGATTTAAGGGCGAGGTCGACCGCGCCCGCGCCGACATGTGGCAGCGCGTCTACCTGGACGCGGTTAAGACGCGGACCGGCGCGCCTCAGCCGTACGCGTCGGCGGAGGCGCAGCCTGTGCGCGTCGCCGCTTCGCTCGGCGGCATGTGAGGGCTGACATGCATTGCGCAGTTGACGTTAACGTAAACCTTCATGAGAATATCCCGGCGCGCGCTAGCCAGCACGAGTTAACGCATGGACTTTAACGACACGTCCCAAGAAGCCGCCTTCCGCACGGAGGTGCGCGCATTCATCCAGCAGGAGTGCCCGCCCGGCATCCGCAGGCGGGGCTTCAGCGCGATGTTCGGCGGCGGCGGCTGGGATGATTACCGCCTCAGCACCGACGAATACCGCCAACTCAACACGACCTGGGCGAAGAAACTCGCTAAGAAGGGCTGGATCGCGCCCGCATGGCCGAAGCAGTATGGCGGCGCCGGCATGACCATCATGGAGCAGTTCATTTTCAAGCAGGAGATGTCCACGGCCGGTGCGCCGAGTGGTGGCAACTACGGCATCGGCGTCGGCTGGGCGGGCCCGACGATCATTCTCTATGGCAACGAAGAGCAGAAGCAGAAGTACCTGCCCGACATCGTGCGCGGCGACGTGGTCTGGTGCCAGGGCTTCAGCGAACCGGGCGCCGGGTCGGACCTGGCAGCCGTGCAGACACGGGCGGTCAAGGACGGCGACGACTACGTCGTCAACGGCCAGAAGATCTGGACGTCGGGCGCCCACGTCGCGCAGTACATGATCCTGCTCGCGCGCACCAACCCCGAGGCGTCGAAGCACAAGGGCATCAGCTACTTCATCCTCGACATGAAGTCGCCCGGTATCGATATTCGCCCGCTGGTGAACATGGCGGGCAACCACGACTTCAACGAAGTCTTCTTCGATAACGTGCGGGTGCCGCAGGAGAACCTGATCGGCGAGGAGAACCGCGGCTGGTACGTCGGCACGACGACGCTGGATTTCGAACGCTCGGGCATCGCCACGAGCGTGTCGCACGGGCACATGGTGCGCGACCTCGCGAAGTTCGTCGTGGACCACCGCGACGAGGGCTTCATCTCCGAGAACCCTCACTTGCGGATCGAGATCGCCGATCGCGCCGTCGAGTCCGAAGTCGAGCAGATGCTCTGCACGCAGGTGATCTCGATGCAGAACCGCGGCCTGGTGCCAAACAAGGAGTCTTCGATCGCCAAGCTCTTTTCTTCGGAGTTGGACGTCCGCATCTCGCAGACCGCCATGAAGGCGATCGGGCTGTACGGCCAGCTCAAGCGCGGCAGCGAGCACGCGGTGATGAACGGCCGCATCGAGAGCACGTACATCTACGCGACGACGAGCGTCGTCGGCGGCGGGACATCGGAGATCCAGCGCAACATCATCGCGTCGAGGGGATTGGGATTGCCGCGTGACTAACGCCGATTGGTCGCTGGTCGCTGGTTGCTGGTCGTTGGTGGTGAAATGCAAGAAGCCAAAGGGTATGAGGGATTAGGGGTGTATCAGAGGACGCGATCGCTTTTGAAGCCCATGCATGAGCTGGCACTACGGTTTCCCGATTACGAGAAATTTGATCTGGCGAGCCAGATCCGGCGAGCCAACAAGTCGATACCCGCCAACATCGCGGAAGGCTACGCGAAGCGGCGATCAGGCAAGGAGTTCGCCTTCTATCTGACCAATGCCATGGGTTCCGCCAACGAAATGGAGGTTCACCTCCAGATAGCGCACGAACTTGGTTATATCTCTCCGGAGGAGCAGGCGCGTTCCGGTCAGGAGTACGCGATCATCGGTAAGCAACTGAACCGTTTGATTGCGTACTGGCGCTCGCAAACCCCCACTCGCGCCAATTGATTCACGGGATTGGAGTCTTTGTTCCCACCAGCGACCAGAGACTAGCGACTAGGAGACCATGACATGGATTTTCGCGATAACGACACGGAGGCCGCGTTTCGCCAGGAAGTGCGCAGCTTCATCAAGAATGACGTGCAGGCCGATGAGCAGGCGAGCGAACTCGCCGAACGCGGCATGTACCGTGGCGCCTTCGAACGGCTGAAGGGCCTGCGTCAGAAGCTCTCGTCGAAAGGCTGGATCGCGCCGGCCTGGCCGAAGGAGTACGGCGGCGCCGGGCTCACCGTCATGCAGCAGTTCATCATGAACGAGGAGTTCGCCCAGAATCGCGTCCCGCCCGTCGGCGGCATGGGCGTCTCCATGGTCGGCCCGACGCTCATCGCGCACGGCAACGACGACCAGAAAAAGGAACACCTGGGGCGAATCCTTTCCGGCGAAGTGCAGTGGTGCCAGGGGTTTTCTGAGCCAGGGTCGGGCTCCGACCTCGCGTCGTTGCAGACGCGCGCCGTCAAGGATGGCGATGACTACGTGATCAACGGGCAGAAGATCTGGACGTCCGGCGCCCAGTACGCGCACTGGATGTTCATGATGGCCCGCACCGACCCCGAGGCGCCGAAGCACAAGGGCATCTCCTACTTCCTGCTCGACATGAAGACGCCAGGCGTCGAGGTGCGGCCGCTGACGAATCTGGCGAACCAGAACATGTTCAACGAGGTGTTCTTCACCGACGTGCGCGTCCCGGCGAAGAACGTCGTCGGCGAGGTCAACCGCGGCTGGTACGTCGGCGCAACGACGCTCGACTTCGAACGCTCGAGCATTGGCAGCGCGGTCGGACTGCGGTTGCAGCTCGATGGACTGGTGAAGTACGCCAACCAGCACGCGGACGACGGCACGAGCCGCACGCAGCGTCTCTCGAGCGTGAAGACCGAACTCGCTGACCGCTACATCGAATCGTCGGTGGCGCGGCTGATGTCGTACCGCGTAATCACCATGCAGGCGAACGGGCTGATTCCGAACCACGAAGCATCGATGACCAAGCTCTTTGCGTCGGAACTCGGCCAGCGCATCGCGCGGACAGGCATGAAGGTGCTTGGGCTGTACGGCCAGCTCTACGGCGATGAAGCGCCGATGAAGGGCCGCTACGAAAGCTCCTACCTGACGTCGCTGTCATCGACGATCGCCGGCGGCACCTCCGAGATTCAGCGCAACATCATCGCCACGCGAGGCCTCGGGCTTCCGCGCGATTAGCAGATGGGGATTGGTGATTGGTGAATTTGTGGAAGCCACATCTCGTATGTCGCGCGGTTATGAAGACCTTGACGTGTACCGGCGCGCGTTCGGGTTGCAGAAACCAATTCACCAGTTGGTTCATGGTTTTCCGGACTACGAGAAGTATGGACTTGCGAACCAGATGCGACGCGCCTGCAAGTCCATCCCAGCCAACATCGCTGAGGGCTATGGAGGACGGCGGTCCAGCGAAGGAGTTTTGCACCTACCTCGCCATCGCCGTTGGATCGGCAAATGAGATGGAAGTTCACTTGAAGACTTCGCATGAGTTGGAGTTGGAGTACATCACCGCAGAGGAATTCGAACGCCTTCGCGCGGAGTATGAGATTGTCGGCAAGCAGTTGACTCGGCTGATTCAGTACTGGTCCAAGAGAGACCAATCACCAGTCACCAATCACTAGGAGACCAACCATGGACTTTACGGATACACCAGAAGAGGCATCGTTCCGCGCTGAGGTGCGGGCGTTCATCGAGAAGGAAGCGCCGAAGCCCAAGCCCGGCCAGTCCGGCGCCGAGGCGCTGATGGGCAACTGGGAGCGCAACCAGGCATGGTTTAAGCTCCTCGGCGGGAAGGGGTGGATCGCGCCGGCATGGCCGACGGAGTACGGCGGCGCCGGCATGAGCACGGTGCAGCAGTTCGTCTTCAACGAGGAGATGGCGACCGCGAAGGCGCCGCGCCCGCTCCACATGATCATCGGGCTGGGCATGGCGGGCCCGACGCTTATCGTCCATGGCACGGAGGATCAGAAGAAGAAGTACCTGCCGGGCATGCTCCGCGGCGAGGACATCTGGTGCCAGGGCTACAGCGAGCCCGGCGCCGGCTCCGACCTGGCGGCGTTGCAGACGCGCGCCGTCCGCGACGGCGATGACTACGTCATCAATGGCCAGAAGATCTGGACGACGCTCGCGCACATGGCGAAGTACATGATCCTGCTCACGCGCACCGATCCTGACGCGCCCAAGCACCGCGGCATCACCTACTTCATCCTCGACATGAAGACGCCCGGAGTCGAAGTGCGGCCTCTGTACAACCTGGGCAACAGCCACGAGTTCAACGAGGTCTTCTTCGACAACGTGCGCATCCCCAAGGACAACGTGATCGGCGAGGAGAACCGCGGTTGGTACGCGGCCGTCACCACGCTGGACTTCGAGCGCTCGAGCATCGGCTCGGCGATCGGCATGAAGCAGCACGTCGAAGAGTTGGTGCACTACGCGAAGCAGCACGAGAATGAGCCGACGAGCACGCTGCTCACGAACCCGATGCTTCGCTACGAGCTTGCCGACCGCATGATCGAAGTTGAGGTCGCGCGAATGCTGTCTTATCGCGTGGCGAGCATGCAGGCGCGAGGTCTCATCCCTAACTACGAGGCGTCGCTGCTCAAGCTCTACACGACCGAGTTGAACCAGCGCATCGCGCACACCGGCGTCCATGTGCTGGGGCTCTACGGCCAGCTTCGCGGCGACGAAGCGCCGCACGGCGGCCGCTGGATGGCGACGTACCTGCGTTCGCAGGCCTACACCATCGAAGGCGGCACGTCGGAGATCCAGCGCAACATCATCGCGCAGCGCGGCCTCGGGTTACCGCGAGACTAGGCGGTCGGATGATGGATGATGGACGCTGGGCAAGGAGAAGGTGAGCGTTCGTGTGTGCAGAGCCGGCGCGGCGTGTGATCAGAAGCTATGACGACCTCGATGCACTTGGCGAATCAGCTTAGCGTGCTTCGAAGTCTATTCCGACGAACATCGCCGAAGGATATGGAAAGCGCCGTTCTCCGAAGGAGTTTCGAGCGTTTCTCACCAACGCACTCGGCTCAGCGAACGAGATGGAAGTCCATTTGAAGATCGCAAAGGAACTGGGTTACGTGGATGATGAAGTATTCGCCGTGCTGCTTGGCGAATACCAGATCGTCGCCCGTCAGCTGACGCGACTCATACAACACTGGTCGGCATACGACGCCCAGCATCCAGCATCCAGCATCCGCGAGCCTTCGTCATGAGGTTCACCTTCACCCCCGAGCAGGACGCCTTTCGATCAGAAGTACGGTCGTTCCTGGATACGGCGCTGCCCGCCGGATGGGAAGGCGCGGATAACGCCATCGACGACGAATCCGTCGAGGTTGGACGCACCTTCCTGAAGCAGCTCGCGCCCAAGAAGTGGATCGCTCCCGCGTGGCCGGCCGAGTACGGCGGGCTCGGCATGAGCTTGTGGGACCAGGTCGTCTTCAACGAGGAGATGGGCTACGCCCGCGCGCCGATCATCAATACGGCGGCGGTGGGCTATCTCGGCCCGACGATCATCCTCTACGGCACCGATGAGCAGAAGAAGCAACACCTGCCCGGTATTACCAACGGCGACGTGATCTGGTGCCAGGGTTATAGTGAGCCAAATTCCGGCTCAGACCTCGCGTCGTTGCAGACGCGCGCCGTGCAGGACGGCGACGACTTCGTGATCAACGGCCAGAAGATCTGGACCAGCCAGGCGCATTACGCCGACTGGATGTTCCTCATCGCCCGCACTGATCCCGACGCGCCGAAGCATCGCGGCATCAGCTACTTCCTGCTCGATATGAAGACGCCGGGCATCACCGTGCGACCGTTGATCAACATGGCGGACGGCGCCGGCTTCAACGAGGTCTTCTTCGAGAACGTGCGGGTGCCGCGGTCCGGGCTGCTCGGCGAATTGAACCGCGGCTGGTACATCGCGACGACGACGCTCGACTTCGAGCGGTCGTCGATCGGTGGCACGTCGCAGGCGATGCGCGCTCTCGAGGACCTGACGCGCTTCGCGAAAAATGAACGAGACGCCGCGACCGGTGCGCCGATCTGGGAGAGCCCGCTGGTCCGGCACGCCATCGCGGATCTGTGGTTGTCGCTGGAGGTGACGCGGCTGCTGTCGTACCGCGTCGTAAGCATGCAGTCGAAGGGCCTCGTGCCGAACTACGAAGCCTCGATCATCAAGGTGTTTAACTCGGAGTACATCCAGCGGCAGGCGCGCGTCGGCATGGGGATCATGGGGTTGTACGGCGGGCTGTGGGAGGAGAGCCCGTACGCAAAGCTCAAGGGCCGCTTCAGCAAGTCATATGTGACCAGCGTGGGCGGCGCGATCGCCGGCGGGACGTCGGAGATCCAGCGCAACATCATCGCCCAGCGTGGATTAGGACTTCCCCGCCAATGAACTTCGCCGACGCACCCGCTGATGCCGCATTCAGGCGGGAAGTCCAGGACTTTCTCCGAGCGGAGTTGCCCGCAGACCTCCACGCCGCCGATGACGCCGTCATGGGCGTCGGCATCGGTGAGGACGAGCGCGAGCGCGACTGGCTCAGGACGCTCGCGAAGCGCGGCTGGGTCGCGCCCGCGTGGCCGAAGGAGTACGGCGGCGCCGGCCTCGGCGTGATGCAGCAGTTCATCTTCAATGAAGAGATGGCGCGCGCACGGGCGCCACGTCCGAATTTCCTCGCGATCGGCCTTGCCGGTCCGACGATCATCGTCCACGGCACGGAGGAACAGAAGCGCGAGCACCTGTCTGGCATCCTCTCCGGGGAGACGTTCTGGTGTCAGGGCTTCAGCGAGCCGGGCTCGGGATCCGATCTCGCATCGCTGCAGACGCGCGCGGTGCAGGACGGCGACGACTTCATCATCAACGGCCAGAAGATCTGGACGTCGGGCGCGCACCGGTCGCAGCGCATGATGCTGCTGGCGCGCACGGACACCGACGTGCCGAAGCACAAGGGCATCAGTTACTTTCTGCTCGATATGAAGACGCCGGGCGTCACGGTGCGGCCGCTGACCAATCTTGCCGACACGCCGAGCTTCAACGAGGTCTTCTTCGACAACGTGCGTGTGCCTAAGAAGGATCTGCTCGGCGAGCTGAACAAGGGGTGGTACGTCGCGACGACGACACTTGACTTCGAGCGCTCCGGCATCATCAGCGGCGTCGGCTTGCAGACCATGGTGCGCGAGCTGATCGACTTCGTGCGCACGGACGGCCGTCGCGACGCCGGGCGCGAGGCGCTCCGCCACGAGCTGGCGCAGCGGATGATCGAGGCGCAGGTCTCGATCGTGCTCTCATATCGGGTCGCGACGATGCAGGCGAAAGGTTTGATCCCCAACCAGGAAGCGTCGATCACCAAGCTGTTTGGCTCGGAACTGGCGCAGCGCATCGGGCGGACCGGCGTGAAGGCCGCGGGCATGTACGGCATGCTCAGCGAAGGCTCGCCGCGCGCCCCGCTCGGTGGCCGCCTCGACGCCTGGTATCGCATCGCCGTCGGCTCGACGATCGCCGGCGGCACGAGCGAGATCCAGCGCGGCGTGATCGCGCAGCGCGGACTGGGCATGCCGCGATGAGGTGGAATGGAGGTCGGATGTCGGAGGTCGGAGGACGATCGCAACAGGAGCGTCGTCCAATCCGTAGCTTTCGCGATCTTGAGGTGTACCAGCGTTCATGGGCACTCTTGCAGCCCGTCCACATTCTCGCGCTCACGTTCCCAGACTATGAGAAGTTCGACCTTGCGAACCAGGTTCGCCGCGCGGCGAAGTCCATTCCCGCCAACATTGCTGAAGGGATACGCTAAGCGACGTTCGGCGAAGGAATTCAGAGCCTATCTCGCTAATGCGATGGGATCTGCGACCGAGATGGAGATTCACTTAGAAATTGCCAGGGAACTGGATTACATTGGCGACGCTGACAATCAGCGCTTCACGAATGAGTACAAGATTGTCGCGCGGCAGTTGTACAGATTGATCGAGAGTTGGCGGTCCCTAGACGTCCGACCTCCGACCTCCGACCTCCAGGAGACCAGTCGTGCGTGAAGCATTCTCACTCAAGCGCCTCGCCATCGCCGTCGTAATCGCCGGCGCGATCTACGGGCTGGCCGTCGGCATCGGCTCGGCGTTGTACGCGACGGACAACATGCCGACGGGCGCGACGCACAACGACTGCGCCGACTACCGGCGGGAGATCGCCGACGAACAGGGCATCGACCGCACGGACGTGCCGCAGGAAGAGATCAAACAGCGCACAGAGACCTGCCTGGAAGGGCATGTGCTGACCGAGAACGAAGCCTTTCGCAGCGAGTACCTGTTCTGGTCGATCTGGCCGGGCGTGATTTGCGCGGTGGTCTTCCTTATCTGGCCGGTTTGGACGCGCATTCTGCTCAACCAGGAAGCGCACGACGATGGCGAAGGGGGAGGGAAGCATCACACACCTGAGCGCGCCTGAGCGCGGCCGCATCGACACATCGACTATCCCTCGCGCGGGGCGAGGGCGGCGGAATAACACGGGAATGTCAGCGAAAGGAGCTGTGGGACATGGACCTGGGACTATCTGAAGAGCAAGAACTGCTCAAGAACACCGCGCGGGACTTCCTGGAGAAGGAATGCCCGGAGACGCTCGTCCGCGAGATGGAAGAGGACGAAAAGGGCTACTCGCCCGACCTCTGGAAGAAGATGGCGGAGCAAGGCTGGCAGGGATTGCTGATCCCCGACCAGTACGGCGGCGCCGGCTTCAGCTACCTCGACCTCGTCGTGCTCGTCGAAGAGTTCGGCCGCGCGCTCGTGCCGGGACCGTTCATCTCGACGGTCGTCGGCGGCACGCTGCCGCTGCTCGAAGGCGGCACCGACGAGCAGAAGTCGCAGTACCTGCCGCAGATCGCCAGCGGCAACGCGATCTGGACGCTCGCGTTCACGGAGCCGTCCGCGCGCTTCGACGCCGAAGGCGTGGCGCTCGAGGTGAAGGAAGATGGCAACGACGTCGTGCTCAACGGCACGAAGCTCTTCGTCCGCGATGCGAACGTCGCTGACTTCTTCACGGTCGTCGGCCGCAAGCCCGGCTCGAAGGGCGAAGACGGCATCACGCTCGTCATCGTCGATGCGAAGGCGGCGGGCATCAGCCAGACGCAACTCAAGACGATCGCCGCCGACAAGCAGGCGGAAGTGAACTTCGAGAACGTCAAGGTGCCGAAGGCGAACGTCATCCCCGGCGGCTGGGCGACGTTCAAGAAGGTCCAGCGCAAGGCCACGGTCATCGAGTGTGCGTACCTCACCGGGCTGGCGCAGATGGACTTCGAGATCAGCGTCCAGTACGCGAAGGACCGCATCCAGTTCGGCCGGCCGATCGGCTCATTCCAGGCGATCCAGCACAAGGCCGCCGACATGGTGACCGACGTCGATGGTTCGCGCTTCATCATGTACCGAGCCGCGTGGTCCGTCGACCAGGACGAACCGGACGCCGACATGAACGTCAACATGGCGAAGGCCTGGGTCAGCGAAGCGACGCGCCGCGTCGTCGCGCACGGCCAGCAGATCCACGGCGGCATCGGCTTCACCAAGGACTACAAGGTGCAGCTCTACTTCCGCCGCCAGAAGGCCGCCGAACTAGCCTGGGGCGACGCCGACTACCACCGCGAACTGGTCGCCAGCGGGCTCAGCATCTAGACGTTAGCGCTCGAGCGTGGGCTCTCAAAACCCGCGAACGTCGCCGAAACGCAGGAAAGGGCCGCGTCACGAGGACGCGGCCCTAGCCTTCAAATCAGCATATCGCGTTCGATTCGGAGTTATGCGGGAATCTGCTCGAAGCTCGATGCACTGGCGCGTGTCGCCTGGGGCGTCTGAGCTATGTAGGCCACCATGCGCTCCGGACCGCCGGCGCTGAGTACGGCGATTGTGGACGTTGCGCCCTGCGCCCCGGAGACGAAAGCAACTGCCGCCTGACGAATCAACGCCGAAACCTTCAAACCGTGCTGCTCTGCGAACTCTTCCACGCGGTCAAAGTCCTCTCTCGGGAATGCAACGCTGACGACGGCGCGCGCCTTTCGAGGCGGCACTGCGGCATCCTCCTCGTCGAACTCCCAAGACTCAGGGTCTTGAAGCTCCTCGAGATCCTTGTCGGCCATGATTCTCTCCCTCACCCGCGGGGAAGCAGGTTCCATTCGTGTTGCTTACAGTACCACGCCGTGATTGGCCTCCATAGCGTAGCGTCATGCGTCATCTCGACTGGCATTGAAATGCAAGCCCCGCCATTATCGCGGCCCACAACGAGATAGAGGCCGCGGCGCTCTTTGCGGTTCCGCCCGATGCGATGCAGGTTGTCGATCACTTCAAGCGCCTGCGTCGGCTTCACCCCGTGCTTGTACATCTTCTCGAGATTCTCATCATCAAAGAGGAGATCTAGGATCATTATCGGCAGACTTGACATCCGCGCCGCGCTTCCACTACATTTGTAGTGTATTGATACTACAATACGCTACAGGAGTCAACCGAGCTATGCGAACCGAGTGGCTCATTCTTGCAGACCACGCCGATATCGTCGGTAACAAGCTCTACCTGAACGGGGGAGGTTGGGACGTGCTCAGCGTCCTGAACGCGTTTCCTTCGCAGCGAATGGTGGGGATCGCCGCGGCATTCAGGGTTGAGTGGAACGAGACCAACCAGCGCCACAACGTCGAAATCGAGGTCCTTTCGGCCGATGGTGCCTCTCTGGCTAAGGTGGGCGGACAGTTCGAGGTTGGGCGCCCCCCCGGTCTACCTCCCGGTCAGGCCCAGCGTGCTCAACTGGCGTTGAACGTAGGACTAAACGTGCCCGCACCAGGGGTTTACGAGATCGTCTCGCGCATCGAGGGGCAAGAGGACTCGCGTACTGCGTTCAATGTAGTGTCTGGGCCGGCGCTGCCCCAATTCAATCAGCCGCCTCAGCAAAGCTAGGGAGCAGGTCATCAACGACCAAAGACCAAGCACCAGCAACTAATCACCAACCACCACCTCCACCCACCACGCCGCGACCGCCGCCGCATTCACCGACCGCACCACCTCCGCCTCGACGCCCGCGACCGGGTCGATGAACGTGCGCACGTGGCCCTGGTGCATCGCCACCGTCACCGGGAGGCGCTCTGTCGTCACGAATCGACGCTCCACCATGCACGCAACGGCCAGCGGATCGTGCACCAGGCAGACGTGATCGTCCGGGATGACACCGTGCCAGTGCTTGCCGCGCCCGTAGACGTCGATCTGGCGCGCCAGCTCGCGGCACAGCGCATCGCCGCTGCGCAGCCGCTCGAGATGCGGCGCCATGAGCCACGCCGTCATCGTGACGTCGATCGGCGTGTACAGAGCGTTGAAGCCGGCGTTCAGCGCGCGCACGGCGGCCGTCGCGTCGACGTTGAGGTTGTGGTCGATCGACGGCGGCAGCTCCTCACCGAAGAAGCGCACCGGCGCGAAGACGCCGCCCATCACTGCCAGCAATTCGACGTCGTGCGCGAACGACGGATCGCGGTCAAGCGCCGCGGCGACGTTCGACTGCATGCCGACCGTCGCGACCTGCACGCCGCCCCGCTCGCACTCTTCGAGCAGCAGCGTGACGGCGTCGCGCCCGCTGATCTCCAGGCCATCCGGCACGTCGCCGAGCATCGCCGCTTCGTGCGAGCCATCGGCGCTCTCGTTGCGCTCCGGATGCTCGCCGCGCACGCCCGCCGCAACTTCGACGTCGTCACGCCCCGCAAGCAGCAACAGCTTCTTTGCGATCTTCGCGCGTCGCACCGTATCGCCCGAGACCGTCGTTACGGCGCGCAGGTCGATGTCCGGGTGCCGGATCGCGAACGCCAGCGCGAGCGCATCATCGACGTCGCCGCCAATGTCGGTATCGAGGATGAGCGTAGTGGCCATGAGGCGAGCATAGCCGTTGAGACGGAGAACTTAGAACCTGGAACCTGGAACCGAGCGGCAAGAACAATTCGTCAAGGTTCGAGTCAAGGTCCTCATGGGTTCAAGGTTCTGCGGCTGTTGCCGCGCTCATCGCCATCCGGTACACATACCCGTCACCCACCGATCTCTCCTCCGGGGAATAGCTTGAACGTTCTCTTCGCTTCGGCCGAGATGAGTCCGCTCGCCAAGGTCGGCGGCCTCGGCGACGTGGCTGGCTCGCTTCCACGAGCCCTGCGCCAGCACGGCCTCGACGTCCGCCTCGCGATGCCGTTCCACGCGATCATCGATCGCGAGCAGGCCGCCGCGAAGCGCATCGCCGAGCAGGTGCGCGTGCCATGGGCAGGCGGTGACGAGAGCGTCGACGTCTGGCTCGCGGACGTGCGGGGCGTCCCGGTGTATCTCATCGAGAACCAGCGCTACTTCGACCGCCCGACGGTCTACGGGCACGACGACGACATCGAGCGCTTCCTCTTCTTCTGCGACGCGCTCCTCGCGTGCGCCGACCGTCTGGACTTCCGGCCGGACGCCGTCCACGCGCAGGACTGGCACACCGCGTTGCTGCTGACGCGCCTCGAAGCGGACGACGCGCACCCGTGGTCGCGCTGCGGGCGCGCCTACACCATCCACAACCTGGCGCTCAAAGGGGAGTTCACGCGCGACTTCGCCGCCGGCTTCGGCCTGGGATCGCAGCAGTTCGCGCCTCCCGACGGACTTCCCGAAGACATCATGTACAGCGCCATGGCGCAGGGAATCGCGCACGCACAGCGGGTCAACACCGTCAGCGAGACATACGCGAAGGAGATCCTCACACCCGAGTACGGCGCCGGCCTCGATCCGCTCTTGCGCGCGCGCGGCGAATGGGTCTCCGGCATCGTCAACGGCATCGACTACGAGGAGTTCGACACTCAGACGGACGCAGCGCTGGAGACGAACTTCAACGTGGACACGCTCGACCGTCGCGAACAGAATAAGCACGTCCTGCAGGCGACGGCGGGGTTGCCGATCGATCCGGGGGCGCCGCTGTTCGGCGTCGTCACGCGACTGTTTGCACAGAAGGGCATCGATCTCGTTTCGGACGCGTTCGATGCGCTGCTCGCCGAACGCGAGGCGCAACTCGTCGTGCTGGGCACCGGCGATCAATCCGTGCACGAAGCGCTGCAGGCGCTCGAAGCGCGCTATCCGCAGCGCGTGAAGGTGTGGCTCGACTTCAACCCGCCGCTCGGGCAGCAGATCTACGGCGGCTGCGACGTCTTCATGATGCCGTCGCGCTATGAACCCTGCGGCCTCGGACAGCTCATCTCGCTGCGCTACGGCGCCGTGCCGCTCGTCCGCCGGACAGGCGGCCTCAACGACACCGTGCAGGACGCCGACCCATCGTTGACCACCGGCACGGGCTTCATCTTCGAAGGTGCGACCGCACGCGATCTGCGCGAAGCAGCCGAACGCGCACTGACGGCGTTCGCGAATCGCGCTGGTTGGCGTGCGATGCAGGAACGGGGCATGCGCCAGGACTGGTCGTGGGGTCCTGCCGCAGACAACTACGCCGCGCTCTACGAAACGGCGATCGCCGACAGGGGCGCGCGCGTCTCATGAGCGGACCGTACTACGCCGGCGTGGACCTCGGCGGCACGAAGATCATGGCAATCGTCGCCGATGGCGAGGGCAAGATCGTCGGTGACCAGCGATTGCCGACACAAGCGTCGAAGGGCGCCGAGCACGTCATCGATCGCATGGTAGAAGCGACGCGCGCCGCGGCCGATGAAGCGGGCATTGCGCTCGCCGACGTATCGGCCGCAGGCGTCTCGGCGCCGGGGCCGATCGACTGGCAGCACGGCGTCGTCACCGACCCGCCGAACTTGCCGGGCTGGCACGACGTACCGCTCACGCGATTGTTCAGCGAGCGCTCCGGACTTTCCAGCGTGCTCGAAAACGACGCGAATTGCGGCGCCGTGGGCGAGCATCAGTTCGGCGCCGGTCGCGGCTACCGGCACTTGATCTACGTCACGATCAGCACCGGCCTCGGCGGCGGCCTGATCATCGACAACGAGTTGTATCGCGGCGCCTCGGGCGCGGCGGGCGAACTTGGCCACATCATCGTCGCCGACGACGGCGCGATGTGCGGTGCGAAGCACGTCGGCTGCATGGAGGCCTACGCATCCGGCGCGGGCATTGCGCAGCGCGCCCAGGAACTGATCGATGCGGGAAGCATGCCGCGCACAGCGCGCATCGCCGAGCAGAAACCGCCCCTGTCGGCGGAGTCTGTGCACCTCGCCGCGCAGGCCGGCGAGACCGAAGCGCAGGCGATTATCGATAGGGCCGCCCGCTACTTCGGCATGGGCCTCGCGACGATGATCAACGCCTTCAACCCGGAGATCATCGTCATCGGCGGCGGCCTCACGCACATTGGTGATGAGTACCTGGCACCGGCGCTCGAGGTGGCGCGCGCACGCTCGTTCGAGCAGCCGTTCCAGGACGTGCGGATCGTCGAATGGGAGTTGGGGGAACGAGGGACGGCGCTGGGGGCTCTTGCCCTGGCGCGTAGCCGAGATAGGAAGGACACGAACTGACGCCCGATTACGGTCAGCCCGTAAGGGTTTTTGCCGATAATCGACACAGGCCGTCGGGACGTCGTCCGGAGGTCCGAGGAGTGGGGTGGCGGGGATGATCTTGGTTCGCCAGTTGGCGTCTTCCATGAGCAATGACCGGGCGCGCGCCATCGAACTGGCGGCGGTCGTTTTCCTGTGGCAGGCCGCCGTTGGCGTCTACTTCCTCTCGCTCGTGCAGCAGTACCTGCCGCAAGCGCTCCATGCCGGCGCCGCCTACCCCGGCTATGCGATGGCCTGCTACGGCGTCGCGAGGTTCCTCTGGCAGCCGATCGCGGGCTGGATCGCTGACCGCGCCGGCCGCCGCCCGACGATGGTCGCCGGCATGGCGTTCAGCATCCCGATCCTTGCGCTGATGATGCAGATCCCCGACGAACGCTGGTTCCTCGGCCTCTCGGCGCTGCTCGGCGTCGGCGCGGCGACGATGTGGCCGGCGTTCATGGCGCACGTCGGCGAAACGACGCCGCACGAGCGCCGCGCTCGCACCATGTCGCTTCTCAACCTCGCTCAGATGGCCGGGATTGGCATTGGCACCGTGGCCGGCGTCGTCGCCGTCGACTTCGTGACCTACGGCGCGGCGTTCTGGGCGTGCATCGCCTTCAACGCGCTGGCGCTGATGATGGTGCTGCGCAGCATCGATGCGCCTGACCACGTGAGCGAACCGCTCCCGGCAGCGCACGTTGCGCCACAACACAGCGCGGCCCCGGGTGCCTGGAAGCCGGGAATCGTCGTCCTGGGTGTCATCGTCCTCTTCCTGACGCTCGGCACCAGCATGCACACGCCGATGATCGGCGCCTACACGCGCGACGTCCTGGAAGTGAAGATGTCCTATATGGCGATGCTGTTCCCGGCGCCCGCGCTCGCGGCCGGCGTGATTCTCTGGAAATTCGGCCATCTCGCAGACCGCTACGGCCGGCAGGTGCCGCTGATCGCCGGCCTCTTCGTCGCGGCGCTGTGCATCTTCGCGCTGACGCTCACGGACAGCCCGATCATCGTCGTGCATCTCGTCGTGCTGGCGGGCCTCGCGTACGCGATCAGCGTCCCGGCCTGGGGCGCCGCCGCCCTCGACGCCACGGACGTCGGCAGCCGCGGCCTCTGGCTTGGCGCTCTCGCTGCTGTGCAGGGCCTGGGGACGGCAGGCGGTCAGGCGTTGGGCGGTCTGGTCGGAAGCGAGTGGGGTCCGCTCGCGCCGTTCAAGTTTGCGGCGGCGCTGCTCTTCGTCGCGCTCGTGCTGATCGTGGCGCACCAGCGCTGGCAAGCCGCGTCGCCCCGGTTCGCACCCGCGCTCGAACCGGTGCGGATCGACGACTGACAGTTCGTTAACAACCGAAGGTGCCGCACGTCGCTATACTGGCCGGGTGCCTCGCCGGTCCCTTCACCTTGCGTCCCTGGCTCTGTTCTCGCTCGCCGGCGCTTCCGCGCTGACGGGCTGTGGCATCGTCGGCGGTTCGTCTGCGACCGACACGCCGACGCTGACGGCTACCGCCACGCGGACGCATACGCCCACGCGCACACCGACGCCCGTACCCACCGAGACGCCGACACCGGCGCCCACTGACACGCCGGAGCCGACGTCGACGCCGGCGCCAGAGGTCGTCGTACCACCACCGTCCGGCGATGGCCTCGCGCAGGGCCGCACCATGGTGATCCGCGTCCCGATGGACAATGCGAGCGGCGCGACGGCGATCTACCGCGGGCGCGAGCACAAGATGGTCGAAGCCGGCGGCGAGTTCTGGGCCGTCATCGGCGCCGGCGCCACGCAGGAAGTGGGCACGTATACAGTCACGGTGAACATGCTCGATGAGCGCGGCGCCCTGCTTCGCGAAGTCACACAGACCCTGACCGTTTCGCCGACGAACTGGCCGGTCGAGTACATCACGCTGCCGCCAGGGCAGATCGAAGGCATCCCCGCCGAAGATGTGCAGCGCGAATTGAACATCCGCGCCGCCACGTTCGCGCAGTTCACGCCGCAGAAATTCTGGAACGGCCCGTTCATCTTCCCGCAGACCGGCCCGCTGACCGGAAACTTCGGTGATGCCCGCAGCTACAACGGCGGGCCCGTCGGCAGCCACCATAGCGGCACGGACTTCGCCGCAGATGAAGGCGCGCCGGCGATGGCCGCGGCGACCGGGCGCGTCGCCTTCGTAGGCTTCCTGGCGACGCGCGGCAATTCCGTCATGCTCGATCACGGCCTCGGCGTATTCACCGCGTACCATCACCTCTCGCGGATCGATGTAACGCAGGGACAGGACATCGCGCAGGGTCAGGTCGTGGGCGGCGTCGGGGCGACCGGCCTTGCGACGGGGCCGCACCTGCACTGGGAACTGATCGTCGGCGGCGTCAATGTCGACCCGGTGTTCTGGACGTATGCCGGCGTCGCTCCCTGACGCGGACGGCGCCACCCTGGCGCAGATCTTCCGGCTGCTCGATGATGCCTATGGCGACGAGACGTGGGTCTGGGACCCTGAACACGTGCGCGGCGCCATGGACGTGGTGGCGGGCGCGGTGCTCGTGCAGCACACGACGTGGACGAACGCCGAGCGTGCGCTCGAGAACATGAGGGCCGCGGGTGCGCTCGACCCGTCGCGGCTCGCGCGCATGCCCGATGACGCGTTGATCCAACTCGTGCGCGTCAGCGGCACGCCGAACGTGAAAGCGCGACGGCTGCGCGCCATCGCGCGGACGATCGTTGACGCGGGCGGACTCGAGGCGCTCCTGGCGCTCGACCGGGACGACCTGCGCCGGGGGCTGCTCGATACGCATGGGATCGGGCCCGAGACCGCCGACGCGATCTTGCTCTATGCCGCTGGGCATCGCACGTTTCTGATCGACGCCTACACGCAGCGCGTGTTCCGCCGCATCGGCCGCGGCCCCGCATCGAATAGCTACGACGCTTGGCAGCGCTGGTTCGAAGACCGCCTGCGCGATGCCGACGCGGGCGCCTTCCAGCGCATGCACGCGCACATCGTCCTGCACGGCAAAGCGGTCTGTCGCACGAATCCGCGCTGCGGGACGTGCCCGCTCGCCGGATGCTGTGACACCGGTTCGAAGGTCCTCGCGGCACCGAAGTCCGGCGCCGCGCCCGGCGAGCGCGGCTAGCCTCGCGCCACCTGAGAGATCGAACGCGAGGCCCGTCTCCGCCCCAGAGCTGCTACTCGGCGGCCTCGAGCGCACGAGCCCAGTCCGGGATCTCGGCGTCCTGGACGGCGTCGTAGTTCGGGAAGTACGGCTTTACGTCCAGCACCGGCGTCGAGTCGATCGCATCGAGCCCTTGTACGCGCAGAATGTTGTTGCGGCGCCGCAGCAGCCGCACGACGGAGACGCCGAGCGGTGAGGGGCGCAATTGGCTCCGCGTCGCGAGTACGCCCTGTTCCGGGATCCGCGCATCGCCCCGGGGGCGCACGCGCTCCTTCAGTTCCGACTCCGGCACCTTGTCGAACGCGAAGACGACGATGATGTGCGAGTACCCCTCGAGACCATCGAGCGCGTGCGACAGCTCCTCCCGCACGATGATGTCAGAGCGTACGTTCTCCCACCCATCCATCCTGGGCGCCGTCACGGCATTCCGCACGACGCCGATCGGCCGGATGCTCACGGGTTCGCGGGGTATCGAGCGGCGCCCGCGCAAGCGGGAAAACCAATCCAGGAAGCGAAACCAGAGCGCGCGCATGGCCGAACCGTAGCACGCCGCTGAACGCCGGGCAGTTCAGGATGACCCGTTCTCATCTCCCGGGGGCAGCCGCTCCATCACCGTCCGCCGTGTGTCCGAGACGGTCCCCATCTCGCCGGCCAGCGGCATGGCGCCGCCCTGCCCGGACAGCCTGAGCAGCGCGCTCGCGATCTCGGCGATGCTGTACTTGCCGTACTGGCGGTGCGCCAGCAAGGCGTCCAGGTCGACCGTATAGATGTTCCGGCGACCCTCCTTCCGCCGGGCGACGATATCGTCCCCCTCCAGCGCGCGAAGGATGGACTGCGCGGCCCGGTCGGTGATCCCGACGGCGTCGGCGATCTGCCGGAGCGTCGAGCGGGGATTCTCGACGACGTGGACCAGGACCAGGGCATGGTTCGTGAGTAATCCCCATCGGTTCATATGAGTCGCCTATCTCCAGTGCGGGTGAAATCGACGCAACGAGCTTGACGGCAGGATTTTACAGAAATAGAATGCCGGTAATTCAATTGTGGTCTTCGAGTTCCGGTAATCTATATAATAGTTGTGAACTTCCGGCTTCCCATGTCTGGTATTCGGTTTCCTAGTTAGCCTCAAACATGCGCCAGATGTCAAGCTGAATAGAGAGCAATTTACGACCGGACGCCGCACTTGCCATGTGCGTCCCGAGGGGAGCGGTCAGGGCGGCCACCCCGCCGCGAGGTGGGAAAGAAAGTGCGAGCAGGATGCTCATTCTTGTAAGGAAGGTCCAGCAGGGCATCTGGATCGAAGGCGACATCTGGGTCAAGGTACTCAGCGTCGACCGGGACCGGGTCAAGCTTGGCATAACGGCGCCGGACACCGTGAAGGTCATGCGCCAGGAGTTGTGCGTCGATATCGAGAACGCCGGCGAATTCACGAACGGGCGATCCCATCCGGAGAACGTACCGTCGGAGATGCGCGGCGCAGAAGAGCCCTCATAGCGGGCCGATGAGTGCGGGTTCGCGGACTGCACTCCGCGCCATGCGCCCTGAAGCGCATACCCGGAATCCAACACGAACGGGCGGATCGACTGATCCGCCCGCTTTGACGTGAATCGCTATCGGCCAACCTGCGGCGCGCCTCCCGCCGCGGTGACCAGGATCGCGCGCCGGGCTAGCGCCCTTCGAACTGCGGCTCTCGCCGCTCGATGAACGCCTTGACGCCCTCCGTGAAGTCATTCGACCGGAACAGCGGCAGCAACTGCAGGAAGACGTGGTGCACGTTCGCTTCGAACGTCTCTTCCATGCTCAGGCGCATCATGCGCTTCGTCGCCTGCACGGCGAGCGGCGCGTTCTTCGCCATCTCGGCGGCAAGCGAACGCGCTTCGTCCATCAGCGAATCCGCCGGTACGACCTTGCGCACCAGTCCGTACTCCAGCGATTCCTGCGCCGACAGCACCTTGCCGAGAAACGCGATCTCCGCCGCCTTCTCCCAGCCGACGAGCCGCGGCAGCAGCCACGTCCCGCCGCTCTCGGGCAGCACGCCGCGCCTGGTGAACACAGCCGCGAGCTTGGCCGTGTCGGCCGCGATGCGGATGTCGCAGCCAAGCGCCAAGTCCATGCCGTATCCGGCGGCCGCGCCGTTCAGCGCGCAAATGACGGGCTTGTCCGTCTGATGCAGCACGATCGGCGGGCTGTTGGCCAGGTCGAATTTCGAGATACCCACGGCCGCGCCGTTGACGGTGTTGCCGTTCGAACTGTCGCCCTGCTCTTTCAGGTCGAGCCCAGAACAGAAGCCGCGTCCCGCGCCCGTGAGGATGATCACGCGCACGTTGCGGTCACGATCCGCTTCCCGAAATGCATCCGAGAACGAGGCGAGCATGCCGCCGCTAATCGCGTTGAGACGCTCCGGACGGTTGAGCGTGACCGTCGCGATGTTGTCGCTGACGTCGTAGAGAAGGTCGCGGTACTCCATGATGGTGACTCCTTGAACGATAGTGACGTGCGGTAAGCCTACCCCTTGCGAAGTCTCGTGGCTACGGGGAGCGCATCATTATCGACGCGCGGGCGGAGCACCGGGCCTTGCTCAAGGCTCCACATCTTGGGCGTGCCGGAGACTACCGCTGCCGCATCCGCTGCACGACCGCCAGCGCCTGCCGCTGGTCGACGCCGAACCGATGCAGGCTGTGACGCACCAGCTCGAGCGCCACCTCGCGATCGGCGACGATGGCATCGAAGGCGCCGGCAATCCGCAGCTTCGATGCCTCCTCTTCGTTGATCGCGCGCGAGATCACGTCCAGGTCCGGATACATCATGCGGGCGCGCTCCACCAGGCGCCGCGCCGCGAACGGATCCGGAATCGCGACGACGAGCACGCGGCAGTCATCCAGCCCCATCTCATCGATGATCGCCGGGTTGCTCGCGTCGCCGTTGATCACGCGAATGTTCTCGCCCTCCAACCCGCGCAACGCACGTGCATCCTCATCGACGACGACGACCTCGAACCGTCCGCGCAACGCGTCCACCACGGTCTTGCCGACGGTCCCGTACCCGGCGACGACCGCCTTTCGGCCAACGCGGCGCGGCCGGCGCTCTTCCGGCAGGTCGACCGCGGGCCGCCCTTCGATGGCGCGGTTCACGCGTGTCGCGCCCGCGGTGATCAGCGGCGAGAGGACGATCGACAGCGCTGTGGCCGCGACCACGACCGAGAAGAAGTCAGCACCCACCACGGCGTTGTCGACGCCCAGACCGACGAAGACGAACGTGAACTCACCACCCTGCGCCAGGAACGCTCCGCTCACGAGCGCCGTGTTCTGGCGTTCTCCCGCCAACCGCAATAGCCCAACCGTCAGCACGCCTTTGAACACGATGATCAGCGCCAGCACGACCAACAACGTGCCGATGTTCTCGCCGACCACATCGGGCTCGATCAGCATGCCGACGGACACGAAGAACAGCACGGCGAACACGTCGCGCGCCGGCAGCAGTTCACCCAGCACGCGGTGTGAGAGGTCCGATTCGCTGACCACCATGCCGGCAAGGAATGCGCCCATCGCGAGCGACAACCCCGCCTCCTGCGAAGCCAACGCCGTCCCCAGCGCTATCCCCGCCACGGCCAGCACGAACAGCTCGCGCGAGCCCTGGTCGGCGATGCGCGCGAGCAGCCACGGCACCAGCCGCACGCCGACGATGAGCAGAACGGCGATGAATCCGACGCCCCGCAACGTCGCAAACGCGACGCTCGATCCGACATCGCCCTCTTCCGTCACGGCGATCAACACCGCCACGACGATCAGCGCCGATAAATCCTGCACGATGCTCCAGCCCAGGCTGACGCGCGCGTGCTGCGTGCTCACCTCGCCCCGTTCTGACAGGAGCTTGCTGATCACCGTGCTGCTGCTGGAAGCCAGCGCCACGCCGATGAACAGCGATTCGTCCCACTCCCAGCCCATCGGCCCTGCGATCGCCCACGTGACGCCCACGACGATCAGCACCTGCGCGATCGCAGCCATGCCGATCTTGCCCCCCACCTTCGCCAGGTCGCCAATCGAGAACTGGACGCCGATGCCGAACATGATCAGCACGACGCCGATGTCCGCCAGGAATCGCAACCGGTCGATGTCGCCGACAAAGCCGGGCGTGAAGGGACTGATCACCATCCCGGCGGCCACGTAGCCGGCGATGGAAGACAGCCCGATACGCGATGCGAGCCACCCTCCGGCCAGTGCGACGCCCATCGCCGCTACCAGGTCGAGCAGCAGGCTCGTGTCGTTTTCCATTGTCAGTAATAGTATCCGTCGGCATTCCGCGCACCGTGCGCTTTACATATGTCGTCTACGCCGCCCGCGTCGCGTGCGAACATCCGTCGCGAAGCCGTCTCCCTCGACGGCTGCAACAAGAAGGGCGGCCGTTCGGGCCGCCCTTCGTCGCGTCGTGCTTCGGTGCGGCGCTACTTGGGACTCGATGACTCAAATGAGCTGCACACGGTATCCGTGATCAACCGCGTGACGACGTATGGGTCGCAGTTCGCGTTCGGGCGCCGGTCCTCGATGTAGCCCTTCTGGTCGCGTGCAACCTGCCACGGGATGCGCACCGAGGCGCCCCGGTCCGAGACGCCGTAGCGGAACTCCTTGTACGAGCACGTTTCGTGCAAGCCGGTGAGCCGCTCTTCGATCGCGTAGCCGTAGTTCTCGATGTGCAGGTCGTGTCGCGTGCTCAAGGCTTCGGCGGCCTTCACGCAATAGTCGTAGTTCGACCGCATCTCCTTCGTCGAGAAGTTCGTGTGCGCTCCGGCGCCGTTCCAGTCGCCCTTCACCGGCTTCGGGTAGAGCGTCGCGCTGACGCCGAAGTCCTCGGCGATCCGATAGAGGAGCCATCGCGCCAGCCAGAGCTGGTCGGACGCATCGAGCGGGCCGACGGGGCCCACCTGGAACTCCCACTGCCCCGGCATCACCTCGCCGTTGGTGCCGGAGATTGCGATGCCTGCCTGTAGGCACGCCTCGGTGTGCGCTTCGACGATCTCGCGCCCGAACACCTCGTCCGCGCCGACGCCGCAGTAGTAGCCACCCTGGGGCGCGGGAAAGCCGTTGTCCGGCCACCCGAGCGGCTTCGCGCCCTCGAAGAACGTGTACTCCTGTTCGATGCCGAACCACATGTCGTGCGACTTGTAGCGTTCGGCGATCTCCGACAACGCAGCGCGCGTGTTCGTCGGGTGCGGCGTCATATCGGTCAGAAGCACCTCGGTCATCACCAGCTTGTGGTCGCCGCCGCGCAGGGGATCTGGGCACACGAAGACCGGCTGTAACACGCAGTCGGAGTTGGACCCGGGCGCCTGGTTCGTGCTCGAGCCGTCGAAGCCCCACACCGGCGGCTCTTCGCCCGACGGCACGATCTTCGTCTTCGACCGCAGCTTGGCCGTCGGTTGCGTGCCGTCGATCCAGATGTATTCGGCCTTGTAGAACGATCCCATTGGTGGTCACCCCGCTGGCTGCAGGCGTCCGCCCGGACGCCCCTGCTCCCCTGACAATAGGGCTTGAGCTTACCGAACCTACGTTACATCCATGTTGCGCGGCGGCATAGCATTTCCTGCGCTCGCCCACCGCTGAATCTGCGCCTGAACGTGGAACGGGCGGCGGGCGGCGTGAGTAGGTGGAGCCGCGCGCCCGTATACCGCGAATCCCTCATGGGCACCGGGCGTGGGAACCCGCAAACTTGCCGGTGCATCGAAGGGAAGCGGTGCAGGAGCAGCGGCCTGATGAGACTCCCGGATGACCGACAATCAGAAGTCCGCGTCGAACTGGTGACGGCGTTGTTCGTCGCCGGCGGCACGCCTGAGGGTATCCACGACCTCGGCCGTTTCCTCGAAAACCTGAATAACCCCTCTGTCTCGCGCCAGGTCGAACTGCGCGGGCCCGCCGTCCGCCCGCTCTACCACGCGACGCTGCACGTCGACCTCGATGCGCCACTACTCGTGCGCCGCGAAGACATCGTCTTTGCCACGTTCGATGGCCCTCACTTCGCGCGCGGCGTCGTCAAGGCGCCCTGCGTGCCGGTGCGGGTGCTGCTGATGGCGCCCCCGTTCCAGATCTCCGGGACGCTCGAGATGCCTCCGAACGCCGACCCGACGCAAGCGCTCCGTACGGCCATGCCGCCCTTCTTCGCCCTCAGATTCGCCCGCGTCTTCGATACCGACGGCGTGCAACTCGGCGAGGGTGAGCAGATCATCGTCAATGGCGCCGCCGTGCAGATGCAGAGCGCCACACGCAAGCACATCGAAGCCGCCCATGCGCCCGCCGCACAGGCGAAGCGCGCCGAGCTCGAAGCCCTGCCCGTCGAGGAGACTGAACGGGTGACCCGGGCGGCCTGACACACCAACGCCCCGTTGGATTGTGGTTGTGGAGGAGCGGACGCACGGATGCGGCCGCTTCTTCGCGATCAAACAACTACCCACACGCGAGCTTGGCCCGTTACCCTACGCCTATGATCCGCGTGCTGATCTCCGGCAGTGGCAAGATGGGACGCGCCATCGTTGACGCGGTCGATGCAGAGGCCGACCTCGATCCTGTCGGCGTCGTCGATGGCCTCGTGACGCCCGGGTCGTGGCGTCTTCCTTCCGGCAGCGACATCCCGCTCTTCGCCGACGTCGACGCCGCGTGCACCGGGAGCAAGCCCGACGTCGTCATTGACTTCACGAACGCCGCCTGGACGCCCGTCCTCACCGACGCGGCGCTCGCCCACGGCGTGCGTCCCGTCATCGGCACGTCCGGGCTCGCCGACGACTACGTGGCGCGCCTCACCAAGCAATGCGCCGAACAACGGCTCGGCGGCGTCATCGCCGCGAACTTCGCTATCGGCGCCGTGCTGATGATGCATATGGCGCGCGTCGCGTCGAAGTACTTCGACGCGGCGGAGATCATCGAGTTGCACCACGACCAGAAGGTCGATGCGCCGTCCGGCACGGCGATCGCGACGGCGCGCGGCATGGCGGCGGCGCGCGGCAAGCCCTTCGAGCGCAACGTCCCCGATGCGACGCCGATCGCCGGCGCCCGCGACGCATCCGTCGAAGGCGTGACGGTGCATAGCGTGCGGCTGCGCGGGCTGGTGGCGCACCAGGAGGTGATCTTTGGTGGCCTCGGGCAGACGCTTACGATCCGCCACGATACGACCGGCCGCGAGTCCTTCATGCCCGGCATCATCCTTGCCACCCGTGAAGTGATGCGGCGGCAGGATCTCGTCATCGGCCTCGACCGCCTGATCGGCCTCGACTGACGCTATGGCGTGTTGACAAGCAACCAGCAACCAGCAACCAGCAACAAGCAACTAGCGACCAGCGACAAGCTGGTGGATCGACGCCCGTACCGATCCGGCGTGCACTTCCAGGAAGCCCACCGTACCGAGCCGCCGGGCGTGGTTGCGGGGAAAGGTCGGGCTGCCAGGGTTCACCAGCAGCACGCCGCGCATGTCCTCGACCTGCGTGACATGCGTATGGCCGTGCACGAGCACGTCGACGCGGCCGCCGAAATGATGCTCCATGATCGATTCGAGCGTGCGATGCGGCGGCCACTCCGGCAACGTCGCATCGTGCACGAGTCCGATGCGTACGCCCTCGATGTCCAGCGTTTGCACCGGCTTGAGACGCGGGTCCTCGGCGCACAAGGGACGGCCGCCGCTCCCGTCATCACCGTTGCCGCGGACGCCGATCACCGGCGCGCCACAGCGCTCCTCCAGCCAGTCGAGCACCGCCACGACGTGGAGGTCGCCTGCGTGCAAGATGACGTCGACGCCGCGCAGCGCGTCGTACGCCTCATCCCATAGCGGTCCCGCCTCCGGGTAGTGCGTGTCGCCGATCAGCCCGATCCGGTACATGCCTGAATTCTAGACCGCTCGCCGACCGACGGTCGCACACGAAGGAACCACAGCGTCGTGACTGCGGGTCGTTTACCTTCTTTGCTGTTTGCTGTTTGCTGTTTGCTGTTTGCCGTTTGCCGTTTGCTGTTTGCTGTTTGCCGTAGCGAAGGACAAACCCTCGGCGCATTCACCGAGGGTCAGCTAAGAGACTCCGCCGAAGCGCCCCTACGCCTTGGACTTCGACGTCGTGCGCAGGCAGCGCGTGCAAATCTTCACCCGGATCGGGTCGCCATCGACGAACACGACCTGCTTGTGCAGGTTCGGTCGGAACGTGCGGTTCGTGCGCGGCGCCTTCCGCACCCATCGCCCCGAGTGCTGGTGGCGGATGTTGCGCCCGAACTGGGTACCCTTGCCGCAGACAGCGCAGATCGCCGGCATGTGCTTGCTCCTCGTCTGTGCGGGCGCCTCGCCCGCGAAGAAGCGCGCTGCGAGCGCGCTTCGGATCAGGAATCCCTGCCCGATTTCAGGCTCCGCATTCTATCGAGCCGCCGGAGCCGAAGGCAACGCGGAGACCCTCTTGAATCCGTGACTTCTATTTCTTCGCCCAATTGGCGATACTGAGTGCGTCGTGCGGGAACTCCCGCTCCACGCCGGACATCCGGCGGCCGAGCCCCAACCGACCCAAAACGTCGACCATCGACGCCGCGCCGTCGCGCGCCTGTTCGCGATGTGACGCCAAGGAGTCCGAGTGTCCAAGCTTCCCCTCAAGACCAGTTATCCGTTTACCGGCCACCAGCCGGCCCTCACCGCTCTCGAACGCCGCACCGTCCCCAGTCGCGACGACGTCATCGAGTTCTACAAGACGCACGAGCGCATGAGCTGGAGCCTCACGGAGATGCTCGACGTCTCCCCCTCGCAGATCGCAGTCGACGCGCTGACAGAGGCCGACGTCTACGTCGTCGAGTCGACCATGCTCGTCGAGAGCAACAACCCTGACTACGTCGCCAACCTGCTCGAGTACTTCGCCGCGGACCAGCACGCCTGCGACTTCATAATGATGTGGGCGGTCGAGGAGTGGAAGCACTATTACGCGCTCCGCGACTACCTGGCGAAGGCGCGCGTCGCGCTGCACGAGAGCAACGCGACGAACGGCGCCCCGGCGCGGACGCAGCTCCATCTTCGCGATCTTGTCGAAGCGGCGTTGGCCGAACAGATCGACGACGTCCGCGCGAACAGCGCCGAGAACTGGGGCATTCCGCTGCACTACCTGCCGGTGCAGGTCGTCGCGAACACGACGCTCCAGGAATTCGTGACGGCCGAGTTCTATCGCAACCACGCTCGCCAGACGCGCGAGCCCGTGCTCAAGAAGCTCGAGCATCTCCTCGCCAAGGACGAGTCGCGCCATGAGATGTTCTACGAGCAGAAGATGCACGACGTCCTGAATGCGCAGCCCGAACTCATGTCCGACGCGATCGCCGCGCTCAAGGAGTTCGGCATGCCCGGCGCGTACCTGGTCGACCGCTACGACGAACGCCGCACGGCCATGGAGAACGCCGCGTTCCCGACGGTCAGTGCCAAGCGCGGCGCCTTCGCTCGCCTCTTCGCCAAGCTCGAGCGCATGGTCGGACGCGACCGCGCGATGGAAGTCCTGACCGATGGCAATTACCTGTCGGACGGCGAAAACGATCGGCGCAAGCGTCCCAGCCAGGCGCTGATCTCCCGGCTGATCACGTCGAAGATCGCCGGCTGACCAATCCGCCAACGGTTACCGCACGATGCACTCGCAGATGCGGACCGACCGGAAGATCTGCATGGCGATGGCTTGCTCCGCCGGCGTCAGGTCGTTGCCGGTGACCGTGATCGCCGTCGTGAAGAATCGCCCCTGCCGAATGCGGTCGATGTGGATGCCGGTCACGCCGCCCGCGGACCGCGAAGCGACGATCTTCGCCGTGCGGCCGCCTACGGTCTCGAAGTGCACCCGATAACCCGCGTCGCCGTCGTACGGCATGTCGCTCGAGAATGCGCCGTAGTCGAACTGCAGCGAGACCGCCGGTCCGACGAAGTTGCCGACGAACGAATCGATGCCCTGCAGCGGCTCGTAGCGCCAGTCCGGCGGCAACAAGACGCGAAACTGCCCCAGGTCGTGCGATCTCCACGACGTTGCGCCGAGCGGGCAGCACTCGGTGTACGGCGCGCTCAGCAGTCCTAACGCGTGGTAGCGAATGTCAAACGACCCCGCCGGCAGCGATGCGAAGTGCATCGTCAATTCGATCGAGTCTCCGACGGCAAGCTGTGACGGCAGCGAAGGCCCGTCCGCGCGCCCGACGCCGTGTACATCGCCCTCGGCCGTGCGAATGATCCCGCAGACGGTGTACTCGGCGTACGCGCCCGGGCCGTTGTTCGTGAGGCGGATGCATACCGTCTTTGCCGCGAGGTCCCGCGACAACTCCTCGACGTACAGGCCGTCGCCGCGCGCCTGTCCCGTTCCGATCGGCGGCTCGCCGATGCGGTCGAACTCCGCCCCCAGCGGCAGCATCGGGTCCCTGAGGATGTAATCGGGGGTCATGTCCTCGGTCGGGACGAACAGCGCGAACGCCCCACGTTCGCCCGGCAGCAGCTTCGAAGGACAGGAGAACACGCCGATGCGCCCCGGGTAGACCTCGCGGTCGAGCGCGTCGAACACGCGCGCGGCGGCGATGACCGCATAGACGGCCTGGTCGCCGGTGTTGACGACCTCGCCGACCCATGGCCCCTCGTCGCCGCGCTGCGGCACGTTCGACACCACGTGCCGCCAAGCAGCACCGTCGCGGCGACGAGCAGGGTCAGGCTTCGGACGAGGTTCACGACATGAAGAACGCCGCCAGGTGAAGAAGGTTAACCCTCAACCGGACGGCTGCATCTGCCAGGCGCCGATGACGTTACCGGCCGGGTCGCGGATCGTCGCCACCCAGAGGCCGCCTTCGTCGTAGCGCGGCCGGACGATCTTGGCGCCGTTGGCGGTCGCCTTCGCGAGTGTCGCGTCGACGCTATCGACGTACACGAACGGCAGGATGCCCGGCTCGCGGGAGATCCGGCGCCCGGCGACGAACGCGCCGATCACGTAACCGCTGGCGTCGCCGAAGCTCACGTGGTCGCCTTCGCCGCGCTTTGACCAGCCGAAGACGCTGGCATAGAAGCTGGCGACGGCGCTCGGATCGTCCGCGGGGATCTGGATGTACGTGATGCTGTTCGGGCGGGCGATCTGTGGCTCGACGCCGCCGTCATCCTGTATCCCCGGTTCGTTGTTCTGGGCCATGAAGGACTAACCTCCGCGGTAAGGGCAGTCTGGATCAGAAGGTTTACGGTCATCAAGATTACCAGCAGCAAGGTGCCGGCGGCGCTAGACTCACGCCGCGGGAAGCGCTGCGCAGCAAGCAGTCACCGTGATTGGCTTGCGAGTGGGTGCTGCATCCAAAAGTCCCAGAGCAAGCGTGTGGCGTCGATCTCTTGTGTGGGCTGGATGCCCGTGGACCTACAGTTCGGACACGCCTCGTTGAATGTCGCCAGATTTGCACCAGGCCACGCGTGTTGCCCGTCGCTAATCACGTAAAACTCGACGGCTGACCCTTCGGCGCACCCGAGGAACGTTCGCAGCTCAACGTGCTCCGAGACCTGCGTAGTTTCCGGCTCGGGCGTGCAGCCATCTGCCGCGGCCCACTGGGCGACGACTGTCTCGACAGGCTGAAAGCCCTGTGTGTCGGCGGGCGGAGCAGTCGGCGGAGGCGGTGCGAGCTCGGCAGGGTGGGTGAAGTTGTAGCCGATGCCGCCATAGTATTGCACCGAAGTATCGAGCTTCCCGTGAAAGACCATGACCGGCAGCGGACGCGAGAGCTGGCAGGTGGCATCGTAGGCAATGCCGGACACCGCACCGATGGCCGCGATCCGATCGGCGAGGTGACACCCCACTGTCGAGGCAACTCGGCCGCCCCACGAGATCCCTCCCGCGAAGACGCGCGCCATGTCGATACACAAGCGCTGCTCGCTTGCATCAAGCACCGCCTTGAGGAACGCCGGGTTCGTGTTGTTACCCGGCGCTGAGGCGGGCCCAATCCCGTTGGGGGTCAAGATGTACGCGCCTTGCTGCTCGCCCAACGTCTCAAAGCCGTGGACCAACGCCACTCTCTCAACCGCGGCACCGAAGCCCGGGACGTCGATGATCAGCGGCAACGGCTCGTTCTCGACGGCCGCCGATGGAACCATCTCACGGTACGTACCCGCGTCTGCCCCAACCCCGATTGTCTGCTGTGATATGCCGGCGGGCGGAGCGGCCTGACTGCATCCTGGCGATGGTCGCGGTGCGACTACAGCGGCTGACGCGCCGCCCGCATCCTTCGGCGACTCAGTCGCACTGCTGGTAGTCCCGCCTCGATCGGTCCGGTCGCCGTCACTGCTGCAGGCGATGACAAGGATCGTGTAGACGAGTGCGGTGGCGAACGACACTGAACGGATCCTGGGCACGCGGGCAACGTTCGGCACCGCGCGAACTGTCATCAGCTTCATGGTCGCGTCTCCTGCCAGGGCCGCTTCTTCGGACCGGGCTTCCGCCGGGTCGACCTCGCTGGAAGATCCGGCGAATTGCCCGGCAATGCGGAGGCTATCGCCATGTGAACGAGATGGCTTCCGTCAAACTACGGATCTTCGCGATGGCGGAAAGTACGCAGCGGGCGGCGCCTAGACGAGACTTCGACGCAGGGCAAAGCCCGTGAGCTGGGCTCTCCCGTGTGTGTCCGTTTTCCGGTAAATGTTCGCGACGTGCCGCTCAACCGTGCGCGGACTGAGGATCAATGCAGTTGCAATCTCGCGGCTGCTCTTTCCCACCACGATCAGCCGCAGTACTTCCATTTCGCGAGCCGTAAGGCCCGCGGTGCCGGAAGCATGCGGCTGACCCACGCCGAGGAAGTCTTCCACCACCCGCGTCTCCTCCTCTGTCCATCTGTGGCTCGCGATGGTCACGAAGTGCGCATCTGGAATCGCCGACGCCAGCTCGCGCGACCATTCCAGCTGCGGCATGTTGCTCGGCAGCGCAACCTGCATCACAAGCGTCGGTGCGGCGACCAGCGGGAGGAGCGCGGTCACGTCGATGGTGATCTGCGATTCGAGGAACGCGCGTACCGAATCCGGTGTCATCGATTCGCGGTAGAGGGCGGCAAGCTTCCTCCCCCGCTCGCTATCTGTGAAGAACGTGTTGGAGTTGGCGATAGTGAGCGTGTAGGTCGTCCAATGTTCGTGAGCCCTCTCTACCCACGAGTCAAAGTGTCGAAAGGCGTGCCGGTTATCGCTTCCGCGGGCGTAGGAACCTAACAGGATGAGGTGGGATACGCGCTCCGGGTGGCGCACCGCATATGCAATAGCCGCGGGCCCGCCATGCAACGGCCCAAGGATCGCGAATCGCTTCAGCTTCAACCGCTCCACGACGGCTTCAAGGTCGCGTACGCGCGCGTCGAGGCTGAAATCGAGGGAATCCCGGCCGGACAGCCCGGTGCCACGCGCGTCATAGCGCACGATCTCCAGACCGCACCCGAGCCCTTCGGGGTTGTCGGTCGGGTGATACTCGGCGAAGGGTGGCAACTGCAGGTGACTCCAGAGCACGGTGGAAGTCACTACGAGGGGTTCGCCCTCGCCCAGCGTGTAATAGGCGATGCTGCCGCCGTCGCCCGTCGTGCAGTACTGGATGTCGTGTTCCATCGCCCAGAGTATAGGCGCCATGGGCAGGGCACAGTGGGTGGCCCGCCCCAGAGGCGCACGCGTGCCCCGGAAGAGCGTTGGCGGCGCGGGGACGCGGAAAGGGGGCCCGGGTGGCATCTGCAACCGGGCCCCCACCCCACCCTTGAACGCGTGCTTTCAGAGAGGGCACTCCGGCCCCGGCGAGGGTGCGTCGAGACGGATGGGGAGCGGCGGCGTCGTCTTCGGCATGAAGTACGTTGCGAAGAAGACCAGCGTGTCCGTCCCATTGTTCCTCGCCAGGTGGACCTGATCGGGATACGTCGGAAACGACGATCCCTGGCCATAAGCGATGCCGTGCTCGCAGTGCTCGGCGTGATAGAGCGTCAGCGTGCCTCGCGAGATGACGTTCACGTTGGGGCCGGGATGCGTGTGCCAGCCCGTCGTACCGCCGGGCGGGATTTCCACCCGCTGTGTAACGACCTCGGTCGGTCCGCGCGTCTTGATCTTCACGCTCGCGCCGTGGCCGAACCTGGCGTTCACGTTCAGCGAGCCGTCGAGTTCACCGCGTGCCGTCTCGACGGTGAGCGGGCTGCCCGGCGTAGCGAGCGCCGTGGTGACGAACACCCCGAGGATGCCGGCGAGCGCCAGTACTGCGATGCCGATCCTGAGCTTCATGGTTGTGCCTCCTATTCCGGTTTCCTGCGAAACCGGGCTCCGCCGGGTCGACCTCGCTGGCGGATCCGGCGAATTACCCGGCACCCAGAGGCTAGAGCCAAATTGTGCGGCGTGGCTTCCGTCAAACTACGGATTTTGAGCGTGGCATAAAGTGCGCACCCG
The DNA here is from genome assembly GCA_040902535.1 of Dehalococcoidia bacterium. Lineage (NCBI taxonomy): Bacteria > Bacillati > Chloroflexota > Dehalococcoidia > Dehalococcoidia bacterium. The sequence goes on along the minus strand of JBBDXD010000018.1, from coordinate 215,324 downwards.
GGATGCCTACACGAGGTTCCGGCGCACGGCAAACCCGACGAGTTCGGCTCGTCCATGCGTGTTCGTCTTGCGGAACAGGTGCGCGACGTGGCGCTCAACCGTACGCGGGCTGAGCACCAGTTCGTCAGCGATCTCGCGTCCGCTTTTGCCGGCAACGATCAACCGCAGCACTTGCAACTCGCGGGGAGTCACGGACACCCGTGCTCCCGTCCCGAGCGTCACCATGCGTGCTTCTGCCGCGCGCGGCGTCTCGTACAGGAATTCTTCGACCGCATCAATCGTCTCACGGCTAGTGTCCTCCGTCGCGAAGACGAGCCCTTCCCGGTCGAGGATGCGCAAGCGGCTATTGGCGATGTTCGCCGCGACCTCCCGCGCGACATCCGTCGTGACGAGACGGTCGCGCTGGGCGTGAAGGATCAGCGTCGGCGCTGCTACCCGTTGCAGCAAGCTGGCGACGCTCGTCTTGCTCAGAGCTTCGATGAAGCGGGCGCACATCTCGCCGTTTGTTGACTCCAGGTTCCATTCGCCCGCCATGTGAAGGCCACGCACATGCTCTCGGGGCCAGCGACTCCCGGCGCCGGCGATCGCGTGAGCCGCCGCGCGCCAGTCGGAGCGTGCGAGCGCGGCGAATCCGGTCATGGCCTCTGGCGCAAAGACGCCGGAACCCGATGCATGCGCTTCGTGGAGGACGAGCTTGCGCACACGCTGCGGCCGCTCGGCCGCATACCCAATCGCCCGCATGACGCTCCCCAACGGCGCCCAGACGTCGATTGACTCGATCCCCGTGGCCGTCACCACCGCGTCCAGGTCGCGAATCAAGCCTGCAAGGGAAAAGTCTGCGACGTTGCGGTCCGAGAGACCGGTGCCTCGCATGTCGAAACGGACCAACCGCGTGTTGCGTCCCAGTGCGTGCATGAACTGTTCAAAGGCCGGCACCATGTGGTCGAGCGCGAATGACTCGATGAACAGGGGGCACGCGAGGAGCGGCGGGCCCTCTCCCGTAACGGCGTAGGCGATGCTGACGCCGTCCTCCGTCGTGCAGTACCGGACGTCGTGTTCCATGTCCCGAAGTATGGGCCATTGCCCGGCGCCCTGCACTCCGAAGGGGCCGCGTGCGCGGCCGGCGGTCACCACCAGATCTTGTCTTCGATATCCTCCGGCAGGTCTTCGTAGTTCGTCGTCCATAACTGCGTTGAGAGGTATTTCCAGCCGGCGTCCGCGAACAGACAGACGATATTACCGGCGTCGAGGCGCTCGGCGACCCGCTGCGCCGTCTTCAGCACGGCGCCGGCCGAGATGCCGGCGAAGATGCCCTCGACCTGCGTCAACTCCTTCGCCGAAGCGAACGACGTGTGCGAGTCGATCACGATCTTGCCATCCAGCAGACTCTCGTCCAGCACGGGAGGGATGAATCCCTCGTCGAGGCTGCGCAGCCCTTGCACGAGGTCGCCCGGATGCGGCACCGCCGCGACGATCTTCACGCCGGGCTTCTGCTCCTTGAGGTAGCGCCCGACGCCCGTCAGCGTGCCGCCCGTGCCCATGCCCGCGACGAACACGTCGATCTCCGGCAGGTCGCGCAGGATCTCCGGCCCCGTCGTCTCGTAGTGCGCGCGCGGGTTCATCTCGTTGCCGTACTGGTACGGCATGAAATACGCCGGATCCTCGGCCGCGATCTGCTGCGCCACTTCGATCGACCCGTTGGTGCCACGCGCGCCGTCCGAGTACACAATCTCGGCGCCGAACGCGCGCAACAACTCGGTCCGCTCCGAGCTAACGCTTTCCGGGATGACGACCTTGAGCTTGTAGCCCTTGAGCCGGCAGATCATCGCCAGCGAGATGCCCGTGTTGCCCGACGTCGGCTCGAGTACGGTGCGATCCTTCGTCAGCACGCCGCGACGCTCGGCGTCCTCGATCATGTACTTCGCGATGCGGTCTTTGACGCTGCCGCTCGGGTTCTGACCTTCGAGCTTCGCGTACAGCCGCACCGACGCCTTCGGGCTCATGCGCGGCATCTCGACGAGCGGCGTATTGCCGATGGCGTCGATCATGCTTTCGTACAGCACGTCAGCTCCGGCCGCCGGCAAGCGCGGGCAGGATCGACACCGAGTCGCCTTCCTTCACGCGCGTGTCGAGTTGATCGAGATACCGGATGTCCTCGTCGTTGAGGTAGATGTTCACGAATCGGTGCAGGCTGCCGTCCTGCATGATCTGGTTCTTGAACCCCGGATATTGCGTATCGAGGTTCGAGAGCAGTTCCGAGACCGTGCCCCCTTCACCCCGCACGACCTTCGCGCCGGTGATCTTCTGCAGCACGGATGTGACTTTCACTTCCACGGCCATACGTCGTTTCTTCCCCGCCCCTGTGAATTCGTGACGGCCCGGCCGCGCGCGACGACCCGCGCCGTCTGCTACGCGTTCATCGAAGCGGCGGATTTCTCGCGCAGCTTCGCCGCGGCCTCGGCGGCCTTCTGCTCTTCTTCGTTGGTATGTTCGAACGCGCCGCCGCACCACGCGTCGTAATCGATCAATTCCGTGACGGTCGGATTCTCGCCGCAAAGCACGCAGTTGGGGTCCTTGCGGATGCGCACCTGCCGAAACTCCATCGCGAGTGCGTCGTAGAGCAGCAAGCGTCCGTGCAGCGAGTCCCCGACGCCCAGGATGAGCTTCACCACCTCCGTCGCCTGGATCGTGCCGACGGTGCCGCAGAGCGCGCCCAGCACGCCTGCCTCAGCGCAACTCGGCACCATGCCGGGCGGCGGCGGCGACGGGTAGAGGCAGCGGTAGCAGCCCTTGTCGGGCAGGTACACCGTCACCTGCCCGTCGAACAGCAGGATCGAGCCATCGATAAGCGGCTTCTTCAGGAAGAAGCACGCGTCGTTCACCAGGTACCGCGCCGCGAAGTTGTCGGCGCCGTTGATCACGTAGTCGTACTGCTCGATGATCTCCAGCGCGTTATCCGACGTGATCGGCACGTCGTGTACCACCACGTCGACATCCGGGTTGTACGCGTTGATCGTCTCCTTCGCCGACACGGCCTTCGACTTGCCGATGTCGTCGTTCTGGTGCAGGATCTGCCGCTGCAGGTTCGACAGGTCGACGGTGTCGAAGTCGACGATGCCGATCTTCCCGATGCCCGCGAGCGCCAGGTACACGGCGATCGGCGAGCCGAGGCCGCCGGCGCCGATGATCAGGATGCTCGACTCCATGATCTTGCGCTGACCGGAAGGCCCCACCTGCGGCATGATGATGTGCCGTGAATAGCGGTTCACCTGGTCCGGCGTCAGCGCGCCTGCCGTGCGCTTCGCCGGCTGCGCGGCGTCTGCGCCGCCGGCCATCGCCGGGATCACCGCCACTTCGTCGCCGTCCTTCACCTTCGTCGCGATCCCTTCGAGCGACGCGATCTCCTGCTTGTTCAGGTAAATGTTGATGTGCGCCGGCACTTCCTGGCCGCTGCCGAACACGAGCTGATGAAAGCCCGGGTACTGCTTGTCGACGTTCGCCAGCACTTCGGCGACGTCCTTGCCCTCCGCCTCGACGTTCTGCCGGTTGCCGGTGAGCTTGCGGAACGGCGTCGGGATGTAGACGGATACAGGCATGCGCCCTCCTCCGCGGTATGCGGGTTGCGGGAGATGCGACGCCGGACTCACGACGCCCGTCGCGCGGTCGATGTGCAGATGTCCGTGGTCCATGCGAATCTCTCGCTTTCTCGTTTCGTCTACTTAAAGGCTAACACTCAGATATCGCTCGCCGGTATCGCACAGCATCGTCACGATGCGCTTGCCCGGGCCGAGCCGCTTTGCCACCTGCAGCGACGCAAATACGTTCGCACCCGAGGAGATGCCGACGAGCAGCCCCTCCTCACGCGTCAGCCGCGACGTCATCGCAAACGCGTCTTCGTCCTTCACCGCGATCAGCTCGTCGTATATCTGGCGGTTCAGCACGCTCGGGACGAAGCTCGCGCCGATGCCCTGGATGCCGTGGATGCCCGCCTTGCCGCCCGCGAGCACGGGCGACTTCTGCGGCTCGACGGCCACGACCAGGAGGCCCGCGTGCTCCTTCTTCAGCACTTCGCCGATGCCCGTGATCGAGCCGCCCGTCCCCACCCCCGCCACCAGCGCATCGACGCGCCCTTCGGTCTGCTGCAGGATCTCGCGCGCCGTCGTGCGGCGGTGGATCTCCGGGTTCGCGGCGTTGTTGAACTGCTGCGGCATGAAGTGCGACTCGTTCTTCTCGACCAGTTCCTGCGCGGCGTACACGGCGCCCGTCATGCCCTCGATGGCCGGCGTCAGCACAAGCTGCGCCCCGAAGCGCGTCAGCAGCCGCCGCCGCTCGACGCTCATGTCCTCCGGCATCGTCAGCACGAGCTTGTAACCCTTCACCGCCGCCACCATCGCCAGCCCGATGCCCGTGTTGCCCGACGTCGGTTCGACGATCGTATCGCCGGGCTTCAGTTCGCCCGCTGCTTCCGCCGCCTCGATCATCGAAAGCGCGATGCGATCCTTGACGCTGCCCGCCGGGTTCAGCGACTCCAGCTTGCCCAGGATCTCGGCCCCGTCGGGCGGCGCGATGCGCTTCAGGCGCACCATCGGCGTGTTGCCGATCAGCTCGAGCACGCTGTCCGCGATGCCGCCGGTGACGATCGCCCGCGCCGGGCTAGATGACGTAGCGTCCGCCATTGCGGTCGTACTCCAATTCTCGAGCGGCCAGATCGCCGATCGTTACGCCGTCCAGGATCTTCTCGGTTGCGGTTTCGACGGTGTGCCAAACCTCGTGCGCGGCGCGGCACTGGTATCCCTCGTCGTGCAGGTGCGATACCGGCGAGAGCGAGCCCTCGAGCGTGCGGATCACCTCGCTCAGACGCACCTCCTCTGGCCGGTGGATCAGCGCATGGCCGCCCTGCGGCCCCCGGACGCTCCGGATGAATCCCGCCTTCCGCAGCGTCGTGAGGAGCTGGTCCAGGTACGGCTCCGGGATCCGCTGGCGGGCGGCAATCTCCGCGCTCTGGATCGGCCCCTCACCATAATGATGAGACAACTCGATGAGGGCGCGGACGCCGTAGTCACCTTTGGTCGAAATACGCATAATTGAATCTGGAGCGGGGATAGTCCCTAAAGTTAAGCGATTACATCAACAATTGTAGATCGCCCGCCGCGAGGCGTGCAAGCGCGGCAGGGCGCCGCCGCGTGGAGGCCGCCCAGAGGATCCTAACCCACCCGCCGCCTATGCGGCGCCGTCGTTTGTACGTGGGCCGCCGCCCTCGCTCGTCCACCACCCCAGCACCGTCTCCTGCCACTGCATCCAGCGGTCGCGGGCGATCAGCACCGCCATACCGGCGCCCAGCAGCAGCGCGCCGCCGAGCATCGCGACGATCCAGTTCGGCAGCGCGTTGACCGTGTCGAAGACCGCTCGCCCCGCCACCAGCACCAGCGCCCCGAGCGCCGCCGCAAGCATGCCTTGGCGCCGGAACGCGACGCTCAACACGACGAACGCGATCGCCTCGGCGAACAGGATCAGCTGGTACGTCCAGCCGCCGTCGAGCGACTGTACGAACGACGGGAACATGATCGTCGCGGCGCCGAGCGCTTCGAGATACGTGCCGGATGACTCCATGCCCGGGACCAGGCGATAGCGGCTGAGTCCCACCGCCCCCAGCAGCACCACGTACGCGCCGATGACCAGCGTGTACGCCTGCACGTTCTCCGGCTCGAAGCGCGCGATCTGCAGCAGCAACGACAGGACGAGCGTCGCGCTCGCCGGTACGACGATCCAGCGCCGCCCCGAGAGCGCCGCTTCGACGATCGCCAGGGCCCCCGCGACGGCGACGGCGAGCGTCGTCCACTGGTACAGCGCCGTCTGTCCAACGTTGGCGTCGCCCTGTTCGATCGTCATCGCCGCGAAGCCCGCTATCGGTGCGATCAGCGCGTATGTGGCGCCGCCGGTCCGCAGGGCGACGCTCCACTCGTGTTGCACCTTCCGTATCGCGATCGCCGCGGCGAACGCCGCCACACCGATCGCCGAGAATGCGATAGGAAGCAGTTCCGTCGATGCATCGAATTGCTCGCGCCACGCCAGCACCGCCAGCACGCCCAGGACCGCCGTCGGCGTCGCGACGATCGGCGCATCCTCGTACAACGCCAGCGCGGCGTATAGCGCGACGAACGTCGTGAGAAGCCATGCGAGCGCCAGCGCATCGGGCGCCATGGAAAGCGACACCAGCGCGACGAGCAGCGACATGATGTACACGTGACCCCGCACCGCCGGCCGCCAGCGTCGCAGACCCGCGCCTGCGAACGCGAAGCCCGCCGCGAGCACCGCGAACGGGATCGCGAGCGTGCCCGCCTCCGCGTTTTCCGCCGCCGGCATGCTGCGCAGCGCGAACACGTAGCCGACGGTCAACGCCAGGCCCGACGCGTAGAGCCACACACTGTTGGGCGTGAAGCTGAATCGCAGCGCATCCGACCCGTCGCGAGGCGCGCGGGAGATCGCCGCCAGCGCAAACACAAGCGCCGCTACGAAGTGCACGGCCGCGCCGATGCGGGGGTCGCCATCGGCGTACGCAACCTCGAACGGCACGGTCGCAAGCACGAGTGCCACGACGGCCACGCCGTCACGTACGCGCGCGTCTAACCATGTGACGTTTACCGCGCGCAGCGCAGCCAGGGCGACCGCCGCCGCCGCCAGCGCCGCCCCGTAATGCGTAGCCGGCGCGTCGTACACGTACGGCACGCTCGCGATCGTCGCCGCAACCAGCGCGCAGGACGCGATCGACGTCTCGACGCGAGGCAGCCGCGACGCGTCGATGGCGGCGACCAGCGCGGCGAGCGCGAGCGCGACGGGTAGGAACGTCGAGAATTGCGGTTCGTACGCCGTGTCCGGCAACATCGACTCAACCGCGGCGCCGAGCGCGATCGCAGCACCCGCTGCCGCCGCCGCGCGCGGCGCCCACGACGCGTCGTCGCGCCACTCGTTGTGTAGCTTGCCGGTCACGTCGCCGTCAGCCGCCCAGCGCACGAACGCGATGAGCGCGCCCGCCGGGACCAGGAAGAAGAACGCGTAGTACTCCGCCCGCGCGTCGAGCGCCCACGCCAGCGACGGCAGCAGCACGCCCACGCTCACGAACGTCCCGGCAAGTCCCGCACGCGACCGCACTGCGAACGCATCGATCGCGTAGAACGCCGCGACGAGCGCAGCCGCCGATGGCAGGTACCACCGCGTCGACAACTCGTACGTCGAAGCTTCGTCCAGCGCCGTCTGCAGCACCAGGAATGCCGCCAGCGCCGCGATCACCGTCGCGCCGATGCCGAATCCGTACAGCACTTCGTCGAACGCGCGCGGCAGCACGCGGGCGATGTCGGCGCGCCGTGCGGCAAGCCGCGCCACGCCGAACGACGTCGCGACCGCCGCCAACGCGACGGCGTAGGCTTCGGCGGGCAGGTCGAACGGGTACAGCGCGGCAAGCGCTATGCCTCCGGCACCCGCGATCGCCTCAACGCCAAACTCGGTGCGCCGTGTACGCAGCATGGGCGCGGCGGCGAATGCCGTGAATGCAACGAGCGTCGCGGGCAGGAACCAGCGTGTCGAGATCTCGAACGAAGGATCGTCAGCGGCCCACCCTGCGACGCCCAGCGCCCATGCGACGGCGCCGATCGCCGCGGCATGCGCGTGGAACTGCCAGATCTCGCCGATACGCCGTTTGGTGACGTCGTCCGCGAAGAGCAGCGGCGCAACCAGCAACGCAGCTGTCGCGATGCCGACGAGCGGCGCCCACTCGCTGGGCACGTCGAATGCGACAATCGCAGCGATCGCGGCGGAGATCAGCGCGACACCCGCGGCGACGGCATAGCCGCGCCCCAGGCCGATGCGCGCGATGGCCGTGTAGAACGCGGCGGAAACGACCGAACCGGCGAACCACATGGATTCCGCGCCGAGGTCGCCGCCGCCGAAGATTGATCGCGCGGCGGCGAAGTTCATCGGCACGAGCACCGCGCCGACGCCCAAAAAGACGTGACCCGCCATGACGACGCGCGGGGAACGCAGGCACGCGGCGCCGGCGGCGATGAACGCCAGCGTGTAGCCGGCGAGCAGCGTCATCTTCAGCGCGCCGCTCACCGCCTGCTCTGAGTAGCCGACGTAGATTAGCGCCGCGACGATCGTCAGGAACGCCCCCGCGAAGAGCAGCAGGTTCGCCTGCTGATCGGCGAGCCAACTCCAGTCCATCGGCTCTCGTGGCTTCGCCGCCACCGCCACCGTACGACGCGCAGGCGCAGTGCTCTGCCGCTGCGGTGTACTTCGCGGCGCGACGAACGTCTCCAACTCGACCGTGTAGTGCGCCTCCAGGCCGGCGTGTGCCTCCGCAGGAATAGCGCTGCGCATCGTTGGCGCGCTCAGTTCGTTGAGGATCGTCGCGACCTGCCGCACGCGCTCCTTAGGCCCGGCGACGGCCGGCCAACCGCACTGATTGCAGTACGGGCTGCCAACCGGGACACCGCGCCCGCAGTTCGTGCAGTAGTGAATAGGGTCGATCTGGCTCATCGCGACAACCTCCGTCTGGGGTTAGTGTCGTCGGATGGCCGTCAAGCCGGGCAGGTACGGATGTACCACAACCCGTCGGCGGAGGGACTATCTTTCGCGCGGCCTACGAAGCCGTGGCCGCCACCTCCGTAGCTTCGGCCGCGGGCTCGGATTCGGTCATCTGTACGATCTCGTACGCCGCCGTGACGTCTGCATCGAGGCGCTCCGGCGGCGGCCGAAAGCCCGCAAACTGTACCGCGTCGCACTGCTCCAGCAGGTTCGCCGTCACGCGCGCGACGAAGCGGTCGATGCCCGCCCGTGCCATGCCGCGCTCCATCTCCCGCCGCGTCATCGCGTAGCCCGGAAACCCGAAGCGCTCGCTCAGGTAGGCGCGCACGATCTCCGCCAGCCGCGCGTAGTGCTCACGTACGTCGCGGACCGCGACGCCCGACGCGGCGAGTTCGTCGAGCGCTGCGCGGCCGCGCTCGGCAGGCGTTAGTTCGCGTTCGAGGGCCGCCGGTGCAGCGGGGCGCGCGCCGATCGCTCGCCGCATCAGCCAGTACCCGAATGCCGTCAGCACAACAAACGCCACGATGAACGCGACCGGCACGATCGCGGGCGGCGCTTCGTCGGCGAGCGAGAGCTGCGGCTTCAGTGGGCGCAGGTCCTCGTCGCCCGGCGCCAACACCGACTGCACCTGTACGGTGCGGGGCTCCGTCATCAACGACCCGGCGCCGCCTTCGCCGCGCCAGCGCACTTCAAGCGCCGGAAGCACGATCTCGCCGGTCTCGAACGCCGCGAGCGTGTACTCGATCGTCGTGCTCGTGTCGGCGCGCAGCGGCGGCGGCGCGTGGACGATCTCGAATCCGCCGAAGCTGTCGCCAAACCGTGGACCTTCAATGGTGATGCCCTGCGCGTGCTCCACGACGATGCGCAGGACCAGGTGATCGCCCACGGTGGCCGTCGCCGGCGTCAGCGACGTTTCGGTGATGCGCGGCTCCGCGTCCTGCGTCGCTCCGGCAGGCAGCATCACCGTGGACGATAGTGCAAGCGCTGTCAGGATCGCTGCTATCAGTCGCACCGCGGTCAGACGGAGGCGCCGCCCGCGTCGGCGCGTTCGAGCAGAAGTTCCGTCAACTGCGAAAGGGCGTTGGACGCCAGGATGATGTAGTCGCGCGGGTGCAGGTCTTCGAGTTTCTTCAGCGTCTCGTCGCGCGCCTGGACGATGTCGACAGCGTCGCTGAAGTCGTCGCCGAAGTCGATCTGCAGTTCCAACTCGTACAGTTCGCCGTCTTCGCCAACGACGATGCAGCCCAGGTCCGGCCGCTCGACGCCTTCGAGGTTCACCTCGACGCCATACGTGAAGAACGCCCCGGGGAAGGGTGGAAACGGGCGCAACTCCAGCGCGGCCTCCTTGAGCAAGATACCGAGTTGCTGCGCCGCCCGTTCGATGATCAGGTCAGCCTGAGTCTTGCGCGCAAAGGGGTCGGACTTCATGCGACCACTGTAGCAACGCAACGGCTGCTGGTCGCCGCGGCGGATGGCGGCCGGCCGCCGCGCGCCCGCGCGCCCGCCCCGAAACACGCCGCGGCCACCTATCGATCGCAAAAACCTTCACAAATCGCGCCCACCACGGTTGACCGTCATTCCCGCGGCTTCTAGAATCTAGGTGGTTGCATCTCACTTAGCGGGATTACCAAGATTTGCCCACGTTTGTACCCTCGAAGCAGGCCCAGCCCAACGGCGCCGCCGTTCCAGAACAAGACCGCTGGCTCACGCTCGGGCAGGCCTGCAAGCTCCTGAACGTCGATGAGTCGACGCTTCGCCGCTGGGCCGACGCCGGCCAGGTGCGCACGTTCCGCACCCCCGGGGGCCATCGCCGCTTCGCCGAGACCGACGTGCGGTCGATCGTCGAGGGCCGGTCGGCGCGATCGTACTCCGACGTCGGCGACCTCGCCACACGGCGCATTCGCCAGCAGTTAGGTCGCAGCCACAATGCCGATTGGTACAACACGGTCGATGAATCGCATCGCGAGAAGTTGCGGCCGCTCGGACGTCGCCTCATGGCGCTCGTCGCTGACTACCTGAGCAAGAAGCGCCGCAAGAACTCGCTGCTCGAAGAAGCGCGCGTGACCGGCGCCGAGTACGGTTTCGAACTCATGGAGACAGGCATGTCCTTGTCGCAGGCCATGCACGCCTTCACGTTCTTTCGCCGCAGTCTCGATCAGTCGGCCAAGCAGGCGCTCGCGAAGAGCGGCACACCACACGGCGATGCGGTCGAGGTGTGCGAACAGATCATGGCGCTCGCCGACGAGGTGCTTCTCGGCATCGCCGGCGCCTACGAACGTCCGGGCGCGAAGTGAGAGTGCGACGTGGCGGACCGAACGGAAACCCGCGTGAGTGACGAACGCCTGAGACAACCCGGCCGCATCGGTCCGTGGCGCTTGCTCGACATCGTGCAGGCGACGATGCCATTTCGCGGGGCGATGTGGGGTGGCGGCATGACGGTGCCGGAGTTCGGACCGGCCGATGCCCCGCACATTCCCGAGCCGGGCGATGAGTTACCCGGGTCCAACATCAGCGAGAGTGAACGGGATGCGGCCGTACAGCGCGAGCGTGCACGCCGCTTTGTGCGCGCGCGGAGCCACGGCGGAGGTTAGATGGCGCTGTATCCGATCTTCGTGGAGTGCAAGGGACGCCGCGTACTCGTTATCGGCGGCGGGCACGTCGGCGCCGAAAAAGTGCGCGGACTGATGAACGCCGAGGCCGACATCACGGTGGTCGCGCCGCAACTCAACGAGGAAATGCAGGGCTACAAGTCAGACGGGCGCTTTGCGCACATCGAGCGCGAGTACCGCGAGTCCGACCTGGACGCTGACTGGCACTTCATCATGGTCGCCACCGACGATGGCGCCGTGAACCGCGAGGTGCGCGAGGCGGGGAACCGCCGTCGCATCTGGGTGAACGCCGCCGACGATCCGGCGAACTGTGACTTCATCCTTCCGTCGGTCGTGCGCAAGGGAAAGATCACCCTCGCCGCATCGACGTCCGGTACGAGTCCGGCGCTGGCGCGTCGCCTCCGCGAGGAACTCGACGCGTACCTCACCGAAGACATGCCGGCGCTCGCGGACCTGCTCGCCGAGGTGCGACAGGAAGTGCGGAAGCGCGGCATCAACGTCGAGAACGACACCTGGCAGGAAGCCATCGATGCACCGCTGCGCGTGCTGCTCGCCCAGCGGCGATACGACGAGGCGCGCGCGAGGCTTGTCGAGCGCCTCGGCATCGACCTGGCGCCGGTTGCGGAAGCGGAAGCGTGATGCAGATCTCGCTCGTCGGTATCTCGCACAAGACGGCGCCGGTGGCGGTGCGCGAGCACTTCGCGTTCGTCCCCGACGAGATGCCCGAGTTGCTGTCGAGGCTCGGTGAACGCTTTGCCGGTGCCGCCGTCGTCTCGACGTGCAACCGTACGGAGGTATACGTAGCCGGTGCGCGCGGCATCAGCGACCCGCGGCCCATCGTCGCCTTGCTGAGCGAATTCAAGGGCGAGCTGGCCGTCGAAGGGGCGCCGTTCTTCGTCCTGCCCGAGAAGGAAGCCTCGCGGCATTTGTTCCGCGTCGCAGCCGGCATCGACTCAATGGTCATCGGCGAGTCGGAAATTCTCGGGCAGGTGCGCCACGCCTTCACGCTGGCGACCGCCGCGGGCACGCACACACCGGCGCTCTCGCGCCTCTTCCACACCGCGATTCGCGTCGGACGCAAGGTGCGCACGCAGACCGCGATCGGCCGGCACGCCGTCTCCGTGAGTTCGACGGCCGTCGCGCTCGCGAAGAACACGCTCGGCGACCTGGTCGACAAGACCGTCTTCGTGATCGGCGCCGGTGAGGCGGGCGAACTCACGGCGCGCAATCTCGCCGGCATCGGCGTCGCGCGCATCATCGTGACGAGCCGGCGCACCGAACGCGCGGCGGCGCTTGCGACGGACCTCGGCGGCACGCCCGTCGCGTTCGAAGACCGCGAGCGCGCGATCGAGGATGCCGACATCGTGATCAGTTCGACCGCCGCCAACGACTGCGTCATCGACCGCGCGATGGTCGAACGCGTGATGGCGCGGCGGAATGGACGCCGGCTGCTTGTCATCGACATCGCTGTCCCGCGCGACGTTGATGCGGACGTCGCAGGCGTGCCCGGCGTGCACCTGTACGACATCGATGCGATGCAGGCCGTCGCGCAGCAGAACATGCATCTGCGCCGCAAGGAGTTGGCCCAGGCCGACGCCATCGTCGACGAAGCCGTCGTCAAGTTCGCCGAGTGGCTCGGCTCGCTCGAAGTCGTGCCGACCGTCACGGCCATGCGTGCGCGTGCCGAAGCCGTGCGGCTCGAAGAGCTTAGGCGCACGCTCTCAAAGACGAACATGAGCGATGCCGACCGCAAGCGCGTCGAGGCGATGAGCGCGGCGCTCGTGAAAAAACTGCTGCACGCGCCCATCAACAAGCTCAAGTCGTCCGGCGGCGGCGAGCGCTACGTCGAGTCCGCGCGCGCGCTCTTCGGGCTGGACGATGACGGCGTCGACGCGCCTGAAGCGGACTGACCCGCCATGAGTCGCACCTATGTCATCGGCACGCGCGGCAGCCGGCTCGCGCTGCGCCAGGTGGAGATGGTCGTCGAGGTGCTGCGCGCCGCCGCCCCCGACGTTGCGATCGAGGTGCGCGAGATCAAGACCGAAGGTGACGGGTCGAACGCCCCGCTCAGCGAGATCGGCGGCCTCGGCGTCTTCACCAAGGCGATCGAAGACGCGCTGCTCGCAGGCACGGTCGACATCGCCGTCCACAGCCTCAAAGACCTGCCACCCGATCTGCCGCAGGGCCTGACCATCGGCGCCGTGCCGCCCCGTGGCGACGTGCGGGATGCGCTCGTCACGCGCGGTGGTGCGAAGCTCGCTGACCTGCCTGCCGGTGCGCGCATCGGCACCGGCTCCGGCCGCCGCGCCGTCATGTTGCGCGCGCTGCGCTCCGACGTGCAGCCCGTCGAGATCCGCGGCAACGTCGACACGCGTATCCGTAAAGTCGAGTCCGGCGACTACGACGCCGCCGTGCTGGCGATGGCCGGCCTCGAGCGGCTCGGACTGCTCGAGAAAGCCGCTCAGATCTTCGAGGCCGACGAGATGACGCCCGCCGTCGGCCAGGCTGCGCTCGCGATCGAAGTGCGCGCCGACGACGCGGATGCGCTCACGCTCGTGGGCACGATCGATCACTGGCAGACGCGCGCCGCCGTGGAAGCCGAACGCGGCTTCCTGCGTCGCCTTGGCGCCGGCTGTCGCCTGCCTGTCGGCGCTTACGCGTGGATCGACGGCGAATCCCTCTTCATGCAGGGCATGCTCGCGACGGACGGCGCCGAACCGATCGTCGCCGACTACCAGTCGTCGTTCGTCGCCACGCAGCGGATCGACGACTACAAGCGCGTCATGTTGCGCGAAGCAGCGCAGGTCGGCGCCGACTTCGCGGACTACATGCTCGCGCAAGTGGCGGAGCAGGCGCAGGCATGAGCGCCGAGCTTGGCCTCTACCTGTACCCCCACGACGATAGACGCGGTGTGAGTTTCACCTCCGAGCCCTTGTTCGTGCCCGAGGAACTCGTGAGCGACTGGCGGGCTGCACCGAGGACGGGCCGCATACAAGACATCCTTTCGACGGAGCGATATCTCGTCGTCCCGTGCGACGAGGTGCACGAACTGCAAGCAGATCTCGACGCCTTGCGATCATCCGTGACCGCGGAGCCAGCGGCGGCAGCCGCGGCGAGCGCCATCGACTTCTGTGAAAGTGTGAAGCAGCGACATCTTGGTGTCAGCCTGAGGAGAGAAGATGGCTTCTAGCGGCTTCGTATCGCTCGTCGGCGCCGGCCCCGGCGATCCCGAGTTGATCACTGTCGGCGGCGCCGCGCGCATCGCTGAAGCCGACGTCATCGTCTACGACCGGCTCGCCAATCCCGCGTTGCTGCAGCACGCGCGCGCAGATGCAGAGCTGATCTATGCCGGCAAGCTCCCCGACCGCCACACGCTGTCCCAGGACGAGATCAACGCGCTGCTCGTCGAGCACGGGCGCGCCGGCAAGCGCGTCGTGCGACTGAAGGGCGGCGACCCGTTCGTGTTCGGGCGCGGCGGCGAAGAAGCCGAGGCGCTCGTCGCCGCCGGCATCCCGTTCGAAGTGCTCCCAGGCGTTACGTCGGCCATCGCCGCTGCGGCATACGCCGGAGTGCCTCTCACGCACCGCGCGATGGCGTCGTCGTTCGCAGTCGTCACTGGCCACGAGGATCCGGCGAAGGACGACACCAGCATCGATTGGGCGAAGCTGTCGACGGGCGTCGATACGCTCGTCTTCCTGATGGGCGTCGGCCGCCTGCGCGAAATCGTCGCGCGCCTCGTCGAACATGGACGCGCCCGCTCGACGCCCGTCGCCGTCGTCGAGTGGGGCACGCTGCCGCGCCAGCGCACGCTGACCGGCACGCTCGCGACGATCGTCGATGAAGTGGCGAAGGCCGAGATTGGCGCTCCCGCCGTGACCGTCGTCGGCGAGGTGGCCGGGCTGCGCGATGAGCTGCGCTGGTTCGACCGCAAGCCGCTGTTCGGCAAGCGCGTGCTGGTGACGCGCGCACGTCAGCAGGCCAGCGAACTGTCACGCGCGCTAGCCGCGCAGGGCGCCGAGCCCGTCGAACTGCCAACGATCGAGATCGTGCCGTGCGCAGACCAGCGCGAAGTCGACGCCGCCCTCGCAACACTTCGCACCGCGGGCTACGACTGGGCGATCTTCACGAGCGCCAATGCGGTCGACTCATTCTTCGGACAGCTGCACGCTGCATCGCTCGATGCGCGAGCGTTCACGTCGGTGCAACTCGCCGCGATCGGCTCCGGCACGTCGGCGGCGCTCGAACGTCATGGCCTGCGCGCCGACATCGTGCCGAAGCGCTACGTTGACGAGGGCCTGCTCGAGGCGCTCGCGGGTCGCAACCTGCGCGGCCAACGCATCCTGCTGCCCCGCGCCGCCGACGAGCGTGAGACGCTTGTCGAAGGCCTCATCGCGAAGGGCGCGCGCGTCGACGAGTTGAAGCTGTACCGCTCCGACATCCCGCGCGACTCGGGCGCCGAAGGCCTGCGCCGACTCCGCGACGGCGAGATCGATATCGTCACGTTCGCCAGTTCCTCATCCGTGCGCAACCTGATCGAGATGCTGAACGGCGATGCATCACCCCTCCGCGACGCGACGATCGCCGCGATCGGCCCCATCACCGCGCAAGCCGTCCGCGAGGCGGGCCTCGAACCCGCGGTCGTCGCAGCGACGTACACGATCGACGGACTCGTACGGGCGCTCATCGAAGCGTCATCCTGAGCGAACGCGAAGGATCCCGTCGTGCAACGCACATCATCTCGCGGCCCGCCCGCCCGCATTGCCGTCATCCTGAGCGAACGCGAGGATGCCGTCGTGCAACGCGCCTACCGTATCAACGCGTATCGCGCCTATTGCTCGCGACCAATCGCCGGCCATACGCTCTAGCGCCAGCAGGAGGACATCATGGCCACGAAGCCAACCGACACCGACGCGTACCTCTCGAACGTACCGGAAGACGCACGCACAACGCTCAAGGAGGTGCGACGGCGGATCAAGGCCGTCGCACCCGACGCAGTCGAATCCATCGCCTACGGCCTGCCGGCGTTCAAGTACAAGGGTCGGCCGCTGGTGTACTTTGGTGCCGCCAAGAACCACTGTGCGCTCTACGGACTCATGACCGACCGGAAGGATGACGCACTCGCCCGCTACGACACTTCGAAGGGCACCATACGTTTTCCGACGGGAAAGCCGTTGCCGAAGTCACTGGTGAAAACGCTGGTCAGCGAGCGGATGGCCGCGATCGATGCTGCGGCGGCCAGCAAGCGTAAGAAGTAGCACGGCCAGATCCCGCTTCCCGCGTCTCGCATTCCGCTTCCGGCAGCTACGCCTGCATGTGATCCCGCAGCGCGCGCGACAGTGCGAATGGATCGCTCGACACGACGCTCGCCGCGTACAGCTCCATCGCGCCGAAGTCCGCCGTGCGGCTGCTCGGGTCGCCGCGGTCGACGATGCGCACGATCACCGGGAATCCCTCCCAGTTCTCGGGCGTCTGCGACCACGGCGGTGTGTACATCACCAGATTGAATGAACTGACGCCCATGCGGTCGCGCAGGCACTCCAGCGTCTCGAAGATGCGGTCCTTCAACGAATCGTTGACGAACGGCGCGAAGAGGAGCACTTCGTTCTCCTTCTTCGGCGCAATGTTCGCCAGGACGCGCGTGCCCTCTTTCTCGAACGCGCAGCCGATCGATTCGTGCGCCAGGAACAGGTCGCTGAAGTAATTCGTCCGATGATGGGCCTGGTAGACGGCGGCGCAGCGTCGCAGGTACTCGACCGCCGCGTAGTGCATCCCGTGGCCCATGATCACCTGCGCGTGCCCGTGAAGCAGCGATGCGCCGGCCCGCCACAAACAGTTCCACAGGAACATGTAGTACTTGGCTTCGGGGTCGGACGCGTGGGCCAGGTCGCCCCAGCGCCCGCCGGTGTCGATGTAGTCATGCAGCATCTCGCGCGTGAAGCGCAGCGGGTGCCGCTCGTTGAAGACGACCAGCCCGTGGAACCCATCGAACTTGGCGATGTTGCTGGCGGTGACGCAATACTTCCCGCGCACCCGCCCGAAGAGGTCCTCCGGTGTGCTGTTGAACGGGTCGGCCAGCGGGTCACCGTTCGTCGTGTCCAACTCGTCGTCGAGGGCTATCTCCTGGCGCCACATCGGCCGGCTCGAACGCAGCCAGTTGAAGAGCACGCCCTCCAGCGTGACGACGTTCGTCACCTTGATGATCTTCTGCTCCAGCGTCGCCTCGACGCTGCCGAACTGCTTTTCGATCCACGGCTTCATCGCATCCGGCGGCACGATGCGCCCGTAGGTGCTCGTCACTTCGAACAGGCGGTGGAAGCGCGAATGCTCCTTGTGATCGAGCGCGTTGATCGCGTCTTCGATCTGAACGATGTTCAGGTCGTGTTGTACTGCCATATCCCTTGCTCCCGCACGAAGCGGAAGCGCTCTCCTCCACTCCTCTAATGCCTGAAGTGCCGCACACCCGTCGCGACCATGGCCATGTCGTGCTGGTCGCAGACGGCAACGGAGTCTTCATCACGAATCGAGCCGCCGGTCTGGATGATGGCGGTGACGCCTGCCCGGGCGCACGTCTCGACCGTGTCGGGGAATGGTATCAGTGCGTCCGATGCGGACACCGCCCCTCTTGACTTTTCCCCGGCCGACTCGACTGCCAGCCGGGCGCTCGTGACGCGATTCGGCTGCCCTGCCCCCATCCCGACGAGCGCGCGGTCCTTCACCAGTACAACGGCGTTCGACTTCACATGCTTCACGCAGCGCCAGGCGTACCGCATATCTGTCAGTTCAGCTTCGGTCGGCTGCCGCTTCGTCAGGACCCGCATCTCACGTGGATCGTCAGCGATCCGGTCCATCTCCTGTATGAGCATTCCCCCGACGATCCCGTGATGCTCGAAGCTCCGCGACGCCATATCCACCGGCGGCGCCTCAAGGATCCGCAGGTCCTTCGATTTCACGAGCAGCTCGATGGCCCCGACCGAGAACTCAGGCGCCACGATGATCTCGACGAACAGGCGCTGGCCGCTGGTCGGGTGCTTCGTGCCGCGGATCGCTTTCGCCAGCCTCTCGTCGACCGGGCGGTTGATGGCGATGATGCCGCCGAAGGCCGAGATCGGGTCGGCCTCGAACGCGAGCGCAAACGCAGCGGAAAGATCGTCCCTGCTGGCGATCCCGCACGGAGTCATGTGCTTGACGATGACGATCGTCGGCTCGGCAAAGTCGCACGCGGCGACCCACGCCGCGTCGGCATCGAGAATGTTGACGTACGAGAGCGCCTTGCCGTGCAACTGGCGCGCGTTGACGACGCCCTGCGGCGGCCCCGCGTTTGGGTCCACCGCGCGATAGAGCGCCGCGCCCTGGTGCGGGTTCTCGCCGTACCGCAAATCGCTCGTCTTCGCGTACGCCAGCGTAATCGCGTCAGGGAAGGGCTCTTCGGCGCCGCGCAGCCACGTCGCGATCGCCGTGTCGTACGTCGCGACGTGCTGGAATGCCTTGACAGCGAGCTTACGCCGCCACGCGAGCGGCATCGAGCCGTTGCGCAACGCGTCGAGCAGGTCGTTGTAGTCCGCCGGATCGACGATCGGCAGCACGTGCCGGAAGTTCTTCGCCGCCGCGCGCAGCATCGTCGGCCCGCCGATGTCGATGTTCTCCAGCGCCTCATCGAGCGTCACGCCGGGGCGGGCGACCGTCTCCTGGAACGGGTACAGTCCGCCGACGACGATGTCGATCGTCGCCAGCCCGTGTTCCTCGAGTTCTGCCATGTGCGCCGGCTTGTCGCGCCGCGCGAGGATGCCGCCATGCACCCCCGGGTGCAGCGTCTTCACGCGCCCATCCAGGATCTCCGGAAAGCCGGTGAGGTCGCTGACCTGCCGCACCGGCACGTCGTCTTCGCGCAGGATGCGAAACGTGTTGCCCGTCGCGTACAGCTCGACCTGCAGGCCGGCGAGGCCGCGGGCCAGTTCTACGAGTCCGGTCTTGTCATAAGGAGCCAGGATGGCGCGAAGAGGCATAGGTCAGCCGACGATCACCCTTCGTCCGTCCGCCTGCTTCACGATGCGGCCGACGGGCTTCGCCTCGCGAAGCTGCGCGCCGATCGCGTCGGCGTCGGACGGCGCGACGATCAGCACGATGCCCAAGCCCATGTTGAACGTGTGATACATGTCGGCGTCGGAGACGGCGCCCTTCTCCTGGATCAGCGAGAACAACGGCGGCACGCGCCACGAGCCCAGCTCGAACCGTGCCGCCAGCCCTTCGGGCAGCACGCGTGGCACGTTGTCGGTGATCCCGCCGCCGGTAATGTGCGCGATCCCGTGCAGCCGCGTCAGCACCGGCTTGAGGTCTCCGTAGTACGAACGGTGTACCGCCAGCAGCGCCTCGCCAAGCGGCTCTTCGAGCGGCGGATACGTCCGTTGAAGTGCCGCGCGATCCGCCTCGATGTCACCGCCCGTGCCGATGCCGAAGATTGTCCGCACGAGCGAATAACCATTTGTGTGCAGTCCGCTTGAAGGCAACGCGAGCATCACGTCGCCTTCCCGCACGCGCGCCGGATCTATGACGTGCTCGCGTTCCACCACGCCGACGATAAACCCGACCAGGTCGAAGTCGCCCGGCGCGTAGGTCCCGGGCATGTCGGCCGTCTCGCCGCCGATGAGCGCGCATCCGTGCGCTTCGCATGCCCGCGCCATGCCGTCGATCACTTCGAGCTTGCGATCGTCGCTGAGGTCAGACGATCCGATGTAGTCGAGAAAGAACAACGGGTGCGCGCCCGACGTCAGGATGTCGTTCACGCAGTGGTTCACCAGGTCCTGCCCGACCGTATCGTACCGGCCCATGATCTGGGCGATCCGTAGCTTCGTCCCCACGCCGTCCGTGCTTGAAACCAGCACTGGCTGCCGGTAGCGCGCCAACTCGAACGCCGCACCGAAGCCGCCGACCCCGCTCAGTATCTCCGGCCGGGAAGCCCGCTCCGTGACCTTCTTGATCCGCTCGACGAGGTCGTTTCGCGCCGACAGATTCACGCCGGCGCGCGCGTACGCGTCGGGCACTTGTTCGTTGCGTCCTGCCGATTGTGCGGACACGCTTCCCGTCATCGAGGCAAGTATTCGAGTTCGTGCCGGTCGAGGGCGCCCTGCGCGGGTTCCAGCGCAAGCTTCTCCATCTGCAGCGGCACCGGCCCCGGGTACTCGCCGCTGAAGCACGCGAGACAGAGCCTGCTCTTTGGCATCGTCGTGGCGGTCTCCAGGCCTTCCTTGCTGAGATAGCCAAGTGAGTCCGCGCCGATGTGCTCGCAGATCTCATCCACCGTCTTTTTCGCCGCGATCAGCTCCCAGCGCGTGCCCATGTCGATGCCATAAAAGCATGGGTGCGTGATCGGCGGCGATGTCACCCGCATGTGTACCTCGCGCGCGCCTGCCTTCCGCAGCATCTGGATCACCCGCGTCGACGTCGTGTCGCGGACGATGCTGTCATCGACGAGCACCACGCGCTTGTCGTGAAGCATCTCTCGCAGCGGGTTGTACTTCAGGTGCACGCCGACTTCGCGCAGACGCTGGTCCGGCTTGATGAACGTACGCCCGACGTAGCGGTTCTTCACCAACCCTTCGACGAACGGGATCCCCGATGCCTGCGAATAGCCGATCGCCGCCGCGGTCGCCGAGTCCGGCACGCCGATGACGATATCACCGGATGGCGCCGGGTGCTCCTTCGCCAGTTCGCGGCCCAGGTTCAGCCGTACCGAGTACAGGAGCTTGCCATCGAGCACGCTGTCCGGCCGCGCGAAGTAGATGTACTCGAACACGCAGAACGCCTCGCGCTGCGGCACGTCTTCGACCGGCTTGAAGCTTTGCAGCCCTTCCGCGTCGATGTAGATCACCTCGCCGGGCTCGACCTCGCGGATGAACGTCGCGCCCAGGTGGTCGAAGGCACAGCTCTCGGACGCGGCGACCCAGCCGCTGTCCAGCTTCCCGAGACACAGCGGCCGGTTACCCATCGGGTCGCGCGCCATCATCAGCGCGTCGGGCGTGATCACGGCGAGCGAGTACGCGCCGTTGAGCTTGCGCATGACGTGGCCCCAGCGCTCCTTCCAGTCCAGCCCGGGAGCATTGGCGAGCATCTGCGCGATCACTTCGGAGTCGCTGCCAGTCGCGCAGGCGATGCCATCGCGCTTCAGTTCGTCGCGCAGGACCGCCGCGTTGACGATGTTGCCGTTGTGGCCCAGCGCCAGTTCGCCGTTCTGGCCGCTGACGCGGAATGGCTGCGCGTTATCGAGCCGGCTTGCGCCCGTCGTCGAGTATCGCGTGTGGCCGATGGCAAACGTACCGGGGAGATAGCTGAGGTCGTCTTCGTCGAAGACCTGCGAGACCAGACCCATGCCGGTCTTGAGATAGAGGGTGCGGGAGTTGGATGTGGCGATACCTGCGCTCTCTTGGCCCCGATGCTGCAGGGCGTAGAGGCCGAAGAAGGTGATCCTTGCGACATCTTCACCCGGTGCATACACACCGAAGACGCCGCAGGCCTCGCGCAAGGTTGGGAGCACGCATACCTCCTGCCCAAAGGACAGTGCTCCTCAGACGGGTCGTGGACAGGGGAATGGAAGCTCGCGCCGCTACCCCTCGCCTCGGCCCCTCTGGGTAGGCATCTTAACAGGCGACCGGCCGCGATGGCGAGAGTGAACCGAAAATCAGCGATTGCGGCGCACAACGCCTGTGAAGATGCGGCCGTAGTACACTCCGCGAGCAAGGAGGCCCCCGATGCCGATCGAGCTCCGCCCCGCAACTTCTGACCACGTCCCCGAGATGGGCCGCATCCTCTACGAAGCCTTCTACGACATCGCCACGAGGCACGGATTCCCGCCTGACTTCCCCTCCACCGAATTCGCGACGCAGGTCGCCGGCCTGTTCGTCCAGATCGAGGACATCTACAGCGTCGCGGCGATCGACGGCGGCGCGGTCAAGGGCTCGAACCACATCACGCAGTTCGACGATGTGGCCGGCGTCGGCCCCATCACCGTCGATGTCGCGGCGCAGGGCGAAGGCATCGGCCGACAGCTCATGCTCGATGTCATGCGCAACGCTCGCGAAGCCGGCTTCGAGATGATCCGCCTGCAGCAGGACGCCTTCAACATGCAGTCCCTCGCGCTCTACGCGTCGGTCGGCTTCGACGTGCGCGAACCAACGGCGGTCATGGCCCTCTCCGGCGAGGCCGCCCCCGCGCCAAACATCCGCACGGCGACGACCGAAGACGTCGACGCGATGGATGCGATCTGCCGCGAGGTCTATGGGATCAGCCGCCGCAACGAAACCGCGGCGTTCGTAGGCAACGGCTTCCCAGCCGTCGTGCTCGATCGCGGCGGCATCAGGGGCTACCTGATCGGATCTATGCTCGGGCACGGCGTCGCCGAGTCCGATGACGACCTCGTGGCGCTCATGACGGCCATCGGCGCGTCCGCCGCGAATTCCCAGGGTTTCGCGCCGCTTCGCAATGCCGAGCTGTATCGCAAGGCGCTCGCCGCCGGCCATCGCAACGTCAAGGTGATGAATCTCATGTCCGCCGGCCCCTACGAAGAGCCGCGCGGCGCCTACGCCCCCAGCGTGCTGTACTGACATCCAGGTTCTTGGTTCGAGGTTCAAAGTTCTCCGTCCCCGCTACACTCCTTCGATGAAACGCCTCTCGCCAGCTAACCGTCCGTCTCCCGCATGAAAATCCTCTTCCTCCTCCACCAGGGGAACATGTACTCCGGCGGCCAGGGCGTCTACACGACGGAGGTCACGCGCGAGTTAGCCGCCCTCGGCCATGACGTGCATCTCGCCGTCGGCCCTCCCTGGCCCGATGCCGATCCCGCGGTCACCCTCCACAAGGTGCCGTCGTACAGCGTCTACCGCCTGCTCGAGAAGGAGGAGATGTGGTTCTACGGCCGCGAGCCGCGCAGCTTCTTCCACCCGCTCAACTTCTATGAGCTCGCGACGAGCCGCGTCGGCCAGTTCTCCGTCATGTCGGCGTTTAGCTGGCGCGCGTACATGAAATGGCGCGAGTTGCAGCGCGAGCATCGCTTCGACATCGTCCACGACGTGCAGGTCCTCGGCTACGGCTCGCTGATGATCCACGCCTCCGGCATGCCGGTGGTGGCGAACATCCACCACCCGCTGTCGATTGACCGCATGAACCAGATCCAGCAGGCGCGCGGCACCCGCATGAAGATCCGCAAGGCGATGTTCTATCCGTTCTTCATGCAGGAACTCGTCGCGCGCCGCATGGACCGCATCATCACCGGATCGCACAACTCGCGTGCCTCCGTCGCCGGTGCGTTCTCCCTGCGCCGCGACCGGATCACCACGATCCACGATGGCGTGGACACGCGTATCTTCCGGCCGCTCGAGATCGCGAAGCGCCCGAACGAGATCCTCTTCGTCGGCAACTCCGACGACCAGAACAAGGGCGCGCGCTATCTCATCGAAGCAGCGAAGATCCTCGACGATCGCGGCGTCGACTTCCACCTCACGTTCAAGGACCGGACGAACGCGCAGATGGTGCCGCCGATGCTCCGCAGGCTGGGCCTCGAGCACCGGGTGACGTTTCTCGGCAGGCAGTCGGTCGACGATCTCGTGCGGCTGTACAACGAGGCGCAGATCGTCGTCTCGCCGTCGCTGTACGAGGGCTTCGGCCTGCCGGCGGCCGAAGCGATGGCCTGCGGCACGCCAGTCATCGCCACGACGGCCGGCGCGTTCCCGGAGACCGTCGTCCACGACGAGACGGGGGTGCTCGTGCCGCCGGGCGATGCGCCAGCCCTCGCCGACGCGATGACCGCGCTGCTCCGCGACCCTGTCCGGCGTGCGGAAATGGGCGCGGCGGGCGTCCGGCGCATCAGCGAGCAGTTCTCGTGGCGCGCCTGCGCATTGCGTACCGCAGACCTGTACGAGGACGTGCTTCGCCAGCGGCGCTGACCTGACCCGCTGGTCGCTCGCGATTGGACGACAGTTCGCCGCGCGCGTCGCAAACGGCGCAAGCATCATGATCGGTGACGCGTTTTTACATGCGCGTCACGTCATGGGGCCACACCTATAGCGTTTTGTCGCCGTGAAGCGGCGCCCCTTCACGGCTTATGCCGGCGCGATTGCGCACAATCTCAGCGCAAGGAAAGGAGCGGATGATGGCGAAGGAATCCATATGGCCGCGCTGGCCGCAACTGGCGCTATTCGTATCGCTGGCGCTCGTCGCGGCCCTCACACTCAGCGCCTGCGACGACGATGACGACAACGGAGACGACGCCGCCGGCACAACTGCAGTCGCGACTTCAGACGGCGGTCTGGCCGGCGGTGGAGAAGACACAGGCACGCCCACCGCCGAGGCCGAGCCCACCGAGCCACCCGCGGCCGGCCTCACCGACGCAAACCTGCGACTCGAAGAAGTCACCGGGATCAACCAACCTACACAGATGATCTTCCTCGCGCCCAACGACATCCTTGTCTGCGAGAAGACCGGCAACATCGTGCGCGTGACTGATGGCCAGGTCGTCGGCCCGGTCGCGGAACTTGCCGCCAATTACCACGATGAACGCGGCGTCCTCGGCATCACGAGGCACCCTGACTTCGAGCAGAACAACTACGTCTACGTGTATTGGACGTGGAGCGGCCAGGGCGCCGTCCCTGAAGGACTGTTCGGCGAGGCCACCGACGACCCGCGCCTCGTCGCCGGCTACGGCAACCGCGTCGACCGCTTCGTCTGGGACGGTCAGCAACTCACGTTCGACCAGAATATCGTCGAACTGCCCGCGCTTACCACGACTGTCACCACGAACACGGTGCGTGGAAACCACAACGCCGGCGTCATCAAGTTCGGCCCCGATGGCAAGCTCTACGTCGTGATGGGCGACCAGAACTTCCGCGGCGACCTCGCCAACATCGAAGAGGGTCCGGACATCGACGAGTCAGGCCTGCTCGGCGTCGTCCTGCGCCTCAACGACGACGGCAGCGTGCCCGATGACAATCCCTTCGTCGCCGAAGGAGATCTGGCATCGCAGATCTTCATGTACGGCGTGCGCAACAGCTTCGGCTTCGACTTCGATCCGCAGTCCGGCGCGTTCTGGCTGCAATCGAACGGCCAGGCTTCGTACGACGAGATCGGCATGTACGACGCCGGCGACAACTCGGGCTGGATCCAGCTCCGCGGACCGAACGACCGATTCGACGACTACAAGAGCATCGAGCTCGACACCGAACGCCTCCTCGACAACCCGTCGTTCCCGCCGAGCAAGCTCGCGGAGACAGCCGAGGAGGCACAGGCTCGCCTCGTCATGCTCCCCGGCGCGCAGTACAAGGAACCACTGTTCTCCTGGCGCTATGCGGTTGCGCCGACCGATGTCGAGTTCGTCGAGGGCACCGCGCTTGGCGCTGACTACGACGGCAACATGCTCGTCGGCGATGTCAACACCGGCACCATCTATCGCTTCCGCCTGACGGACGACCGCACGGACCTGGTGCTTGAGGGCGGACTCGATGACCGTGTGAACGACAACGCCGAGGGCGACCCTATCGGCGAGCTGTCCGACGCGTACATCTTCGCCCGCGGGATCATGGTCGCGACTGACATCGAGACCAGCCCCGACGGCTCGCTCTGGATCTCGTCGCTGGCCGGCAACACGCTGTACCACATCACCGCCGCGCAGTAGCGGAGCGACTCGGCATCTTCTGGTGCCGTGCTGGAGGCGGAGAAGAGGAAGGACGCTCGACAGAGCGTCCTTCCTTCGTTTCCTGCACAACCGGTGCTAGTCGTCGGATGGCGGCTCGATCGGCGTCGTGATCAGCGCGCGGCCGATCCAGAAGGCGATGTACAGCGCGCCGAAGAATCCGCCCGCGACCGGCAGCGCAAGCGCGTAATACGACTTCCTCATCACGCCGATACCGAAGATCAACGCCAGGAACGCGCTCATGGCGCAGATGACCATGCCGTAGGTGTGCGAGCGCTCAGCTCCCATGGATCCCTCCGAACTGCGGGTTCGGCTGAGGTTATAGCAGCGAGGCTACGGGGCGGCAAGCAACCGCGCGTCCCGCTTCCAGTTCGACCGGTTTGCTCAAACGCCGCTAAGACGCGATTCGACGCGAATGCCGTATCGTCGTAGACGCTTTCGGACGTGATAGGGGCAGCCGGAAGGGACATAACACGTGCGAAGCCACGCGATGCCGCGCTCGCTACGTCGCAGCAGCTAACCCGAAAAGTCCATCACGCAGCGCACGCCCGTGTGCGGTTCTTCGACGCGGAAGTAGCAGCCGACGCCCGCGCGCCAGTACATCGGCTCCAGCAGTTGATCGCGATGCCCCGGGCTGTCCATCCAGGCCTGCACGATGCCCTCCGGCGACCAGTCCGCGCCCCAGGCGAGCACTTCGCCGAGTTGCGACTCGAACGGGAAGCCGGCCGCGGTCACCCGGTCGACGATCGTCGAGCCGTCAGGGCCGACGTGCGAGAACCAGTCTTGCAGCGTCATCACGTGCGCGTAACTCTGTGCCGCCTGCGTCAGCCGCGGCTCATATGACACCGGCTGCAGGCCACGTGACGTGCGCTCGACGTTCACCAGCTCCATGACGCGTGCATCGAACGCGGCGTCGAACCAGCCGCCGTCGCTCGGGGGCGGCGGTGGTGGCGGGACAGGCGTCGATGTCGGCGCCGGAGGTGGAGGCGGTGGCGGGGGAGGCGGCTCCGCAGCGCGCACGGCGGGCTGCTCGATCGGCGCCGCGGGTGGCGCCGCCGGTTCCAACTGCCCCGCGTCGATCAGCATCGATACGGCTTGCAGCACTTCGCCCAGCGCCGGCTCCGGCGGTGGCAGTGCGCCGGCGCGCTGCAGCGCGTCCGCCGCCAGCAGGATCTCACGCATGGAAGGCTCGGGCGCCTCGATGACGCCTGCCTGCACCAGCGCGTCGGCCGCGAGCAGGATGTCACGCATCGTCGGCACTTCGGGCCGCACCATGATCGATGAACTCGTCGCCCAGATCGTCTCGATGAGCGTCGGCGGTTCTTGTTCCTGGTACGTGCCGCCGAGCGGACGCGCCAGCACGACGGTCGCATCCGTACCCGCGGGAACGACGATCGCTTCGCAGCAGTCGTCAGATCCGCCAAAGACCAACGCGAACGTCGCGGCGACCGCGCCCACCGCGCACATCGCCGAGATCGACATGAGGATCGCAAGCTTCCAGATCGAGGTGATGTTGTTTGCGCCCGGCACCCGCTTCTCCTAACAACACGGTCCCAACGAACGGCCTCGCAGACCGGAGCGGCAACGTGCTGATCATGACTTCGTGGCGCGGGCTCGGTAATCGAACGAAACCCTCAGGCGCTGGCGGTACGCAGGAGCATTGAGGCGGGAGGATCTGCGTACGTGATCACCCTACGTTCACGTTCAAGCGGAGTGCGAAACAGGAAGGAAATGGCAACGCCGGACGAGTGCGACGATCAAAACCACCAACATCAAGGAGCTGTGGCGTCGGAGCACGGCAGCGGACATCAAGGATCGACGGCTAGAGTTCCGCGATAAACACCGGGTCGCTCGTCGGTTGCGCGCTGCCGTCGCGTGGCTCGATCGTGATCGCGAGCGCATCGGCAGCCAGTGCGTCGTACGGGATCGCCATCGATGCGCGGCCGGACTCGTCGATGTTCATCAGCCCCAGGCTCACCGCTTGCCCATCGCGCATGGACCACAGTTGATACGCCTGCCGCGACGCGTCGAGCGGGCTGATGCCGTGCGCTATCACAACGGCTTCGTCCGTCTCGCCGAAGTAGACGACCATGCCGGAGTTCTCGCCGTTGGCCGACTGCAACGGCGCCCACGTCGTGATCGCCGAGGCGAACTCGCTAACGCCGTCGTCGTCCAACCTGTTCATCAGCACGACGTTCCAGGCGAGCAGCCCTCCGATCGCCGCCACCAGCACCGCAGCCACCGCGCCCCAGGCATAGCGCCAGCCGCGCGACGTATCCCGTGCCGCGCGCACGGCACGACGCGGTCCGCGCACGATCGACCGCGGCGCCGCTGCGTTCCTCGTTTGTGCTTGCGGTGCTTCGCGCACCGCCTCGAGGATGCGCGCACGCAAGCCCTCAGGCGGCTGCATCGGTTCGACGAGCGCCGGCATGCGCGCCGCGAGCGCCCGCATCTCGACGGCTTGCGCCGCGTGATTCGCACACGTCGCGATGTGCGCGCGCAACTCCGCCGCCTCCGCATCGGGAAGCGCGTCCAGCGCGTACGCGCCGATCAGCTCGTCGGCCTGCTGGCAGTTCAATCCAACACCCTCGGTCGCAGGTGGTCGCGCATCTTCTCCATCGCGATGCGCAGCCTGCTCTTCACCGTGCCCAGCGGGACGCCCATCTCCTCCGCGATCTCGACGTGCGTCAGCCCGCGAAAGTACGCCGCTTCGACGGTCAGGCGCTGGTCCTCCGGGATCTGACGCACCGCCTCACGCACTGCTTCTGCCTCCAATGCCCACTCCGCCAGCGCTTCTGGCTGTCCCTCTGTGCCGATCATGAACTCTTCGGCGCCTTCGGGCATCTGGCGCTCCGGACGGTTACTGCGTCGCCGCACGAGGTCGATCGCCTTGTGATGGACGATCGTAAGCAGCCAGGAACGTACTTGCCCGCGCTCCGGATCGAACCGGGGCGCCTGCCTCCACATCGAGACGAACGCTTCTTGCACGGCGTCTTCCGCCATACCCGCGTCACCGGCGATCCGGTACGCCAGCCCGTACGCGATGCCTCCGTAGCGGTCGTACAGGGCCGCCAGCGCACCGTCGTCGCCCGATTGGACGCAACGCAAGAGGGCGGCATCGTCCCGTTCTTCAGTAGTGTTTCGCTCGCGCTGCCGTTCCAGATCACGCTCCCTGTGCGGCAAGGTTCCTTGCAGGCATCGCACTCCGCTGCAGTTTACGCGCGGTCTGCCCCACCGTCGCCTGGTCGTGGCAGGCGCTCCTCGTTTGCCGAAGCACCGCCTCCCACTGCCCAGGTTGCCTTCGTCCGGCGCTCGACGGCCGGTTCGCGGTACTGTGTAGGCACAATCGACATAGCTACCGCAATGGGAGACCCCGTGACCGATACCAGCAGGCAGATGCGGCGCGTCGTCATCACGGGCGTCGGCGCCATCACGCCCGTCGGCAACGACGTCGAGACGTTCTGGGCGAACCTGCTCGCTGGCAAGAGCGGCATCGGCCCGATCACCCACTTCGACGCTTCGAAGCACGCCGTCCAGGTCGCCGGCGAGATCAAGGGCTTCGACCCCGCCGAGGTCATGGACCACAAGACCGCCCGGCGCTCCGGCCGCTTCGCGCAGATCGCGCTGAAAGCGGCGAAAGAGGCGCTCGTTTCGGCGAAACTCGAGCCCGATGCCGCGCTCGCGACCGAGATGGGCGTCATCCTCGCCAGCACCGGCGGCGTCTTCGAGATGGGCCGCCAGGAGACCATCATCGAAGAGCGCGGCCCGCAGCGCGTCGACCCCCTGATCATCCCGAAGTGGGGGCCGCACATGTCGGCCGGCCGCGTCGGTCGCCAGCTCGGCTTCCGTGGTCCCAACTCGTCGATTAACAGCGCCTGCGCCTCCGCGACGGACGCGCTCGGGCACGCGTTCAACATGATCCGCACGGGTTCGGCCGACATCCTGCTCGCAGGCGGCACCGAAGCGATTATCACGCCCGTGGCCGTCGCCACCATGGGGCTGATGGGCGCCCTCTCGAAGGGCTACAACGCTACGCCGGAGAAGGCGTCGCGGCCGTTCGACGCGAAGCGTGACGGCTTCGTGCTGGGCGAAGCCGCCGCCGTGCTCGTCCTCGAATCGGAGGAGCACGCGGCGTCCCGCGGCGCCACGATCCTCGCCGAGTACATCGGCCAAGGTTGGTCGTTCGACGCCGCCGATGACGCCGCACCCGACGCCGAGGGCCAGTCGCTGGCGATGATCCGCGCGTTGAAGTCGGCGGCCATCGACCCCGCCGACGTGTCGTGGATCAACGCCCACGGCACCGGAACGCCGTACAACGACAAGACGGAGACCGCCGCCATCAAGCTCGCGTTCGGCGACGTCGCGTATAAGCTGCCGATCAGCTCCATCAAGTCGATGACCGGGCACTCCGCCGCCGCCGCCGGCGCCGTCGAGGCCGTGGCGTCGATCATGGCGATCCGCGACAACAAGATCCCGCCCACGATCAACTACGAGTTCCCCGACCCCGAATGCGACCTCGACTACGTGCCCAACGTCATGCGCGAAGCCCTGGTCGACACCGTCCTCAGCAGCTCCTTCGGCATGGGCGGCCAGAATGCCACGCTCGTGCTGCGGCGGTGGCGGGGATGAAGGCAGTCTCCGTGATGGCGGGCAGAGAGACACGGCTACTCATTTCGCAGCGCTCTGAACAACCTCCCGCGCTACCGCCTTGCTCACCTCCCAGAACATGCGGGCGTCATCAATCGTCAAGCGTTTCGCATGGCGCAGCTGTTTGGACGGGTGGATGTAGTTGCGATAATCGCGCAGTACTTCGCCGACGTCTTTCGCGGATTCAGATATCCACCCCAATTCGTGGACGACGTTGATATAGTCCTTGAGCCCCCAAGCTGACAGCGGTAACGTCTTACGCTGATGGTCCAGCGGAGCCGCCTTCGCCTTAAAGATGGGTGCTTGATTTGATTCGCGCGTGATGCGGGCTAGTAAAAGCCCTTCAATGAGCCCGCCCATCATAACCGTCGCGGCCAAAGAGGCTCCGGCATCAAGGCACGCAACGCATTCTCGCCACCGGTCGACGAGGATATTCCGCATCTCTGGGTCTGCGATGAGCGGCGAGAACGACGGGGGGTCGTCAGCGGTGGGAGTTGACCCACTGGAGCGCGCCGCGACGCCGGCGACCCGAAGTTTCGCTAATGCGCCGCGTATCTCTTTGAGCGTCTCGTCATAGCTTGCGCGGCCAGTGGCGCGATCAGTACTGCTCAACAACTGGCGGTAGAAGTCGTCCGCCGCTTGGAACGCCTCCATCTGCGCCAGCTGAGCAAGGTCTTTACTGTGGCCGTTGAACCATGCGAGGGCGTACGCCTTGGCGGTGCTCCTTTCTTCGCCGGATCTAACCTGACGGTTGGTTCCTCGTTTGAGCAGCTTGCGGAGTGTGTCTACTTCGGCAATCGCGCTGTCGATGACATCGGAAGGAGACGGCATGTCTGCACCAGCGCCTTATCGTGCGCGCTTCTTGGTGGCGGTTCGCCGTTTCACCTGCTTGCTGCCTTTGGTCTTCGTGGCCGTTGTAGCGCGTCCGCTCCGCTTTCTGGTTCGTCCCGAGAGGGCTGCCGCGTTATCCGAAGGCAGAGCCATGGCTACGAGGTTTTCGCCAACCGTGTTGATTGCGTACGCGCCGCGCTCGCCGCGATCGAGAAACCCTTGGCGATGCGCGTTCACGAGCGTCTGTGCGGGATATTTGAGCCGCTTACGCCCGACCTGTCGGCATGCTTCCTGCAGGTCCTCCTTGGTAATGCTGTCCTTCTGAGCGTCGGGGACGGCTTCGAAGCGATAGTAGTAGGCCACCACCGCAGCGAACTGCGTATCCGACGACGGCTTCTTTGTTTCATGGAACGTTCGAATGTCGGGAGTCTGAGCCGGAGTTGGTGGTTCATCGGGCGAAGGTGGAGAATGTGCCGCGGTACGGGGTCGCGGTGGTGGTTCTGAAAGGCCGACCAACTCGCGCGCCCAACGAAGGATCAGCTCCTGGTCTTCGGCTTCAAACCCCGCCAAGGCTTCTGCGACCTTGCGCACGGTGTCCAACTTGTCAGGCTTCTGCCCACCGCTCATAGACGAGACTCCCCATGCTTAAGCGAGACGCGGTCTGTCGGATCAACGCGCTGTTTAGTGTCCGAACGAATGATCTATTGATCGATCTACTCGATCAATCCAAATCGTGTCAAGCGGTGTCCTCCGCCCAGATCTGATCGATCTCCTGATCGATATGCCATAATCTGCCCCGGCTGAGGCCGGATCGCGTGATACACTCGCCCCTGCCGATACTGATCGTGGGCCAGATCAGTTTCTGCCGGACCCGTGCGAGCCCGCACGTTTGGGAGGCCGCGAGCGTGCCACGTCAGCGAAGGCGCAAGCCATCGGCGATTGAACTGCCGCTCCTGCCGAGACGGCGCGGCATCCTCTTCCCCAACACCTCCGGCCCCATCCTGGTCGGCCGCAAAACCTCCCTCCGCGCCATCGATGAGGCGTCTGGCGCCGACGGAATCGTCGCCGTGGTCACCCAGCGCGACCCGTCGATGTCCGACCTGGCCGAGCGCGATGTCTTTCCCATCGCCACGGAGTCGGTGATCAACCGCGCGCTGCGCCTTCCCGATGGCACCACGCAGGTCTGGGTGCAGGGCTTGCGCCGCCTCCGCGTCCTGGAATTTACCGGCAGCGACCCGTTCTACCGCGTCGTCGTCGAGCCGATCGATGAGGACGAAGACGCCACGTTGCAGACGGAAGCGCTGAAGCGCGCCGTCCTCGCGCTGTTCGAAAAAGTGTGCAAGCTCGCGCCGAGCGTCCCCGAAGACGCTTACGTCATGGCGCTGAACATCGAGCGCGTCGGCTGGTTCGCTGACTACGTCGCTTCGTGCCTGAACCTCGACGACTTCGAGGCGGAAGACCTGCTCAGCACGCTTGAAGCGCGCGAGCGGCTCGAAAAGCTGAGCATCCACCTCGCGAAAGAACTCGACGTGCTTGAGCTGCAGACGAAGATCCATTCGCGCGTCCAGGAAGAACTCGACCGCACGCAACGGGAGTACTTCCTCCGCGAGCAGATGAAGGCCATCCAGAAGGAACTCGGCGAAAACGACCCGAACGCGCGCGACATGTACGACATCCGTGACCGCATCACGGCGGCCGGCATGCCGGAGCCCGTCCAGAAGAAGGCGGAAGACGAGTTGCGGCGCATGGAGCAGATCCCGTCGGCGTCGCCGGAAGTCGGCATCATCCGCACCTACCTTGAATGGCTGATCAGCGTGCCCTGGTCCGTCGCCACGGAAGACCACCTCGAACTGCGCGAGGCCGCGAAGATCCTCGACAAGCACCACTACGGCCTCGAAAAAGTGAAGGAGCGCATCCTCGAATACATGGCCGTGCGCTCGCTCGCCAAAGAGACGATGCGCAGCCCCGTGCTCTGCTTCGTCGGGCCGCCCGGCGTCGGCAAGACAAGCCTCGGGCGCTCGATCGCCGAGGCGCTCGGCCGCCGCTTCGTGCGCGTCAGCCTCGGCGGCATCCGCGACGAGGCGGAGATCCGCGGCCACCGGCGCACCTACGTGGGCGCGCTGCCCGGCCGCATCGTCCACGGCATGCGACAGGGTGGCACGATCAACCCGCTGTTCATGCTCGATGAAGTGGACAAGCTCGGCACCGACTTCCGCGGCGATCCCTCATCGGCGCTGCTCGAAGTGCTGGACCCGGAGCAGAACAACGCCTTCTCCGACCACTACCTGGACGTCGACTACAGCTTGTCGAGCGTCTTGTTCATCGCGACGGCGAACATCCTGGATCCAATGATCCCGGCGCTGCGCGACCGCATGGAGGTCATCGAACTTCCCGGCTATATCGAAGAAGAGAAGCTGCATATCGCACAGCGCTTCCTGGTGCCGAAGCAGTTGCAGGAGCACGGACTCTCGCAGTACCAGCTCTCGTTCACCGGTGGTGCTCTTAAGCGGATCATCCGCGAGCATACGCGCGAGGCGGGCGTGCGCGGGCTGGAGCGCGAAATCAGCGGCATCTGCCGGAAGGTCGCCCGTCAGTTCGCCGAGGATACGGCGACCAAGGTGCATGTAAACACCTCGATGGTCGCCCGGTACCTGGGGCCGCAGAAGTTCTTCTGGGGCGCCGCCGAAGAGCGCGATCAGGTCGGCGTCGCGACGGGCGTTGCGCGCACGGAACTGGGCGGTGACGTGCTCGGCGTCGAGGTGACGTTGATGCCCGGCAAGGGCGGACTCACGCTCACCGGCCAGCTGGGCGAGGTGATGCGCGAGTCAGCGCAGGCCGCGCTCTCGTACGCACGGTCGCGGGCGTTCGACCTCGCGATCCCGCTGGAGCTGTTCGAGAAGACGGACATTCACATCCACGTCCCGGCCGGCGCCGTCCCGAAGGAAGGCCCCTCGGCCGGCATCACGATCGCGACAGCGCTCATTTCTGCGCTTACTAAGCGTCCGATCAGCCGCCAGGTCGCGATGACCGGCGAGATCACGCTGCGCGGCCGCGTGCTGCCGGTTGGCGGACTGAAGGAGAAGGTTTTGGCTGCGCACCGCGCCGGCATCAAGACGTTCGTGCTTCCGAAGCGAAACGAGAAAGACCTGGACGATGTCCCGGCGGCGGTGCGGCGTGAGTTGCACTTCGTCTTCGCCGGCGACATGACGGATGTGCTGCGCGTTGCGTTGAACGACGCACGCCGGGCCGAAACCGAAGCGAGGCACCCATGAACTGGATTGACGCGGCTATCGTCATTATCTTCCTCTTCTTCATCGTCACCGCGTTCCAGGCCGGCCTCATTCGCGAAGTCATCGGCATCACGAGCGTCGTGCTGGGGGTCGTGCTTGCAGGCCTCTTCTACGATGACGTGGCGGATTCCGTGCTCTCGCCCATCGATAACGAGACCACGGCAGCGGTGATCGGGTTCCTGGTGATTTTCATCGGCATCGGCCTCGCAGGGCAGTTGGTGGCGATGCTCATCCATCCGGCGGTGGTGATCATGCAGCTCGGCATCGCCGATCAGCTGCTCGGCGCCGCATTCGGTGCGGCCAAGGCCTTCGTCATCATCGAAGCGCTCCTGATTCTCTTCATCACGTACCCGCGTTACGACATGGAAAAACGGATCGACGATTCTGAATTCGCGACAGCCATGCTCGACGCGGCGCGACCGGTGTTGCGCATCCTGCCGGACGAGTTCACGACCAACCTCGATCGCTTCGAGGAGCGCGAGATCGACCCGCTGCAGTAGGCGAGTCGTAAGTAATAAGTGGTCAGTTGCAAGTGGTATGCGGCCGAGCGCAAGCTCTACTTGCAACTGAGGACTTACGACTCCTGCGTCACATCGCCGTGCAGAGTTGCAGTAGGCGAGGGGTAAGTGATAAGTCGTCAGGCGTAAGTGATTGCGCAACCCCTACTGACAACTTACAACTGAGAACTCACGCCTCCCACGTCACATCGCCCCGCAGATCGTCGCCGTGTGGCTTCGATGCGAAGACAGCGTACTCGCGCTTCGAGTCGGCGATCGTCGTGTTGTCGCCGTGGCCCGGCAGCACGTCCGTGTTGTCCGGGAGCGGATGAAGCCGCGACGTGATCGAAGCGATCATCTCCCTGAGCGCGGCATTGCTGTCGGAGCGACCCGGGCCGCCGGGAAAGAGCGTGTCGCCGCTGATCAGCACGTCATGGTCGGACGTCGGCGCGAGCAGGCAAATGCTGCCCGGCGTGTGGCCCGGCGTGTGCAGCACGCGCACCACAGTGTCGCCGAGGGCGATCTCCTCGTTGTCCGTGACGGTGCCATCGACCTTGGTCGCGTATGGCTGCCGGTCCGCTTCGTGGCAGAACACCGGCACGCCCAGGCGTTGCTTCACAAGGTCGATATTCGCCCAGTGGTCGCCGTGCCGGTGCGTGACGATGATGCGCTGGACGTCGTAGCCCTTCGCCGCTTCGAGAGCTTTTTCGCTCTCCAGCGGCGCATCGACGAAGATCGCCTGCTTCGTCCCCTCGTCGGCGAGGATGTACGCGTTGTTGGCGTACGGCCCCAGTGGCCCGATCTTGATCACCTCGATAGGCATCGTGTACCTCCGGTGCTGCAGTCCTGCGTCGATCGTATCGCAGGCTCAGCCGGGAAGCGACACACGGCGCCGGCTCACCGTTAGGAGGCCATGTCGCTCGAGCGCGGCTACCAGCGCCTGCGTATCCGCGATCGTAGGCGCTGCTGCGCCGCCGGCGATCAGCGCCGGCAGGCGCGCCACGTTGATCGAATCGCCCGGCGGCAACGCCCGCAATACGTCGATGATGCGGCCGCGGTAGTAGCGCGTCGAGCGTTCATACGGCGCTTCGTGCTTTCGCACGACGCCGGCGCGATAGACCGGGCGCGGCTCGGCGACCTGCCGCGACGTCCCAGCGTAACGTTCGCGTGACGCACACCATTGCGCCACGACGCACTCACCGCATTTCGGGCGCACGCCGCATACGCGCGCCCCGTAGTCCATCAGCGCCTGGTTCCACCGCGCCGGGTCCTTCCGCGCGACCATCGCATCGGCCAGCGTCTGCAGCGGCTTGCCGTCGATCGCCTCGCCGCCGCTGAGGCGCCCGAGGACGCGACGCACATTCGTATCGACGCAGCCCGCGGCTTCTCCGAAGGCAAACGATGCGATGATCGCCGCCGTGAACGGGCCGATGCCGTCGATCGCCGCGAGATCCGCTCGCCGCCGCGGCCAGCCGCTCGTTGCGATCTGCCGGGCTGCGCGATGCAACCGCACGGCGCGCAGGTTGTAGCCCATGCCGGCCCACACGCGTATCACTTCGCCCGTCGATGCGCCCGCGAGCGCTTCGACCGTGGGGAACGCCGCGACGAAACGCTCGTACGAAGGCATGACGCGGCTCATCTGCGTCTGTTGCGCCATCACCGCCGCCACCAGACACTCGTACGGGTCGCGAGTCTCGCGCCAGGGGGCGCGCAGCCCGTGCTTCGCGTGCCATTTGAGCAGCGCGCGCTGCACAGCCGCCAGGTTCGCCACAGCCTGAGTCACGGGCGGAGTATAGGGCTGTTCCGCGATCGACACCTATCCGCGATCCCCGCGAACGCGGGCGATACCGCTCGCGATCTAGGCTCAATCGAAGCGCCACATCAAGGAGGCATACGGATGAACGAGTTTTCGGACGACGACGAGACGCCGACGGCCATGGACGATTGCATCGACTGGTGCGCGAGGTGCCACGATATCTGCCTCCAGACAGTCAACTACTGTCTCGGCATGGGTGGCGAGCACGCATCGCAGGACCACATCCGCCTTCTGCTTGACTGCGCGCAGATCTGCCGCACGAGCGCCGACTTCATGCTGCGCGAATCAAGCGTGCACGGAGCGACGTGCGCCGCGTGTGCAGCCGTCTGCGACCGCTGCGCAGAGGACTGCGAGCGGTTCGAGGGCGACGAGATCATGCAGGCATGTGCCGAGACGTGCCGCGGCTGCGCGGAGGCGTGCAGGGAGATGGCCCGGCTCGCGAAGGCCGCGTGACTTAGTCCCGCGCCGACTCGAAGGCTTCACGGGCGCCATCATAGCCGCGACGCGCGGCGTCTTTCACGACGCCCGCCGCTTGGCTCGCCGCATCTTTCGCGCGCCGGTCGAGCGTGTGGTTCCGGCGACGGCGCATCATCCACAGAAAGCCCAGTCCGGCAAGGCTCACCGCCGCCACAGCGCCCACCGTCCCGCCTGCGATCCGCCTGCGCTTCGCCGCCGGATCGTAGTCGGCGCTCCGTGTTGGCACCGAGTACTCGAATTCGCCGGATCGTGAGTCAGCCATCTGGAACTCCGGCGGATCACTCCGCTGCGTGGACGCGCGTCCCTCGTCGGCGAGGCTTCCGGTGTCCGTGAGTTCCTCGACGTCATGGCCGCGCTCCGCCGACAGTGCCGCGTCACGCATCGGGTCCACGCCGTAGCTGCGCAGTTCCTCTTCGACCGGTTCTCCCACGGTGCCGCCGGTATCCGGCGGTGTGTACTGCGAGCCCTCAGGATGCGTGTGCGGCAATTGCTGACGCTGTTCCGCGAGTTGCTGCTCCATGCGCAGGCGCTGCTCCCTCTGCTGCTCCCGCGGGACGGCGGCATCCACGAGCGCTTCCTGCGTCGTGTCCTTCTCGGCATCCAGGCCGGGCTGCCCCAGCTTGTACGCGTCGATCTCCCGGCGCTCGAAGCTCATCGAAACGCGCTCCGCCGTCGCGTCCGTGACGTAGTCGCGTCCCAGCCAGATGTCCGGCGCGCGCGGCACATCGACCTTGAACGACACCTCGCCGACCTCCGCGACGGTGCCGATCGATGCGTCATCGGCCGTGAACACGTTTGCCCCGCTCGTGATCTCCGGCAGGCGTGCCCGCTTCAGGGGATCCTTTCTGAGAAACATACCAGTCCTCCCAACTCCGATCTCATCGAGAGCGTACGTGGGATGGCGTGTACGGATGGCAACCTTGCACCGACCACGATTTCAGTTTCATGCAGGTTGCGCCGAGAAGGCGCCGGTTGTGAGCTGGGACGCTATCCGCCGGCGTCGTCGTCACGCGGCAGGTCGCGTCGCTGCCTCGCCAGCTGTTCCTCCATCCGGCGACGCTGCGCGATCTGTTCGTCTTCGGGCAGCACGTTATCGGCGAGCGCTTCCTGCGCCGGATCAGCCGCGGCCGTTGCGCCCGGATGAGGGAGCTTGTACGCCTTCAGGTCGGATTTCGTGAAGCTCATCTCGACGCGTTGCTCTGACGTCCCGATCACGTAGGCGCGGCCCAGCCAGTAGTCCGGCTGCATGCGGACATCTACCTTGAACGAAGCATCCGCCACGTCGGCGACCATGCCCAGCGACGCCCCGTCCGACGTCACGACCTCAGCGCCTGGAATCACGTCCGGGAAATTCGTCGTCGCCATCGCGTCCTCCTTGACCGCCCCGAAATGAGGTGCATCACCTTGAGCGTACGCCGCGCCGTGTATAAGGACGCCATCCATCGCGGCCAGAGTAACGTTGCAACTGGGTGAAAAAACGACCGGACTCGACCGACATGGCCCTGTAACGTACGATCTCGTCGCAGCGGACAGGTCTCCGCCCCGTGGTCGCGCTGCGAGCAGAGCCGCGCCCGGAGGGTGATACTTGGCGATCGAGATCACACCGCACGTCACAAGCCTTCACGTCGACCTGTCCTGGTTTCCGCAGCCGTACCCGCCCAACGTGTTCCTCGTCCGCGACGGCAACGCAGCCGCCATCATCGACTCGGGATTCAGCGACGACGAGTCGTTCAACAGTCGCATGGAGGTGCTCGGAAACCTCGGCGAAGCGAAGCTCAAGTACATCATCATCACGCACCACCACTACGACCACTCGAGCGGCGCCCACCGTCTGCGAGACGCGACGGGCGCGCAGATCGTCGTGCACAAGGACGAGGAGACGCTCCTCCTCAACCCCGACGAAGGCAGTGGCGATGTCGAGATTCCGGAGGAACACAAGGAAGCGCGCGAACAGGCGAAGAAATGGCGCGCCGAAGCCGCGAAGGCCACGCCCGACGTCCGCGTGAACGACAATGACGTGCTGAACGTCGGCTCGCTGCGCCTGCGATGCGTGCACGCACCGGGCCACACCGCCGGTCATCTCTGCATCCTCCTCGAAGATGACAACGTGCTGTTTGCCGGCGATAACGTGCTCGGCGTCGGTACCGCCGCGATCTCGCCGCCGCCGCACGGCGACATGGCCGAATACATCCGCTCGCTTCGCAAGATGCAGTCGCTCGATGCGCAGATGCTGGCGCCCGGTCACGGCCCGGCGGTCAAAGACCCGAATCGCAAGATCCAGGAGTTGATCGACCACCGGCAGCAGCGCGAGGACCAGATCGTCGGCCTGCTCGCAAGCGGCAAGGACAGCGTGAAGTCGCTACTGAAGTCGATCTACCCGGAGCTCGACAAGCGGCTCATGGGCATGGCGCAGGGCCAGGTGCTCGCGCACCTGCACAAGCTCCAGTCCGAAGGCAAGGTCACGCTCGAAGGCAAGGGCGCAGAGACGAAGATCATCGCGAAGTAGACCGGTTCTCGCTCAGCCTTCTAACCTCCAACTTCCAGCTTACGACAACCGCTCGAGCGCCTCGCGCTCGACGATGCGATACACCTCCGAGAGCGGCATGGCGTGCGTCTCCGCGAGCCTGCGGCACGCTTCGTACTCCGGTGCGGCCCGAGGTGGCTCGCCCGGCAGCCGCTTCACCTTCACCGCCGCCGGCCCAAGCGTCGAGTCGAACTCGAGCACCTCACGCTGCGCCTCGTGCCGCCGCACCGGCGTGACACGCATCCCCAGCGTCGAAGTCTCGCGCAGGATGATGCGCGCGATCGCATCTTCGCGTTCGACCGAACAGATCACCGAGAGCAACATGCCGGGCCGGTTCTTCTTCATCTGTATGGGCTGGATCCATGCGTCGGCGGCGCCTGCCTCGAACAGCTTCTCCTGCACGTAGCCCAGAATCTCGGGGTTCATGTCGTCGATGTTCGTTTCGAACAGCAACGTGCCGCCGGACGGCGCCTCGACGACCTCGCCGACCCAGAGCCGGAGCACGTTCGGCCAGCCCTCCGGATCGCGCCCGCCTGCGCCGTAGCCGACGCCGTCGACCCGCATCGCCGGCCGTTCGAACGTCGCAAGCTCCGTCACGAGCGCCGCACCGGTCGGCGTCACAAGCTCCATCGGCCGGTCGCCGCTCGACGCAGCGACCGGCGCCTTTGCCATTGCGATCAACTCGAGTGTTGCCGGCGCCGGCACCGGCAACACGCCGTGCGCCGCGCGTACCGTGCCTCCGCCCGCCGGCAATGCCGAGCAGTACAGCGCGTCGATGCCGAGCAGCCGGAGCCCGATCGCGCCGCCGACGATATCGACGATCGAATCGAGCGCACCGACTTCGTGAAAATCGACCTCTTCCGGCGCAATGCCGTGTACGCGCGCTTCGGCGTCCGCAAGGCGGCGGAAGACCTTCGACGCCCGCTCGCGATCGTCCGCGTGCAACGACGACGCGTCGAAAAGGGCGAGCACGTCCGGCAGCCGGCGGTGGGGCTGTGGCGACTCCACCAGGTCGACGTGCGCCCGTGTGGCGGCGATCCCGGCGCGCGTCACGCGCTCGGCACGCAGACTCCACCCGGCGACGTTGAGCCTCGCCAGCTCGGCGTCTAGCTCCGCGAGCGGCACGCCCGCGTCGAGCAACGCCCCGAGGAGCATGTCGCCGCTGATGCCGGAGAAGCAATCGAGATAGCCGGCACGAGTCAAGTCAGCCTCCGCGCCCCAAGCGTACCGCGCGCGATGAGATCGTCCGCGCCCAAGCTTGACGCGATCGGATTCGAGCGCGGGCTTTCAGCCCGCGCGGCATAGCAGCACACGCATCGACCGGGGAAACGCAGCGCCATCGGCGCGCGGTCGGATCGGGCGCGCCTCCGGCGGCTCCGCTTTTCCCTGCCAACCGACCCTTCCGCCGCGGGTTCCCACCGCGGTTAATCGAGCGCGGGCTTTCAGCCCGCGCGGCACAGCAGCACACGCATTCGACCCGCCCGCCGACGCGCTTTACGCGCCGTTGACTCCCCGCCGCGGTGTACGATGGGCCGATGCGACATCAAATCGACGAGCGAGAAGCACGGCGGTTACTCAGCGGCGGCCCCGTCGTCCTGGTAACCACGTCCTGGCGAGGCAATCCGAACATCATGCCGGCCGTCTTCGTGTCGCCGCTGAGCATCGACCCGCCGCTGATCGGGATTGCCGTGCACCCTGCCCGGCACACGCACGACATGATCAAGTTCAGCGAAGAATTCGCGCTCAATGTTCCCACGCGCCAACTCCTCCATCACGTCCAGTACGTCGGCAGCGTCAGCGGTGTGGAACTCAACAAGATGGAACTCACGCGCCTGCCGGCCTTCGCCGCGCGCAAGATCGATGCACCGCTCCTCGAAGGTTGCGTCGGCTGGATCGAGTGCGGCGTCCACGACGCGTTCACCATTGGCGACCACACGCTGTTCGTCGGCAAAGTCGTTGCTGCGCAGGCGGAGAAGGACGCGTTCGGCGAGACGTGGCTCCTGGGCGATCCCGAAGAACGGCCGCTTCACTATCTCGGCATGAACTTCTACGCGACCCTCGGCGAGCGCCTGGAAGCGCGCATCCCCGAGTCCGCCGACATTAAACGCGACGTCGAAGAAGGCGTCGCGACGCTCGGCGATGAAGAAGACGTGGAGCAGCGGCGCGAGCAGGCGGAACACGATGCCGAGCGCAAGGAACGCGGTTGATCGCGCGCCCCGTCCAGGCATCAATGAGAGAAGCCGGACGTCCCCGCGACCGCCCGGCTTCTCCGATCAGCCGATACGCTGATCCTGGTGCACCGGCTGGGGTTTTTGTGTCCGCCCCCACGCCGATGGACGCAGCATAGGCTCGCCCTGTTAACGCACCATTAGCGCCGATTAATGCCCCTCGCAGATTGCCCCGGTTCCCGGGCCGAATGGCGGCTTCCCGCGGCCCTGCCGATACTCCTTCGAGGAGGAAGTCATGCGTCTCGTCGTTTTGGCGACTGTGCTCGCGCTCACGTTCACCGCCTGCCTCGGCGACGGTGGCTCCGACGGCGGGGTCGTGGTCAACGACCGTGCCGAACTCGAACGCCGCGACGCTGACCTGCGCCGAACCTTCGAAGACGCCATCGAAACGTTCCTCGATGGCGACGTCGAGGGCTTCTACGAACACTTCAGCTCGGACTTCCAGTCGCGCTGCGAACGCAACGACTTTCGCGCCATCCTCGCGTTTGCAACGGTCTTCATCGGCGACCTGAGCGACCGCGATGCCACGGTGGACATCACCGACGTGCGGTTCGAGGACGACCGTGCCTTCGTCCAGGCGAAGATCGACGTCGAAGGCACGGAGTTCGATGATGCCGAAGGCGAAGGCTCGTTCTCAGACTTCTGGGTGCTCGAGGACGGCGAGTGGAAGGCCGACACCGACGAAGAGGACCCCTGCGATCTCGGCGATGGACTGTTCGGCGAGGCCACCATCACCGCCGGCACGGACGACGATGACGATGACGCGCCCTCCGGCCCTGGCCGGTCTCGCGGCGAAGCCGTCGCCATCGGCGAGTCGGTCATCACCAACGATCTCCAGTTGACGGTGCTCAACGTCAACCCCGACGCGGCCGCCGAGGTCATCGCAGAGGACGACTTCGTCGCCCCGCCGTCCGCCGGCAACCGCTACGTGCTGATACGCCTCCGCGCCGAGCACGCCGGTGAGGGCGAGGAGACGCGTTCCGTCTCAGGCAGCGACTTCTCGCTGACCGGATCGCGCGACCTTGTGTATGACAACTTCGAACACGGCTGCGGCTTCTACTCCGGCGAGATCAACGGCGAAATGTTCCCCGGCGGCTCGCTCGAAGGAGCGGTCTGCTTCGAAGTCCCGGCCGATGAGACGAACCTCATCCTCATCGCCGCGCCCTTCTTCTCGTTCGACGATGGCGACAAGCGGTTCCTGGCCCTGGAATGAGCCCCTGCGCCGTCGCGCTACAATGAGGTCATGCTCGATCTGACCACGCGAGGCGACTTTGCCCGGCACCGCCGGTTGCGGCAGTCCGAGGGACTGCGGCGGCTCACCGCGGAGACGCGCCTTTCGCCCTCCGATTTCGTCTATCCGCTCTTCGTCACCCACGGCGCCGGCATCCGCGATGAGATCCCGTCGATGCCCGGCCAGTATCGGATCTCGCTGGACATGGTCCGCCACGAGGCCGACGACCTGCAGCAGCTCCGCATCCCGGCGGTGCTCCTCTTCGGGCTCCCGGCTTCGAAGGACCCTGAGGGCAGCGAGGCCTACCACGACGCCGGCATCGTCCAGGAGGCCGTGCGCGCGTTTAAAGCCGTCGCGCCGCACCTCGTCGTCATCACCGACGTCTGCCTCTGCGAATACACCAGCCACGGTCACTGCGGCGTCATCGTCGATGGCGACGTCGACAACGACCGTTCTGTCGACTTGCTGGCGCGCACGGCCGTGTCGCATGCGCGTGCCGGCGCTG
Organism: Dehalococcoidia bacterium; assembly: GCA_040902535.1. Taxonomy (NCBI): domain Bacteria; kingdom Bacillati; phylum Chloroflexota; class Dehalococcoidia; species Dehalococcoidia bacterium. The sequence continues at coordinate 171,415 of JBBDXD010000018.1, read as the reverse complement.
ACATGGTCGCGCCGAGCGACATGATGGATGGCCGCGTCGCCGTCATCCGCGAGGAACTCGATGAGGCAGGCTACGTGCAGACGCCGATCATGGCGTACAGCGCCAAGTATGCGTCTGCCTTCTACGGCCCGTTCCGCGAAGCCGCCGACAGCACGCCGCAGTTCGGCGACCGCCGCGGCTACCAGATGGACCCGCCGAATGCCCGCGAGGCGCTGCTCGAGATCGAAGACGACATCAACGAGGGCGCAGACATCGTCATGGTGAAGCCGGCTCTCTCGTACCTGGACGTCATTGCGCAGGCGCGCGAGGCGTTCGATACGCCGCTCGCCGCCTACAACGTCAGCGGCGAGTACGCGATGTTGAAGGCCGCCGAAGCGAACGGCTGGATCGATGGGCCGCGCGTCATGATGGAGATCCTCACCTCGATCAAGCGCGCCGGCGCCGACATCATCATCACCTACCACGCCAAAGACGCCGCAAGGCTGCTCGCGCAGCAGTAACCTCCGCACTCCGGCTCCCGCTTCCCGCTCCCACTCGCTACCCTCACCCACGATGCCCACCAGCGCCGTCCCCAGCACCCTCTTCGCGCCGCGCTCTGTCGCCATCGCCGGCGCTTCTTCGAATGTCGACAGCCCCGGCCACGATTACGTGAAGGCCATCATCGGCGCCGGCTTCGCGGGTGCGATCTATCCGATCAACCCGCGCGCGACGGAGGTCGCCGGCCTCCCCGCGTACCCGTCGCTCGCCGAAGTGCCCGGCGATGTCGACCTCGTCATCTCCTGCATCCCCGCCGATGCCGTGCTCGAACTGATCGATCAGGCCCGCGCGAAGCACGTCACGACGCTGCATCTCTTCACCGGCCGCTTCAGCGAGACCGGCGACGCAGCGGCGGCGGACCTCGAACAGCGCGTGCTGGCGGCGGCGCAGCAGGCGGGCATCCGCATCCTCGGGCCGAACTGCATGGGCGTCTTCGACTCGACGAGCGGGCTCTCCTTCCGTCCCGACCTCCCGCAGCAGCGCGGCGACGTGGCGTTCATCAGCCAGAGCGGCAATAACAGCGTCGAGCTCATGCTTCATGGCGCCGCGCGCGGCCTGCGCTTCAGCAAAGTCGTCAGCTATGGCAACGCGCTCGACATCACCGAGGCCGACCTGCTGCTGCACCTTGCCGAAGACCCGCACACGCGCGTCGTCGGCGCGTATATCGAAGGCACGCGCGACGGCCGGCGGCTGTTCGAAGCGCTGCGCGCGTGCGCCGCCGCGAAGCCCGTCGTCATCCTGAAAGGCGGCCGCACGGGCGCCGGATCCCGGACCGCCGCATCGCACACGGCGGCGCTGGCGGGGCAGCGGCAGGTGTGGAGCGCGGCGATCCGGCAGGCGGGCGCGCTCGAAGTGCTGACGTTCGACGAGTTGATTGACATGCTCGTGGCGTTCGCGAACCTCAGCGGAGCGGCTGGCCGCAATGCGGGCGTCGTCGGGGGCGGCGGCGGTCGCGCCGTGCAGTCGGCCGATGTCTGCGAGGAGGCCGGCCTGCACGTGCCGAAGCTGCCCGACGAGATCCGCGCGGTGCTTCGAGAGAAGGCGCCGCAACTGGCAGACTGGGTGGACAATCCCGTCGACCAGTCGATCCTGGCGGGGTCGGGCGTGTCGGGCGCGCGCGTGCTGGAGATGATGCTCGCGCACCCGGCGTTCGACGTGCTGATCGCGAACGTCGGCGAAGACTGGGTGTTGGGCCGCCCGGACGCCATCGAACGCATGGCGCACCTAGTGCAGCGCTTCGTGCAGATCGGCGAACGGGCGCGCGAAGCGGGCAAGCCGCTGGCGTTCGTGCTGGGCACCGCCGATTCGCCCGACGAGACGAAGTGGCGCGCGGTCGAGGGCGGCCGGCGGTTGCTGACGGACGCGCGGCTGGCGGTGTACCCGTCCGTCGACCGCGCAGCATCGGCGCTCGCGCGATATGTCGCCCGCAGCGAAGACGGCGCGTAGCCGTCGTCCCGGCGCCTCGCCTTGCTGCAAATTTGATTGCTTGCGCTTTCCGGGCGCGCTTCGCACGTGTTCGAAGCTGATCTTGATTGTCCGTTTTGATTGAGTGCGCGGGGGAGGGCAACCGCGGCGGCGGAGGGGCACGCTCTTTGGGGGACGGGAACCACAGAGGCACAGAGGCACAGAGTGTTTGGGCATTTCGGGGACGGGAACCGCAGAGTCGCAGAGAAGCAGATGTGTTTGGGCATTTCGGGGACGGGAACCGCAGAGTCGCAAAGAAGCAGAGGTGTTTGGGCATTTCGGGGACGGGAACCGCAGAGTCGCAGAGACGCAGAGGTTTCTTGGGGGATGTTTCGAGGACGGGGGCCGCAGAGTCGCAGAGACGCAGAGGTTGTTTGGGTTTTTCGGGGACGGGGACCGCAGCGTCGCGGAGACCCAGAGGTTGTTTGGGTTTTTCGGGGACGGGAACCGCCGAGGCGCAGAGGCACAGAGGTTGTTTGGGGGTGGGGGCGAGTGTGCTGGTGTTCATGCGAGCGGGGGGTCGCTGTATTCCTCTTCCCACCACTCGAGGAGGTCTTCGTAGTAGCGGCGGTGGAGGGCGCGCTGGACGCGTCGATGGGCGGCGGTGATGGTGCGGGAGACGCCCGGCGTCACGGGCTCGTAGCGGTTGGTGAGCGGGTTGTAGGGCGCGCCATCGGTCTCGCGGAGGAAGACGATGGGGCCGCCGTCGGCGTCTCGCTCGATGGCGGGCGGGGGGACGATCCACGTGCCGTGGGGGAGCGCCATGACGAGGCGCTCGATGCGGCGGGCGCGGGCGTTGCGGAGCCTGCGGAGGCGCCTGCGGGCGTACTCGTGCTTCGCGTCGGTGATGGGGACGCCCTTGAGGGCGTGCTTGACGAGCGCGGAGGTATCGCCGCCGCGGGCGCCGACGCGCATCATTTCGACGATGAAGCGTTGCATGACGGGGTCGGTGGCGAGGGCGCGCAGGTAGGCGAGGAGCCTTGGCGAGCGGCGGCCGTTCTTGAGGCCGTTGAGGTTGCCTCGCGGGGCGCCGGCGCCGGGCCGTTTGCCTCCCCAGGTGGCGGGTGAGTCCATCGGTCTTTCAGTCTTCAGTCAGTCGTTCAGTCAGTCAGGGTGTTGCGGCGGTCAGCGGTCAGCCTGTTTGGGTGGTCCGCAGATGGGGACAGATGGCCGCAGATGCGGGTTTGGTTGGGGGCTAGTGTAGTGCGGGGGTGGGGTGGGGCTAAGGGGGTTGTGTCACTGGGGGGATGGGTGATTTGAAGATAGTCTCGCGAACGCTGATCCGAAGCACGGCGTGTCGGCTTCGGCGGCTCAAGGAGTGACATAAACGGCACCGAGATGCCGAGGATCCTGAGGTAGAATCGTGGCGGCACCGAGCAACAACCTGTGGAGGAAGCCATGCCAAGGTGGGGATTAGCGCCAGAGCAGAGGGAACTTGCCCCGTGGAGCCTGCCCCCAAGAGTGCTGGTGCCGAAGAAAGTCATCACGGATCCGGTACACGGCGATATCTACCTCAACGAAATCGAGCGAATGTTCCTTGACTCGCCGCCGATGCAGCGGTTGAGGCGGGTGCGGCAACTCGGAACGACTCACCTCGTATATCCGGGTGCGACTCACAGCCGATTTCTCCACGCGGTGGGCGCGTTGCGTGCCGCGCAAGACCTTCTGGATGCCGTCGTCTCCCAAGGAGACGGTCTACATCCTGTACGTGACCTGTTCCAACAATGGAAGGCGGACCCTGCAGACTACGCGCTAAAGCTCGCGGAAGCGACAGTACTCGCGCGGTTAGGCGCGTTGCTCCATGACCTCGGTCATGTCGCGTTCGGACACTCTATCGAGGACGACCTCAAGATCCTGGATGCCCACGACAAGAACGTAGCCCGGTTTGACTACTTCTGGGCGCAGATCGAGAACCATGACGAACTCGGAGAATTGATCGCGCCGGAGCTGAAGGCTGCATTGCGACCGTTGATCCTCTCCAAGGAGATCGAGGATCGCGAGAATCTACCCGAACCTGCGCGGCGCTATAGGTTCGTGGAAGACATAGTCGGGAATACGATCTGTGCTGACCTGCTCGATTACCTCCCGCGCGATCACCACTTCACCGGGTTGCCAGCGAAACTAGGGCACCGCTTCATCGATGGTTTCTATGTAACGCCCAAGGACCATCCCTACTTACCCATGCGCATGGCGATCCAGATCGCCCGTGATGGACACCCCCGGGCCGATGTGGTTTCGGAGCTCTTCAAGTACCTGCGATACCGCTACGAACTCAGTGAACGCGCGCTAGTGCACCACGCCAAGCTCGCCGCAGATGCGATGGTTGGTAAGGCACTAGAGATGTGGGCAGATCTGCTTTGGGCCGATGCCGCCGCTACCCGATTCCCGAAGGTCATCAAGGCAGCAGACCGAGACCTGGAGATCGACGAGATCAAAGCGAAGGTCCGTCAGTCGCACAGCGCCGAGTTGGCGGCGATCGATGAACAGGTGCGAGACGCATTGGAACTCTCGTTCCGCACGCGAGGCGATGACGGTCTTCTTGAGCATTTGGCGGTAGATCTTCCTAGCGCTAACGGCAGACGTGGCGCCGCAGTCAGTGCCCTCGCGAGCGCTCTGCTCAATAGAAAGCTGTTCCAGCTCGTTGGGCGCTGCTCCAGTCTTGCGATGGCCGCGCAAATCTATGACAAGCACGGCAGCCGCGACTCACGACGGACGCTAGAGCAGGAGGTAGCACGCTTCGCCGGACTTGAGCACCGGTGGCAGGTTGTACTGTGGATTCCGTCGCCGGACATGCGGTTGAAGGCGGCTTCGGTGTTCGTTGACGACGGCACCCAAGTGGCACCTCTCGATCAGGTGGACAAGAGCGGTGCCAACCGTGGCCGAGAGATCTATGCCAGCCATGAGGCACTTTGGGCTTTAAGCGTCTTCGTGCATAGGTCTGTCACGGACGAACAACAAGCCGTGATTCTTGCGTGGCTCGCAGAGCGGTTGAATATCAGATGGGAAGGCGTTCCTCGCGAGAAGCCTAGGGTGGTTGATCTCGCGATCAGGCAGGTGCTCAAAGAGTTGAGCCTCCCGCGGCGGTATGAAGACGAACTGATGGCCGGCGCCGCCGACATCGCCGCCCGGGGCGGCGAAGACACATATGAGGGGGTGATGAGTCGGATGAAGGACGTCGGGCGACATTTCACCCGCGCCCCTGAGGACGATGACGCCTCAGACGGGTCACTTGGTGCCGAACCGAGGTTGATGTGATGAACAAACATCGCTGGCCTCAGTGGCAGTTGGCAGCCGTGCCAAGTGATCGTGTGGCTGAGCAGTTGGCACTCGAAGTACGCGAGTTTTCGCTGGTTGGTTCAGCCTCTTGGAGCGGCCCGTGTGACTTCCAGCAGGTGTGCGAGCGTGCCGGATTTCGTATCAGCTACGTGCCATTAGAGGCGGGCACGGGAGGACATGAAGCGCTCCTCGTGCCGCGTCTCGACGGGTCGTTCGACATTCTCGTCGACGACGATCCGCCACCTCCAGACTCTCTACTCGCTGAATGCGAAGGAGACACGGATGAGCAGCGCGCGCAATACAGAATCGCGCACGAAATCGGTCATAGCTTCTTCTATGACCGCTCCTCGGCGCCACCCCGCCGGCTTATTCCGCCCAGTCCTCAAGAGGAGCGATTCTGCGATCTGTTTGCCTCCGCGCTGCTAGTGCCGCCTGGCGTGACGGCGCGCATCAGCGCGGTGCAGGAAGTCCTTGAATGCAGGAAACGGTTCGAGGTTTCCACGGCCGTAGCAAGCAAAGCCTTAACGCGCGAGCACCCGGGAACGGTTGTAATAAAGGCTACGACGAGGCGACAAGACAAGCCGGAGACGATCCGGCTATTTGTCGCGTGGTCAATCCCTAATCGCTTTGCGCCTGGCACCGTGCTGCACAGTCGTGCCGCCGCGGAAGCGTTCTGTGCAGGTGCCGCGCGGGATGAGGAAACCGTGCGCATCGAAGGGGTGTTGGGACGCTACCTCGTGGATGCCGTCCGAATGCCCGATGTCTCAGAAATCCTCATGGTGATGATGCCCACGCTCCGTCTCGCGCGGAGGCGGCGCTTGCAAATGGCCTTCAATATCTAAGCTCCTCGAGCGCGCCCGCCTTACGAGTCTTCCCTACCTTCCCCACCGCTAGGTGCCACCCCCTTACCCCGCGGCGCGCGCTGCCGACAACAGATGCGGAGGCCCAGCGATGCGGGGCCGCGCATTCGCGCGCGCCCGTCGCAGAGCCTCGAACCTGGAACTTGGAACCGGGGACGAGGGAGGGCTGAACGCTGACGGCTGATAGCTGATAGCTGAAAGCTGACACGCGCAAGGAGGCCACGGTGGCTGTTACTGATGCGGTGATGGACGGGACGCGGCGGACGGTCTCGACCGGAAGCAGCGAGATCGATAAGAAGATGGGCGGCGGCATCCCGGAAGGGTCGCTGATCCTCATCGAGGGGTCGTCGAACGCCGGCAAGAGCGTGATCACGCAGCAGCTCGTACACGGCGCGCTGAACGCGGGCTTCCGGGCGTCGCTGTACACGACGGAGAACACGGCGCGCAGCCTGTTCCGGCAGATGGCGAGCCTGAGCCTCGACGTGACGGACTTCTACCTGCTCGGCGCGCTCAACGTGTACCCGGTGCCGGCGGCGATGGACGAGGAGTCGGCGGACAAGGCGTTCCACAAGCTGCTCATGCACATGAACACGCTGCTCGGCCGCTACGACTGCGTGTTCATCGATTCGCTGACGTCGTTCGTGTCGCAGGTGCCGGAGTCGCACACGCTGCAATTCTTGTCGGCGGTGAAGGAGCTGGTCGACCAGAACATGACCATCTTCTTCACCATGCACTCGCACGCGTTTGAAGAGGCGATGTTCATGCGCATCCGCTCGCTGTGCGATGCGCACCTGCGGCTGCGGACGGAGGAGATGCGCGATCAACTCATGAAGGTGCTCGAAGTGGCGAAGGTGCGCGGCGCCGAGAAGACGACGGGCAACATCATCAACTTCGACGTCGAGCCGGGGCTGGGGATGAAGATCATCCCGGTATCGAGCGCGAAGGCGTAGGGGCGGGGCATGCCGGCACGACTGCCGTTCGACGTCGCACCGGACGCGCTGCCCGATGGTCATTCGGGCGCAGTCGCGGCGTCGTGCCCGATCCACGGCATCCTGGCGACGGAGCTACGCGAGCAGGCCGACGCGAACCCGCACCTGATGGCGTACCTGCACCGCGTGCCGATGGCGGAGTTCGGCGTGCCGGAGTACTTCCCGGAGATCAGCCGCAAGATGGGCGACCTCAAGGAGCCGAACCTCATCTACCCCGTCGGCAAGAACACGTTCATCCACATCTACCCGGAGTCGGCGGGCGACCGTAACTGGTACGTCGCGATCGAGCCGGGGTCGGACAAGATCGTCGACTTGCTGGAGCAGATGGAGTTCCGGCTGCTGGACTTCGTCGAGATCCTGGCGGAGGCGCACACGCCCGAAGAGAAGACGGCGGTGCTGCTGAAGGCGATCGATGACTCGTGCGACGTCATCGACGGCGAGAAGCCGGCGCTGGCATCGACGATGCCGAACGTCGATGCGGGCGAGGGCGGCTTCTTGAAGTTGCCGTTCGCGTCGAAGAGCGGCGGCGGCGGTTCGAGGCTGCGCGTGACGGCGACGGACTACAACAGCCTGCGCTACATGGTGATCCGCGACAAAGTCGGCATGGGGCCGCTGGAGCCGCTGATCAGCGACAACTGGATCGAAGACATCTCGTGCAGCGGCATCGGGCCGGTGTATATCGAGCACAAGGTGTTCAAGGGGCTGAAGAGCAGCATCAACTTCGACTCGCACGAAGAGCTGGATGACTTCGTGCTGAAGCTCGCCGAGAAGATGAAGAAGCCCGTGACGTTCCGGGCGCCGATCGTCGATGCGACGCTGCCCGATGGCTCGCGCATCAACATCGTCTACGGCGGCGACGTTTCGAAGAACGGCTCGAACTTCACGATCAGAAAGTTCATGGGCATCCCGCTCAGCGTCATCGACATCTGCGAGTCGGGGATGATGACGTACCAGATGTGCGGTTACCTGTCGCTCGTCGTCGAGGAGGGGCTGAACTTCTTCGTGTCCGGCGAGACCGCATCTGGCAAGACGACGCTGATGAACGCGCTGATGACGTTCGTGCCGCCGCACGCCAAGATCGTCAGCATCGAAGACACGCCCGAAGTCGTCGTGCCGCACCCGAACTGGACGCGCGAAGTGGTGCGCGGCGCGTCGTCGCAGGGGACGGGCGTCGATATGTTCGCGCTCCTCAAGGCGGCGCTTCGGCAGCGCCCAAACATGATCATCATCGGCGAGATCCGCGGCGAAGAGGGCAACATCGCATTCCAGGCGATGATGACCGGCCACGCCGTCAGCGCGACGTTCCACGCGGCGACCGTCGAGAAGCTGATCCAGCGCATCACCGGCGCGCCGATCAGCGTGCCGCGGACGTACGTCGATAACCTGAACGTCGTGGTGATCGCGAGCGCCGTGCGGCTGCCGAGCGGCAAGTCGGGGCGCCGGCTGATCAGCATCAGCGAGATCATCGGCTACGACCCGGTGCAGGGATCGTTTTCGTTCGTCGAGATTTTCCGCTGGGACCCGGTGAAGGACGAGTTCGAGTTCGTCGGGCTGAACAACAGCTACCTGCTGGAGCAGCGCATCGCCCCGTCGCGCGGCCTCTCGGAGAAGCGCCGGCGCGAGATCTACAAAGAAGTCGACCGCCGCGGCGCGCTGCTGCAAAAGCTCGCCGAGTCCGGCGTCAACAACTTCTACGAGTTGTTCAAGCTCCTGTCGAAGGCGCAGAAGCAGGGGCTGTTTTAGCGGTCGGCCGTCCGCGATCAGCGGTCAGCGGTTAGCTGTCAGCAGTCAGCAGTCAGCTCTCAGCGCTGACGGGAACAACTCGCGCCGTGCAGAAGGCGCAACGGGTGGCGTCTGCGACGATCGATGATTTGCACTCGAGGCATTCGCGCATGCCGTCGTCGTCGCCGGCTGCCGCGAGTTCGGCGGCAGTTGGGCGGACGAAGAGCCACCAGGCAATGAGTGCAGCGAACGCCAACGTAAGAAGATCGACGAGCGGAATGCCATACGAAATGCTTGCATCGCCGATGTTGAAGTCGAGGTCCGTGAATCCGAAGTTGCTGAACCCCTCCTCCTCATCGCCCAGCGGTGTCTGGGAGAGCAATGGCGTGAGCATATAAAGGAAGGCAGTACGCAACAGCTCTGAGAGCGCGAGTCCGGCGACGACGCCGACGGGGATCGTGATGCCGATGAGCTCGTTGCGGAAGAAGTCGCGCAGGCGGTTAATCATGGTGGCTGCTCCCCTTCGCTGATCGTGCGTTAGCGCGGAGTGCAGGCCGGGGAGGGCCGGATTACAACAGGCGCCAGAGGACCGGCTACGCCCCGTCGGCTCTGTGATTAGTAAGTGAAACATCGCACATCTTCTTATCGCTCTGGGCTGCTCACGGGCAGCGCAGCAGGCCCGACGTGTCGCCCCCTTTTTCCCTAAGCAACATAAGGAATGCCGATCTAGGGACGGCTAAGCCCTATAATAGAACAAAATTCCTATTTCTCAAGGTGATGGCGACTGTGACAGCTCTGGAGTGGGTGCTCGCACGTCTTGCAGCGGATTTGGGCGCGGGGGAATTCGGGGGGGCCTATCCGCGGCAGAGTCAGCTGTCATCGAAGAGGCAGCCAGTTGCCCGCCCACACCGCGAAGCCAGATCGAACAATTCCGTCACTTGATCGGCGGCGGAGATGATCCACTTGGAAGGATTCTCTCGGACATGCGGTCTGCCGTTGAGAAGCGATCCCTAGGAGCCATTTTCACGCCTTCGACGATCGTTGAGCCGATGGTTGACTGGGTGATGGATCGCGCAGCCTCAACGCGTCGTGGACGCGGGATGCGGCTCGGGGCGCTTCGCCAGTAGCGTGGTACGCCGAGACGCAAACGTTGACGTCATCGCGGTTGATCTCGATCCGTTTTCTACGCTTGTCACGAGAGCGAACCTTAAAACGTTGGGAGCTCGTCGCGCACGCGTTTTCAATTCGGACTTCACCACTACCACCATTCCTCGAATCGACGGGCGCACCGCGTGGGTTGGGAACCCGCCATACGTGCGCCACCATCAGATCGATCAGCAGAACAAACGTGGTTGAGCGAAGCGGCAGCCAAGACGGGGCACATCGCCTCGCGTCTCGCCGGGCTGCACGTATATTTCTTCGTCGCAACTGCGTTACAAGCACAGCCTTGCGACCTCGGGTGTTTCATCACGAGCTCTGAATGGCTCGATGTGGCCTACGGCAAAGTGGTACGCAACCTTCTCACGAATGGACTCGGACTTCAGGCCATCCATTTGATCGATCGCCACACCATGCCATTCGAAGACGCGCAAACCACCGGTGCTATCGTGTGTTTCGAGGTGACCTCTGATCGTGGTGGCGTTTCCGTGTCGCTTGGATCGCGAAAGGTGGCTGGCCCCCAAATCGGCTCAGGTCGCACCATTGCGTTGGACTCGCTCATTCACGCAGAGCGGTGGACGCCAGCTCTCTTAGACCGTACACCCCATGCGGAGGGCCTCCAATCCCTGGGGGAGATCGCCCGCGTGCACCGCGGCATTGCGACTGGCGCCAACGGCTTCTTCGTCATTAGCCGGCAGGAAGCCAAGCTCTTCGGCATCGAACGCTGGTGTGTGCCAGTAGTCTCCGACGGACGAGAGATTCTTCAGTCTAACTTTGAGATCCGCGACGGCGAGGAGAGGAAAGTGCTGGTTGTCTTTCCCCGCGACGTGGATCGTGCATCGCATCCGGAAGTCGACCAGTACTTGCGCATGGGCGAGGAAGAGATTCTTGATGGCCTTCCCATCAGCCAGCGATATCTTTGCACACATCGGCGATCGTGGTGGAATCTAGGAACCATTCGTCGACCACCAATCGTGGCGTCGTATATGGCCAGACAGCCGCCTCGCTTCGCGCTGAATCCTGATCGACTTGGAATCATAAATGTCGCCCATGGGCTTTACCCCGGAGAGGACTTGCCTCAAGAGCGCCTGCAATTGCTGGTCAGATCCCTAAACGGCTCACGCGCCTCGTTCACAGGGATGGGTCGAACCTATCAAGGCGGGCTCGAGAAATTTGAGCCGCGAGAGATGGAGGCGCTTCGGTTCAAATGGGTGACTGATGGCTGATCGGCGCGCCCTGCCTCAAACGTGGACGCGCGACCAACTCACCCTTATACCCGATCGCTCTATAGACGCCTTCATTTCGTGGTTTCAGGAAAAGGGCAACACTTCCCATCGTAATCACTACGCGACGGCAGTTGAGTCAGTCGAGCGGCTGCTTTCGATCTCGAACGATCTCCGGAACCTCTCGAAGGACACGCTGCTTCGTGGCGAGAAGTCGATTCGCGAGGCCGCGCGTTACGTCGCCGGACCACCACTGAGTAGCGACGATCTAAAGATTCTCGCACGAATGAAAAGATTATGGGAGCCGGACCGATTACAAGATCTGGTTGATGTCATTGTTAGCGCGCGAGATCCGCTGAGGTTTCCATGGCTATTCGAGACACCACCCCGTGCGCCCTTAGCGGAGGAACGGCGACTGGCCGTCGCTTGGACTGCGGGCCTGCTCGCAGCGCAGAAGGCATCAACAGAGAGAAGGGGCGAGTCATCCAAGCGCCAGGAGGCCGCTGTCGATGCCGTTCTCAGCAGCATCGGATTCAAGAAGGAGTCCGCCCGAGCCATCCGGTCCATTCGGGATCTAGAGACGGGTACGTACTGTCGTCAGTCAATGGTCTCAAGCACGCGCGCAGACCTATCGGTGGGCCTCTGGGATGGTCGCCTTCTCTTGCTGGAATGCAAGGTGTCGAATTCTGAGGTCAATAGCTACAAGCGATTGAATGCCGAAGTTGGACGCAAGGAGACAGTGTGGAGAAATGAGTTTGGCAATCAAGCCGTCACTGGAGCCGTACTGGCCGGTGCTTTCAGCCTTGAGAACCTCGCCAGTGCGCAGACGAACGGCATCTATTTATTTTGGGAAGCGGATCTGGGCTCGCTGGTTTCATTCGTCGGATCCACTAAGTGAGTCTATCAGTACTCCGTTGACACGTCGTTCCGTCGTGGATCTGACCCCACAGTGTCCTAACCCCCACCCCCGCCGTCAGCTGTAAGCAGTGTGTGACGCGAGGGGGCGACGGATGACAACATACGAATCCTCTGCCGACCGACGAGCGTGCAGCCGTGAGCGATGATACGTCATCGTAGCTGCTATTCATTTTTTCGATGCTTGATGCGGCGTTACGTCGCGCTGTAGCTTCGGTCGCGGTTTGCAACTCCGTTGCTGCGTGATGTCCGCGCATTATGGAAATTGACAGCGTCTCACCTGCAAGATTAGGATGTTTCATAACGAGCCTGGCCGAATCCGCGCCCCCGTCGCGAGCGCGGAACGGGGGAACCAGATACCGCCACGATGCTTCCATCCGCGATGTCGCAATGCTTTCGCAATCGCGGGTCTGTTAGCTTCGTAGCGGGTGGGGTGAATCTCGCCGATGGCGGCGAGTAGGGCACGTCTCGAGCCCGAATCCGTCAGCTAACCCCGTAGGAACCAGAGATGCAGGCGCAGGTGCCCGGGCAACCCTAAACGGGCGTCCCTTTCAACCCTGTGCATGCCATGGAGGAAACCGTATGTACGGCACTCTGGCGCTGTCGCATCGTGCGTTGGACGACCTTGCCGACTCGGCGGGTCGTGATGCCATCGATGAGCTACGTTCGCTCGCCCGACCCATCGAAGGCTTACGCGTCCTCAATCTGAGTGTCACGGGCTTCGGCACGGGCACCGCAGAATTGCTCAATTCGTCCGTCCCGCTGATGACCGATCTGGGCCTCGACTGTTCGTGGCAGGTCGTCCGCACCTCCGAGGAGTTCTCGCACGTGACGCGCGCCATGTATCAGGCGCTTGGCGGAGTGTACGTGTCGTGGACGCAGGAAATGACGGATACGTGGCTCAGTTATGCCGCGATGAACGCCGGCCTCCTGACCGAACCGTTCGACGTCGTCATCATGCACGATCCGCAGCCGGCCGCGATTCGGTCCTACGTTGCCGACGGCGGCGCGAAGTGGCTGTACCACTCGCATCTCGATCTGTCGTCCGCCCAGGACGATGTCTGGATGCAGCTGCGCCAACACATCGGCCAGTTCGATGCGGCTATTTTCGAAACGGAGCGCTTCAAGCGGGAAGACAACGGCAACATCAAGACGTACATCGTGCCGCCCGCGATCGATCCGAATAGCCCGCGCAACATGCCTCTCCCGGATGATGTCGTCCGCACCGTGCTGGAGCGTTACGGTATCGACCCCGAGCAGCCGCTGGTCGTGCAGGTGTCGCCGTGCGATGCTGCCAGTGACCTCATGGGCGCCGCCGATGCGTGCAGCACGCTCTACGAGAAGTTCCCGGGCCTCCAACTCGCCGTGATTCTCACGACCGAGCCGCAGGATCCGCAGGGACGCCAGTGCTACGACGACCTCGCACGCCGTTGCGGCGAGGACCACCAGATCTTCGTGCTCAACATGGGCAACGAGGTGGGCAACGTAGAGGTCAACGTCTTCCAGCGCGCCGCCGACGTGATCATCCAGAAGGGACTCCGCAAGGGCTTCGGCATGTGGGTGTCCGACGCGCTCTGGAAGGAGCGCCCCTGCGTCGTGGCGCCGGTGGGCGGCCTGCAGGAGCAGGTGATCGACGGCCAGACGGGGATCGTCGCGCACACGAACGAGGAATTCGCCGCAGGCATCGAACTGTTGCTGAAAAATCGGGAGTTGGCCGCGCGATATGGGGAAAACGGCCGCCGCCACGTTGCACGGCGATTTCTGATCACCCGATATCTACGTGACTACCTTCAGGTATTGAACGCGCTCCACAGGAGAAGCTAGTGCTCGGTTCCGTCCCCACGACGCCGAAATCCCTCGAGGACTACCGGCAGATCATCGGCGACGAACGGACCGAGGAGATTCTCGCCCTTGCCGACTCCCTGAAGGACGCGCGCGTCCTGCACGTCAACGCGACCGCGTTCGGCGGCGGCGTCGCCGAGATCCTCGCAACGATGGTGCCGCTGTTCAACGACGTGGGTCTCCACGCCGACTGGCAGGTGATCAAGGGCGCCGAAGAGTTCTTCAACATCACCAAGGCGATGCACAACAGTCTGCAGGGGATGTACTACGACTGGACCCCCGGCGCCCGCGAGATCTGGCTCAACTACAACAAGCTCAACGCCGACCTGTTCGATGACTCCTACGACTTCGTGGTCATTCATGACCCGCAGCCGGCCGCCATGCTCTCGTTCCTCGATGAGGCGACGGGCTCACATCGGGGCAAATGGGTGTGGCGCTGCCATATCGACCTCACCGAAGCTCAGGTGCAGGTCTGGGACTTTCTGCGCCCGCACATTGAGCGGTACGACGCAGCGATCTTCACGCTTCCCGACTACGTCAAGGACGACCTCACCGGCCCGCACATTTACTCTGTGCCGCCCGCCATCGATCCGCTCAGTCCGAAGAACGTCGACCTCCCGATCGACACGGTCAATGGCATCCTCCAGCGCTACGGCGTCGACCCCGACCGGCCGATGGTCACGCAGATCTCGCGCTTCGATCCCTGGAAGGACCCGCTCGGCGTGATCGATGTCTATCGCAACGCCAAGATCGAGTTCCCCGAACTCCAGCTCGTCATGATCGCGTCGATGGCCAGCGACGACCCGGAAGGCTGGGACTGGTACGAGCGCACGGTGCGCCGCGCCGGCGAGGACTTCGACATCCACATCCTTTCGAACCTCAACGGCGTCGGCAGTATCGAGGTCAACGCGTTCCAGCGCGCGGCGCGCGTGGTCATCCAGAAGTCGGTCCGCGAAGGATTCGGGCTCGTAGTCTCGGAGGCGCTATGGAAGGGACGTCCAGTAGTCGCGGGGAACGTGGGTGGCATTCCACTGCAGATCGTGAGCGGGAAGACGGGATACCTGGTCAACACAGCCGAGGAATGTTCGGAGAGGCTTCTCTCGCTCCTCCACAACCGCGAAGCGGCGGACCAGATGGGCGCGGAAGGAGTCGAGTACGTACGGGACAAGTTCCTGACTACGCGCTACCTGCGGGACTACCTCAACATCTTTCGCGACCTGGCCGGACTGTCCACGCAGGCTCAGCGCCCGCGCTCCGCACAGCGCGTGCGGCACTAGATCATGGGGTGTCGATGAAACGCGTCGTGGCGCTCATCCTGGCTGGAGGCCAGGGCGATCGCCTCAGCGTCCTCAGCGAAGAGCGTGCAAAGCCCGCCGTCATCTTCGGCGGACGCTACCGGATCATCGACTTCGCGCTCAGCAACATCGTCAACTCAGGCGTCACCCGCGTCGGCGTACTGACGCAGTATCGGCCGCGCTCGCTCAACGACCACATCGGCATCGGCCGTCCGTGGGACCTGGACCGCGCCGGCGGCGGCGTGACGCTGCTCCAGCCGTACCTCGGACGCGAGAGTTCGGATTGGTACCGCGGCACGGCAGACGCCGTGTTCCAAAACATCTACTACCTCGAAGAGTCGCGCGCCGATGTCGTGCTGATCCTCGCCGGCGACCACGTCTACAAGATGAACTACGACGAACTGATCTCGTACCACGTCGCGAAGGGCGCCGATGTCACGGTGCCGCTGTACCGCGTCCCGATGGATCAGGCCCACCGCTTCGGCGTGCTCACACTCGGCGAAGACAGCCGCATCGTCGAGTTCGACGAGAAGCCGGAACAGCCGCAGTCGAACCTGATCTCCATGGGCATTTACGTCTTTAACCGACGCGCGCTCATTGAGCAGCTCGTCGCCGATGCCCGGCTCGACACCACGCACGACTTCGGTCGCGACATTGTCCCGGCGATGGTCGAAGATCCGACCCAGAACGTCTACGGTTTTCAGTTCGAAGGCTACTGGCGTGACGTCGGCACGATCGAGTCCTACTACGACGGCAACATGGATCTGCTCGAAGACCTGCCCGAACTGAACATGTACGACCCCGATACGCGCATCCGCTCGCGCGTGACGGGCTACCCGCCCGCGAAGATCGGCCATCGCGCGTACATCTCGCGGTCGTTGCTCGACCTCGGCAGCATCATCAACGGCCACGTCGAGCATTCGGTGTTGTCGCCGGGCGTCTTCGTCGAGGAGGGCGCGGTCGTGCGCGATTCGATCATCTTCGACGACTGCCGGATCGAATCCGGCGCCATCGTGGAGCGCTCGATCGTCGACAAGCAGACGGTCGTCGGCAAGAACGCCTATGTTGGCTATGGCGATGACTGGACGATCAACCGCGAGCGTCCGGATATCGTGAATTGCGGTATTACCATCATCGGGAAGCGTGCGCGTGTCGAGCCTTACGTGCGCGTCGGGCGCAACGTGGTCATCGGCCCTAACGTCGTCGCGGAGGGTGTCCAGGACGGCACCATCCCCAGCGGCACGACCATGCGCTCGCCGGAAAAGCACTTCCCATACACCGTATAGCGAAAGGACCGGCGGGCTCCGCCACGGAGCCGCAGCATGAGCAAGAAGCAAGGCGCGTTCACATTCGTCCTCCACTCCCACTTGCCGTATGCCCGCATGGCGGGTCGCTGGCCTCACGGTGAAGAGTGGATCCACGAAGGCGCCGCCGACACGTATATACCGCTGCTCTCCGCGCTTCACGATCTCGCCGCCGAAGGCGTGCCGTATCGTCTGACGATCAGCATTACGCCGGTGCTCGCCGAGCAACTCGCCGACGGCGATATCCTGCGCAACCTCGACGACTACATCGAAGACCAACTCGCGCGAGCCGTGAGCGACATCAGCCGATTCGAGCGCGAGGGCGAGCCGCACCGCGCGTACGTCGCCACGTTCTATCGCGATCGGTTCGCCGGCCTGCTGCACGAATTCCGCGATCGCTTCGGCCGCGATCTGCTGGGCGCGTTTCGCAGGCTGCAGGACCAGGGCTACGTCGAACTCGCCACGAGCGCCGCGACGCACGGCTATCTGCCGCTGTTCGAGCGCGACTCGTCGATCTACGCGCAGATACGGCAGGGCGTACGCACATACGAACGGCACTTCGGACGCAAGCCGGAGTCCTTCTGGCTGCCGGAGTGCGCCTATCGGGCGGGCTACCTGCGCGAGGACGGGCAGCACAAGCCGGGGCTCGAGGCGTTCCTCGCCGACCAGGGCCTGCTCGTCTTCTTCGTCGAGACCAACGCCATCCTGGGCGGCAAGCCCGTCGGCAAGGCGGCCGGCGACGCCGTCGGCCCTTACGGCCAGGTGCCCAAGCGCTACACCGTGCCACAGCCTGACTATCCCGCACCAAATGAACGCACGACCTTCCAGCCGTACTGGGTTGCGGATCCGCGCGTAGCCGCCATCGGACGGAACGTCGAGACCGGATTGCAGGTATGGTCGGCCGACCACGGCTACCCCGGCGACTTCGTCTACCGCGAGTTCCACAAGAAAGACGGCGAGTCGGGGCTCCACTACTGGCGCACGACGGGCGCCCGCGTCGAGCTTGGCGACAAGGACTTCTACGAACCGCACGCCGCTTTCGAGCGCACGAAGGACCACGCGCGGCACTTCAGCGATCTTGTCGAGCAGCAGATCGCGTCGTACGCGACGACCAGTGGCAAGTACGGCATCGTCAGCGCGGCGTACGACACCGAACTCTTCGGTCACTGGTGGTTCGAGGGTGTCGCCTGGCTGAAGGAAGTCCTGCGCAATCTTTCGCGGAGCGAGGTTGTCGACCTGACGGGCGCCGCGCAGTACGTGCGCGAGCACCCGGCCGAAGACGTCGTGTCCCTGCCCGAAGGTTCGTGGGGACAGCAGGGCACGCACTTCACCTGGTACAACGCCGACACGTCGTGGATGTGGCCGATCATCAACGGCGCCCAACGCCGCATGGAGGAGATCGTCGCCCAGCGCCCCGGCGCGCCGGCTGAGGCGCTCGCACAGCTTGCGCGGGAACTCTTGCTGCTTGAGTCGAGCGATTGGCCGTTTCTCGTCACCACCGGCCAGGCCCGGCAATACGCCGAATTGCGCTTCACCAGCCACGTCGAGCGCTTCAACAGCGTCGCCATGCAGATCGAGCAGGGGCAGGTGGACATGGCGTCCGTCAGGGCGCTCTACGAGCGCGACAAGCTCTTCCCGGATGCCGATCCGCGCGATTTCGAAGCGCGCGAGGGCAGGACGGGCCGCCCCGCCGACGCCACCCGCGGGCGATGACGAGCAGATGATCAACAATAGAAGGGGCGCAACGACGGCCCCGGGAGCCGATTCGGTGCGATGGCAGGTCAGGCCGTAAGGCCTGTCCCGCTATCCCGGACATAGCGGAAAGGGACGCGGCCGCCGCGCGGCCAACACATGTCAACGATCTATTGGGCCTCGCTGCTCCACTTCTATCAGCCGCCAATCCAGATCCCGGAGGTGCTCCGCAAGGTCGTCGATGAGTCCTACCGGCCGTTGATCGACGTGTTCAAGCAGCAGCCGCATGCCAAGGTCAACGTCAACATCAACGGCGTCCTCACGGAAATGCTCTACGAGAGCGGCTACGGCGATGTCATCGATGGGCTGCGCGAACTCGCCGAGAACGGGCAGGTGGAGTTCGTCGGTTCGGCGAAGTACCACGCGATCCTGCCGCTCATCGACGCCCAGGAACAGCGGCGCCAGATCCGGCGCAACCACCTGACCAACAAGCACTTCTTCGGCGACGCGTACAACCCGAAAGGCTTCTTCCCGCCGGAAATGTGCTACGACCGCGCCATCCTCGACCCTATCGCGGACTTCGGGCACGAGTGGGTGATCATGAGCGGCGTCGCGTGCCCCGCACCATGGCCCACAAACGTCGTCTATCAGGCGAAGTCCGCCGATGGCGTCGATCTGGCGGTCATCTTCCGCGACGACGTGCTGAGCAACCGCATCTCATTCCAGGACATCGATGGCAAGGGCTTCGTCGAGCACTTGCGTGAGGCGCACGGCAACGAGGGCGATATGTACATCGTTACGGCGATGGACGCCGAGACGTTCGGCCACCACATCGAGAACTGGGACCAGTTGTTCCTCGCCGAGGCCTACGAGGCGGTCCACCCTTACGAGGCTGTCGTGCAGGCCCGCCCCCTCGCGCAGAGCACGCGGGCGCTGCTCACCATGACGGAAGCACCGCCCGTTGAAGATGTCGACCGCATCGCGTCATCGACGATCAGCGAGATCATGGAGCAGTTCCCGCGCGGCGACGTCATCGAGCCGAAGCCCGCATCATGGAGCACTTCCCACGAAGACATCGCCGCGGGCGTGCCGTACCCGCTGTGGCAGGCGCCGGGCAACTACATCCATAAGCTGCAGTGGGAACACGTCGATGTCGCGCTGGCGCTCGTGCAGCTTGCGCAGGAGTCCGCCGATGGCGCCGTCAGCCAGCGTCACGCCGAGATCGCGCGCGGGCTCATGGATCCGGCGCTCCACTCCTGCCAGTTCTGGTGGGCGAGCCGCAGACCGCACTGGGACGTTAACATGATCGCACGCGGTCTCGATCAGCAGGCCGATGTCATCGTAAACGCGTTCCGCTCCATCAATCTGAGCGGCGCTGCCGAACACGTGAAGCGCGACGCGTACTACAAGGTCGTCGCCGCGCGAGACATCCAGCACAAGATCCACGACCAGTTGTTCTGGGACTGATACGCCGCACGGCCGCGAATCTCATGGCCGATATCGTAGCGTGAGAGAGGTCGTCTCAGACAGCGTGCGTCCAGGGGAAGGGTGAGGATGAAGCGAGTCAACGTAATCCTGGCGTTCCACGCTCAGGAACCGCTGTGGGACCTGCCCCGCAAGGTGCTCGACGGGCTGGCCGACGAAGATGTGAAGCGCGAAGCCGTCGGCAACGACAACTGGGTGCGCCGGCGCGCGGAGGCCAACCGCGATATCTACCGCGGTCTCGTCGAGATGGGGGCGCGGCTCGGCGCAACGGTGTGCCTCGAAGCGACGAACGAAGTCCTCATGCAGATCAAGCGCTTCATGCCGGATACGTTCAGCCGCCTCGGCGAGGCCTATCGTTCCGGCGCCATCTACCCCGTGTACGGCAACGCTTTCCACACGCACATCGCCATGCTCACCGATGACGAGTTGACCGATGAGCTGCGCATGAACCGCGAGTTCCTGCACGACGTGCTCGGCGCGCCGGAACCGCGCCACGCCGGCGCATTCCCGATGGAAGGGTCGATCGACGCGCACAAGCTCGCCGGCTTCACGCGGGCTGGCATGGAATACGTCATCTTCCCGAACCTCAGCGAGCGCAAAGCGCGTTTTGCGTTCGAAGGCTTGCCCGAGGGCGCCGATCCGGTCTACGGGCCGTTCACGATCGGCGACGGCCTCCTCGCGCTGCCACGCCACTTTCCGATCTCGCAGGAGATCTGGCGGCCGATCACAAAGTGGCAACCGGAGCGCCTCAAGGCACAAGGTTACATCCTCGGCAAGTACTGGGTGCTCGATGAGGAGTACCGTGAGCGCAAGTTCGTCGAGTTTCCCATCGATCGTCCCGCCGCCGTCGAGCAGTACGCGCAAGTCCTCCGCGATGCCGTCCAAGCGGCGCCGGATGATGCGCTCCTGCTCTACATCCAGGATCTCGAACTCATGGACTTCGGCGAGGAAGCGCTCGACATCATGGGCGATGCGTGGGAAGCCGTCCGCGCCGAGCACCACGCCGACATTCGCTTCGTGACGCCCGACGACTATCTCGATGAGCTGCGTGATTCCGGCCGCGCGCTGCCCCACATGAAGTTCCACCAGGTGTCGTGGGCGCCCGAGATCCGGCTCGTGCTGCGCAGCGACGGGCACTACCCGCCGCTGCACGCGGGCGAGTTCCGCGGCGTCGACAACGACCTAGAGGTGTTTCGCCGCTGGCCGTTCATCTTCTGGGAGCCCGGGCGCTTCATCGCCGATGCGTTCAAGTCGCTGCTCACGAGCTTCGGCCACGACCTTGCGATTCCGCTCAGCGGCGCCGAACTCGATGCGCGCGGCTACGAGTTTGACGACGACCTCGACGACGCCACGAAGCTCGCCATGCACGTCCGCATCATGCAGCGGGCGTGTAACTTCGGCTGGCAGCCGGACGAAGACCGCCACAAGTGGCCGTACATGCACGCGATCGGCATCACCGAGATCCTCAGGGCGGAGTTGAAGCGCCCCGCGGTCGCCGAGCGGGTCTCGCATTCGTTTCGCCCGCTGCCCCAGCGCGCCCTCGAAGGGCTCGACCGCGTGCTGGAGATCTTCATCGATACGCGTATCGCGTACCTCCGCAGGGGCATCGCGCGTCTCGGTGACCGTGCCGGGAGCGACGAGAAGCGCGCCGAGTCCGAGCAGCATCTGCGCAACGCGGAGCAGCGCCGCTCTCGGGCTTCGGCGCTCATCCGCCAGGTGCGCGCGGAGAACGGCAAGTTCATCACGAGCTGCGCGATCGATGATCGGGGCATTCAGCGCATCCTCGCGCTGATGCAAGAGCACGCGCGCGAAACGTTCCTCGGCATCAACGAGATCCAGCGCGCATGGATGTGCATCGACGACACGGCGGGGATGATCGAGCAGATGTACGAATACCTGTACGAGGTCTACCCGCCGCGCTTCCCGCAGATCCTGCGCGAACTGCTCAGCGAACAAGAGCTTGCCGAGATCGACGAACCCGCCCTGGCATAAGCCCGCCCGGCCGACGATGACGCCACTCCGGCCGCTATGCCGGACGTCCAGCGGGCGCTACCATCCACCCCATGCGATCAGCGGAGGATCTCGCGCGCCTGGCGCTCGCCGTCAACGAAGCGCAGTTCGCGCTCGGCAACGAAAGCTTCGAAGCGGACGGCGGCCGCTTCATCCGCAATCGCGATACGCCGGACATCCGCGATGCGAACCACGTCGCGTACGTGACCGCCGCCGCGCCTGCCGGGATCGACCGGCTGCTCGAGCGCGTCGATCTGGAGTACGCGCACGCTCCTGCGCGCGCCTACCACTGTGACTTCACGACGCCGCCGGCGTTCGAGGCGCGCCTCACGCTCGAAAACTTCACGATGCGGAGCAACCTGGTCTCAGTCCTCGAAGGCGAACTGATTGGGGAAGCCGCGCCGTTTGAGATCCGCGCCGTCGAGCATGAGGACGACTGGCGCCAGTTCGAGGGCCTGCACGCGCTCGACTGGAAGGAGACGCGCGAGCGCCTGGGGCAGGAAGAAGTCGCCGATGCGGGCGTGCGCATGGCGCGTACGCGGCGGCTCAAGTGCCCGCCATCGCGTTACTATCTTGGTTTGATTGACGGCGCGCCCCGCGGCTACTTTTCGACGCTGCCCGGCGTGGATGGCATGGCGCAGGTCGAGGACCTCTTCGTCGACCCGGCTCACCGGCATCGCGGGCTGGCGAGCGCGCTCATCCACCATTGCGTGCGCAAGTGCCGCGAAGCGGGCGCCGGGCCCATCGTGATCGTCGCCGACCCCACCGACACGCCGAAGCACATGTACGCCGCGATGGGATTCCGTCCGGTCGCGATCAAGCGCGACTACTGGAAGGTGCCGGGTTAGGCTGCCGGAACGAGCGTTAGAGCTGCAAGCGACGGCCGTCAGTCGTCCAGCTACGGCTGGATCTCGAAAATGAACTCCGCTTCCACGCTCGCGCCCAGCGGCAGTTCGAACATGCCGATCGCCGATCGCGCGCCCAAGCCCGCGTCGCCAAAGACATCGCGCAGCAGCTCCGAAGCCCCGTTCGCAACCGACGGCTGATCCGTGAATCCTGCCGCCGATGCCACGAACACGGTGCTCTTGACGACGCGCGTCACTCGGTCGAGCGATCCCGCCGCCTGCCGCACGATCGCCAGCGCCGAGATCGCGCACCCTCGCGCCGCTTCGCTTCCGCGTTCGACGTCGACTTCGCGCCCGAGCTTTCCCGGGTGCAACACGCGCCCGTCCTGCACGGCGATCTGCCCCGACACGAAGAGCAGGTTGCCCGTCCGCACGCATGGCACGTACGCCCATCGCGGCGCCGCGACCTCCGGCAGCGTCAGGCCGAGTTCGCCCAGTCGTGCTTCCGCGCTCATGGCTGCGACTCCAGCGTCACGCTGCACATCTCGCCGCCTGTGTCGTCCTTCGCGGTGATCGTCAGCACATCCGGCGTGACTTCGACGAGCGCGTATGCGTACGAGTGCAACTCCGCGCAGTCGACCTTCAGCAGGCCGGTGAGAAAACCTTCGACTCCGCCCGCCGCCGCCTCTCCGACGACATCCACGATCTCCTGCCGGAACTGCGCGGTCGCGATCGGCCCGGCGATCGCCTCGTACGCGATCTGCTCGTCATCGAACGGCTCCAGGCGCACGCCGCCGAAGATGTTCGCGTGAAAGTCCGTCGTCAGGAAGACGACGTTCTCGATCCCTTCGTCGCGGATGTACTCAAGCACCTCGCGACGCTCGGCCGCGAATCCCTCCCACCGATCATACGGCGACACCAACAGGTGCTGGATCGCCACAGGGTTCACGACGATCTTCCAGGTCGCGTCGGTCGACGACAACCAGTCGAGGAAGTACTCCTTCTGTTCTGTGCCCAGGAGCGTCCGGCCGGCGTCCTTGATGGCGTCCTCGCATCCCTCCGGCAATTCGTCCGCCAGGCCGACAAAGCCGCGGATGCCGCGCAGCGCATCGGCCGCATTGTCAAAGGCGGCGGCAGGCAGCGGATCGGCAGTGGATTCCTCGCCCGAACTGCATTCCTCTGCGGCCGAGTCGTCGCGGAAGCTGCGTTCGTCGAGCAGGATCATCTCCACGTCGGCCCCCCACCGGAACGTGCGATAGAGGATCTCGGGATCGCCGCTGTCATCGATCGGCAAGTACTCTCGAAACGCCTGCTGCGCGTCGTCGAACAGACCCGGATCGACCTCTGTGCCCGCGTAATCGTTGTGCACCTCGTGGTCGTCCCACGTGTTGTACGTCGATGTGGCAGCAAATATGCGACGCAGGGCTTCGTAACCGCGGTTCTGCGCGTACTTGCCGCGAAAGCCGGTCAGGTCCTCTGCCGACGGCGTCCTGTCTGCATAGATCGTGTCGCCGAAGTACAGGAAGAACGCCGGATCATCCGCGGCGGCGGCGTCGAGCACTTCGAACTCGTTCCACACCGGCGTGCCATCCTCCTGGCGCGAGCCGTCGGAGTCGCCGCTGAACACGAACCGCAGCGCCTGCGACGTCGATGCGTCCGGCGCCGTCACGAACGTCCCCGCGTCGCTCAGCGCGTCCCCCGACCGGAAGCGGAAGTGGTAGCGCGTATCGGGCAGCAGGCCATCGACATGTGCCTTGACGGTGAAATCGCGCTCCTCCGAGGTCTCCGCATCGATCTCACGGACGTCGCCGTCGAATCGGGCGCTCGTCGTTACCTCGACGCTCAGCGCGGCCGCGCCTTCCGCGCGCGTCCACAAGACCGCGCTCTCGCTCGTCACGTCACCGCTCGCGATGCCAAGCTCGAACGTGACGTCTTGCGCGGCATCGGAGTCTGAGTCCGGTGTGCCGTCGTCGCAGGCTGTGGCGACCAGCGCAAGGAGCGCGACGACCATGGCGAAGCGGGTCACAGGAACTCCGTGGTGTATGTGCGCCACGCGGAGCATGCGCCCCGCCCGCAAGACGTACGATAGCATCGCCATGGTACGAAGGAGAACAATCGGTAACGCGCCGTCCGACCCCGGTCAATTCGCATATGCCTGGGCCGCAGCAGACCCGCAGCATGCCGGCGTCAGTGCCAGAAGTACCATCGCCAGCTTCGTACTCGGATACGTTTAGGCTCCGTTTAACAGTTTCCGCGATCGTCCTTAACAGCGTCCGCGGATACTAGCTTCTGTACCAAGCAATGGATGGCGCCGCGACCACGCTCCCCCGGTCGCGGCGCTGTTCATTTTTCGAGGTTGGCATCAGCCCGGTGCGGCGCAGTGAAGCCCGGAACCCACCGCTACGCCCCGGCCCGCTCCGAAGCCAGCACGTTCATGATCCGCATCCGGCTCACGTATCCGACAATCCGTCCCGCGTCGACGACCGGCAGTTGCAGCTGTCTCGCCGACTCGAGCTGTTCGAGCGCCGTCGCCAGGTCGGCTTCGGGGCCGATGGTCTGCACGTCGGAGGTCGGCGTCATCGCCTGCGGCGCGTATGTCGTCGCCCAGCGGTCCTTTGGCACGCGCGCCGCCTCAGCGTCGCTCAGCATGCCCAGCACGCGCTCGTCCCGATCGACGATGAACGCGCAGAGCCCGAAGTGCGGGTCGAAGTAGCGTCCTACCGTCTCCAGCACCGTCGTCGTCTCGGGCACCGTCGGCAGCATCGTGCGCATCACGTTCGATGCGCGGTACTTGCGCAGCGTCTCGAGCACTTCGACCTGCGTCCACGCCTGACGCGCCGCATTGTCCAGGAAGAGCCCGACCAGCACGAACCAGGCGCCGCTGAACTGGTCGAACCACGTGAACACACGCAAGAACACCAGCAGCCCAAGCGCCATCAACGCGAAGCCCAGCACCCGGCCGCAGATCGAAGCCAGGAAGGTCGCGCGCTTGAAGTTGCCCGTGATCCCCCAGATCGCGGCGCGCAGCACGCGGCCGCCATCGAGGGGGAATCCCGGCGCCATGTTCACGACGCCGAGCGACAGGTTCATCACGAACAGGAACTCGAACATGATCCCGGCCCGACCGCCGGCGATGCCCGGCGTAAACGCGAGCCCCAGGAAAATCGCCGCCAGCGCAAAGCTCGTCAACGGCCCGACGATCGCGGTCACGAACTCGACGAGCGGGCGCTTCGCCTCTTTCGTGATCTGCGAGACGCCGCCGAGCATGAACAGCGTGATCGCCCGCACCGGGATGCCGTTTCGCTGCGCCACCAGGCTGTGCGCCAATTCGTGCACGATGATCGAGGCAAAGAAGAGCAGTCCGCTTACGAGCGCCAGCGCCCACAAGAACCAGGCTGGCTCGTCTTCGAGCGCTTCCGGATAGAGCTGGCCGCCGAGCACGTACACGAAAAAGGCGAGCGTGAAGAGCCACGTCGGATTGACCTCGATCGGAATGCCGAACAGCGAGAAGATGCGGTAGTTGCGAATGAACAAGCGGGCTGCGCTTTCTACGGGGGCGAGGCGTGTGTCACATCCATCCTACCAGCACAGAGGGTCTCAGCCCGCACGCCCGTCACCGTCGACCGGCGTTCAGCTCGCGCGGCGTCGCGTGCAACGGCTCCCCGCCAGCGCCGCGCTAGAATGCCCTAAGGAGACGTCGATGCAGGAAGAGCAGGGCCCCGTCCGCGCACCCGAGTTCCCGCCCGACGCCACGTGGCTCCAGGGCGGCCCGCTTCGCATGGCGGACCTCCGCGGCAAGCCCGTGCTCATCGACTTCTGGGATTACACGTGCGTCAACTGCATCCGCACGCTGCCCTACGTCAAGGAGTGGCGACGGCGCTACCGCGAGCACGGCCTGACCGTCATCGGCGTGCACGCGCCCGAGTTCTCGTTCGCGCGCGACGGCGGCAACGTGCAGCGCGCCGTCCGCGAGCATGGCATCGATTATCCGGTCGTGCTCGATAACGATTATGCGATCTGGCGGGCCTGGGCGAACCGTTACTGGCCCGCGAAGTACCTCGTCGACGGCAAGGGCTACCTGCGTTACTACCACTTCGGCGAAGGCGCCTACGGCGAGACCGAGGAGGCGATCCAGTTTCTCCTGCGTGAAGCGACGCTTGACGTGCTGCTCCCCGGCAAGATGGAGCCCGTCCGCGACGAGGACAAGCCCGGAGCGGTCTGCTATCGCGTCTCGCCGGAGCTGTACCTGGGATTCGCGCGCGGCAGCATCGGCAACATGGCGAACCTCACGCCCGATGCCCCGGCGACGTATCGCGATCCCGGCAAGCATGTCGCGGGCCATGCGTATTTGGACGGCGACTGGCTGCTGTCCGGCGAGTTCCTCGCGCGCCCGGCGAATGCCAGCGGCACCAGCCGCCTCGTCGTCCCGTACATGGCGAAGGAAGTGAATTGCGTCATCCATCCGCCGGCGTACGGTGGCCAGGCCGTCTTCAGCGTGCTGCAAGATGGCAAGCCGCTGGCGGCCGAAGACGCCGCCGCCGACGTGCAACCGGGCGCGACGTCGATCATGGCGATCGACGTGCCCCGTCTGTACCGTATCGTTAACAACCGCGAGATCGACCTCCACGAACTAACGCTTGAGACGATGTCCGACGGCGTCGCGCTGTATGCCTTCACGTTCACGTCGTGCGTGGTGCCGGAGGGTGCCGGTTAACCTACCATGTCGAGACCCGGGCGCGTTTCGACGCCGAGCAGCGAAAGGTACAGCAGCAGATCGGCGCGATGGTGGATGTCGTGTTCGAGGAGGTGAAAGGCGACCCAGTGGCCCGTCCGGAGCGGAGCGCCCGCCCACCAGCGGTCTCGGTACGTGGCATCGAGCCTTTCCTGATCGGTGACGGTGCGCTCGACGCGTTCCCAGGTACGCTGGAAGGCAGCCTTGATGTCGCGATTGCTGTGGGCGTTCTCGAAGACGCGCAGGTCGGGCTCGCCGTCGTTGATCGCGCGGTTCATCCACTCTTCGCGGGCGTCGGCGAGATGCCGGAAGATGTGGTCGAAGCTCCAGAGTTCGGGCTTCGGCGACCAATCCATCTTGTCGTCCGGAACGATATCGACAAGCTCGATGAGCATGTCATTCAGTTTTCGCCAGACGGGTACGATGTCGAGTCGCGCGGTGGTCTCGCCGGTCATGTGCGGCAGGGTAGCATTGCACCACACATCGTGCCGCCCGGCGGCTCCTGCAGATGAGTGATGTTAATGCCGCAGCGGGCAGGTGAAACCCGAGGAGGTATGCGCCTGACGGTATCCACCATCGAGGAACGTGCCGCACAACTCCACGACGAAGGCGTCCGCACGCTCGCCGACGCCTGGGACGATGACATCGGCCTCGTGCGATACGAGACGCAGTTCGGCGTCTTCCACGACGGCCGCGCCTCGCTCGCGTACGCCGGCGCGCTGCTCGCCGAAGGCGGCGATGCCAACGTCGAGCGCGCCGATCGCATCATCCGTAACGTCGCGTCCATGCAGGAACGCCGGCCCGATGACGCGCACTACGGCAACTTCCGCTGGTTCTACGAGGACGCCGGTGTCACGGACCTCAACGCCGTCGAGTTCGTGCTCGATGGGCTGAATCACCTGGTCCGTGCCGGCGGTGCGCTCAGCGCATCGCGCGACGTCATCGTCGAGATGATCCGACTCGGGCTCGACGAGATCGACCGCCTCGACGTGCATCCGTCCTATACCAACATCGCGCTGAGCGACATCTGCAACAGCGTGCTCGGCGGCGAGGCGATCGACGAACCCTACTACGTCGAGCGCGGCGCCCGTCGCCTCGATGAGTGGTTTGAGTTCACGAACCGCTCGGGCGCGCCGCACGAGTACAACAGCCCGACGTACCTCTCCGTCGATATCGCCCGCATGGCGGTGCTCGCCGCGCAGACGCGCGATCCGCGCATCGCGCTGAAGGCGCGCGTCGCCGAGGAGCGCCTGTGGCTGCACGTCGCAGCGCATTATCATCCCGGGCTCGCCCAGCTCAGCGGGCCGCACTCCCGCTCGTACCGGGACGGCTGGACAGGGGCCGGCGGCTACCTCAAGCTCATCCTCTGGAAGCTCCTCGGCGATGACGCGCTCCGCCGCCCGACCTCTTACTACGCAAAGGGGCGCGAGGAAGGCTTCCTGGGCGTCGCGCACCACGAGTTTCACTGCCCGGCCTACGTGCTCGATTCGCTGCGCGACAAGCGCTATCCGTTCGCGACGGACGAAGTCGCGGATGCGGCGCACGGCAATGACCTGACGTCGTACATGACCGACGCGTTCGCGTTCGGTACCGCGACGCAGTCGTACGGCGTCGGAGAGCCGCGGGAGCGCTGGTTGCAGCCGAACTCGTCGCTCCTCTACTTCCGCCGTGACGGCGACCCGCCCTACGGCGTGCTCTACGCGCGCTACGTGATCGACGACAAGGGGCCGGGCGCCTCGATGCACGAGTCGAACCGCACGGCAGAGGACGTGTGGGACGAAGGTCGCTTCGTCGGCGCTCAGCACGCGGGTCGCGCGATCATCGCGTACGGCCTGCTGCCGCGCGTGCGCCCGACCGAGAGTTACAAGCTGTCGTTGCGCATGCTCGGCGCCGCATCGAACGATGTCTGGGTCGGCGACCGCAAGGCAGATGCGTATCCAGCGACGATCGAGCCCGGCGACCCGATCGTCGTCGATGCGGGCAGCGTCTACGTCGCGATGATCCCGCTGGAGCCGTCGGACATGGGCTCCGGCGCGTCCATCGAACTGCGCCTGAGCGGCGACGAGCTGGCGCTCGACATCTACAACTATCGCGGCCCCGCGAAGTCGTTCTGGGAGCATCGGTCGCAGGGCGGCCCGTTCTACAAGGGGAACGTGCGCAGCGCCGCGATCATCGAGGTGGCCGACAGCGCGAGTTTCGACAGCGCCGAAGCGTTTCGCCGCCACGTCGCCGCGGCGAGCGTCGCTGACAGCGTCGATGAAGACTTCGCGCGTGAGATCGTCTATGCGTCCGGCGGTTCGACGATCTCGCTCCGCTACAGTCTCTGGGACATGAGCGTCATCGAACGCAAGTACGACGGCGCGACGCGCGTGCCTCCGATGGGCCGTGCCGGCGCATTGGACGGCGGCGGACCGCAGTGGCTGCAGTCCCGCGACGCGCTGATCGAGCTTGCCGGCGTAAAGCTCATGGCCGGGCGCACGCCAAAGTGGCTGTTCGCCGACCCGGACCGCGCTCGCTACGTCTTCGTCAACCCCAGCGACGATCCCGTTCCGGTCTGGCTCGAGACGGACGCGACGATCGTCGAGTGCGACGAGTTTGCGTTCGGACGCATCGAGATCGACGAACGCGCCGCGATCATCAGCATCGAGGCCGACGGCGACATCGCGCCGATCCGCCTCCGCGCAGCCCCGAAGACCAGGCTAATCGTCAACGGCGCCGACGTCACCGCTGCTCTCCGCACATCCGAACTCGAAGGCGCGCGCGAGTTCGGGGGTCTTTGATCTTCGCGCATCCTGGGTCCGCGTGACGTGCAGAGCGCCGGCCGCCGCATCGCCGTCGCCAACGCCCACGCTGACGTGCTCGCGTGCGCCGACGAGATCGCGCCCTCCAACGACGCTGACGGCGTCGCAGCCGTGATCGAGCGCCTGCTCGCTCCCGTTTGACGTAATGTAAGCCAGCGCGCCGTGTCGTAACGCTTCCGATACAAGACGCGCAGCCACCTTGACGCCGGCGGCGGGTCGATGCGAGATAATGGTTGTGATTCAAGAGGGCATCGCCCTCTTTGGAACGGCGGGATCCGCAATGGGACCGCCGTTCACGTTATCCGGAGGACCCCCGCAACAGCCTGCGCCGCCGAGCAATCGAACAACGGCTCGTTCAAACCGATCGAAATCGCCGTGTTCCGGCCGAACGACGCCTGACGCCGTCGCGACGTGCGCTACGGCGTGATGTGCACCTTGATGGCGCCGCTGCTCTTGTCGTCGGCGGTGGCGTACGCATCATCGATGCGGTCGAGCGGGAAGCGGTGCGTGATCAGCGCGCGCAGTTTGTCAGCATTACGGCGCATGATCTCGATCGCCAGTTCGTAGTCGGACCGGCGGCCGCCCCGCCCGTAGCAGTTGGAGCCGACGAGCCGCAGTTCCTTGAGAAAGAAGAAGATCGGATGGAGCTGCACGGGCTGCGTGAACGCCCCCAGCACGCTGATCCGCGCGCTCGGCCCCGCGATCGTCATCGCGTGGCCAAGCGTGTCGGCATGGCCGCCCACGGTCTCCACCACGACGTCGGCGCCGCCCAGGTCCGCCGCCATCCGTGCGATGCCCTCGTCCGTTGCGTCGTAGACGGCGTCGGCGCCGATCGCCACCGCCATCGCGCGCTGGTGCGCATGACGCGCCGTGATCGCCACGTGCGTCGCGCCCATCGCCTTTGCCGCGGCGATGGTCAGCAGGCCGATCGTGCCCGCGCCGAGGATGGCGACAGTATCGCCGAACCGGACGTCGACGAGCCGCAGTCCGTGCACGTCCACGGCGAGCGGCTCGACGAGCGCGCCCAGTTCGCAGTCCACCTCCGGCGGCAGTTTGTACATCGCATAGGCCGGCACGGTCATGTACTCGCGAAGGCCGCCGGGCGCGTTCAACCCGCTGGCCTTCCGCGACGGGCAGAGGTGGTAGTTGCCCATCCGGCACTGCACGCACGTCAGGCAGACGGTGAACAGCTCGAGCGCGACGCGGTCGCCCCGCGCAAACCCCGTCACGCCGTCGCCGAGCGCTTCGATCTCGCCCGCGCACTCATGCCCCAGGATGAACCCCTTCGGCACGGGGAATTCACCGCGGAAGAAGTGGAGGTCGCTGCCGCACACGCCGACGCTTCGCACGCGGATCAGCGCTTCCCCGTGCCCCGGCTGCGGGCGCTCGATCTCCTGCAGCTCGAACGTGCGCGGCCCCGCGTACAGCGCTGCTCTCATCGGTCACCCTCACTCGTCGCGATGCGCCCCGATCGAGAGGCCACGTTATGATGGGTCAGTGAAAGCCCTGAATCAACCGGAGAGTTGGTGGGGGTGGCACGGATACAGCCACCCGCAGCCGCTCTCGATCATCGAGATCATGCAGGCGGGCACGATGACGCCACGCGTCGCGGCGCTGCTCTGGCTCGCGATGGAGCGCGGCGCTTCGATGGTGCTCGCCGCCGATCCCCCCGGCGCCGGCAAGACGACGATCCTTACGGCCTTGCTCGCCTTCACACGGCCCGAGGCATCCGTCTACTTCACCCGCGGCTGGGGCGAGACGTTTCGGTTGCCGCCGCCGCCTCAGAACGGCGATGCGCCGACCTACCTGATGATCAACGAGATCTCTGACCATCTCCCGGTCTACTCCTGGGGGCCGTACGTGCGGCGCGCGTTCGAGCTCATGGCCGACGGTTACTCACTGCTCTCGACCATGCACGCCGACACCGTCGAAGGCGTGATCGAACAACTCACCGACGAAAACGACGTTCCCGCGTCTATCGTCGGCCACCTGGCCTTCGTCGTGCTGCTGTTCGTGGGCGTGCGGGGCGGCGAGCGCATCCGTCGCGTCCATGAGATCTCCGTGCTGGAGCCGCTTGGCGCTTCCTACGATCGTCATGCGGTCGTGCGATGGGACGCCGCCGGCGACACATTCGACGTGCTCACGACGCCGGCGCAGATCAACGCGGGCGCGCGTCGCCTGGGCATGGAGGAGGAAGACTTGCTGCAGGCGGTCAGCACGCGCCAGCAGTTCCTCGAAGGGCTGCTGCGCGATTCGGTGACGGACATTGAGGACGTCCAGCGCAGGGTGCTGCAGTTCAGCGGCTACGACCTGGTCGAGTAGGCGTGATGCGCGGCACATCCCGGGGCATTTCGCTCGGTGCGCCTATCTGTCGTGCGTGGGTGGTGACGTGAACAGCCGGGGGCGGCTGTTCTCCACGCTTCGCGTCAGAGGTAAGGGACGGCCGAAAAGCAGGACGAATCCGCCATGGGCGGACTCGTTTGGCGCGCTGCTGCGCAGGCAGGCTACACCGTGACCTTCTTCGCCCGGCGGCGACGGCGTGCGGCCTTCGCCCGTGCGATGCGGCGGCGTTCGCTCTTCGGGATGAAGTGACGCCGCTGCTTGATCTCCCGCAAGATGCCGTCGCGCTGGATCGACTGGCGAAACCGCGTGATCAGGTGCTCGCCCGATTCACCCTCGCGTAGTTCTACTTGCGCCACATGTGCTCCTTCCGATCCGCCGCGGCGGTGTCGATCAGTCTGCCTTCGCCGCTACGCCGTTGCCACCCTGACGGCGGTGCCAGCCGCCGTCGCCGGCCCAGAGCGCCCGGATGGCGTCCCACTTTTCTTGCTTCTGCGCCTCGAGCCCGTGCAACTGCTCGCGTAGCGAGTGCTTCGTCGCGCCGCGCAGCGATGCGATCTGCTTGCCGATTTCCGCGATCTCTTGCAGCAGACGCTCGTGCTCGGAAGCGCGCCATTCCGGCGGCACCAGGTCGCCTTCGTCGCGCGTCGTGTCGAATGGCTCGCCCTGCTTCGCCTTGCGGAAGATCAGCTTCTTCTTGCCGGTCTCCAGCGAGCAGTCGACGGTAATGCCCCAAAGGTCGCGGGAGACCGTCTCCGACACGACAAGGACGACGCGCTCTTCGTGCACGAACGTGATGTCTTGCTCGATCGGTTCGTCGAGGATGAAGCGGTAGTTGCCCTGGGTCGTACTGAGACGGAGGCACCGTTCGCCTCCCCTCCGGCCAAGCAGATCGTTGAGTGCCTGGCAAGCAGCTTCCGTTACGTGCACCCCGACGAACCTCTCTCTCCGCCGGCCCGCTTCGCGCGCCGTGCGACGGCCCCGCTCTGCGCGGCGCCGGCTCTGCATCCACCGTGACGTTCCTGGGGAGCGGAGTCGGGCGGCCGGCTCCGCGTGGGAACTCTACGGGATCGGAAGAATATCACAGCTTCCGATTCTGGGCAATCTTATGTACCGCGCACGACGAAGCCGGCGCTTACCATGCTTCGTCGCGATTCCGCATCGGCGCGAGGACGTTTCGCGTCGCCCACCAGTTCAGCAGCGTGCTCACGAGCGAGATGACAAGCGCCCCGAGGAACGCCGCGATGAAGCCGTCGACCTTGAACGCGAGGTCGAATAACCCCGCGGTCCACGCCGTAAGACCGAGCATCAGCGTGTTCAGGATCAGCGTGAACAGGCCCAGCGTGATGATCGTAAGCAAACACGTCACGAAGGCCAGCACCGGCCGGATGATCGCGTTGATAACGCCGAAGATAATGGCGCCGAAGACAAGCGCGCCCGCGCTATCGATGTCAAAGCCGCGCACGAGCCACTGCGCGACCCACAATGCGGCGACGTTCACGGCAAACCGGACGAGCAGCCCGATGAAGCCGAAGTCCTGCGGTGCCGGGCGTCGCCACTCCCAGTAGAAGGAGCTGTTGTCGCGCCTCACACGCGCTTTACCCGGAGGGTCCCGCCGTGCCGCCATTCCTGCGCCGGCGAAGCTTGAGTTTGCGGAGGAGCCGCTTGTATCGCTGATCACGTGACGCCACGTGCACGGCGTTCTCTATGTCCGCCGCCGTCAGCATCGCCAGCGCGCGGTCGGCGCTGACGCCGCGCTTCATCTTGCGCGCGATCGCAATGCCCGCCATGAGCGTCGCCGCGCTTGAAACGACGGCGGCCGCGCCCGCGTACGCCTTGTAGCGGCCGCGCATCTCGGGAAACTTGGCCAGCGCCCGGTGCGCGACGTTCAGCGTCTTGTGCGTCGATTCGTCGGGACGCTCACCCTCGGCGACCGCCTCCCAGTCGAAGTCGTCTTCGATCTGGTCGGGATGCCGTACTTCGTCTGCCTTCACTGCCACGGTGCTTTGCCTCCAGTTGCGGGTGCCCGCCTTTGGCGGAACGAGGCCGCACTCTACGGTTGATGCTGGCTACTTCTCCCGGCTTCCGAACTCGTGCCCGACGCGCCGCATGGTGTGCGCCATCTCGATCGCCGTCAGCGCTGCCTCGCGGCCCTTGTGGCCCTCGGCGCCGCCGATGCGTTC
Source organism: Dehalococcoidia bacterium (assembly GCA_040902535.1). Lineage (NCBI taxonomy): Bacteria > Bacillati > Chloroflexota > Dehalococcoidia > Dehalococcoidia bacterium. Next base: position 136,742 of record JBBDXD010000018.1, on the reverse strand, counting down.
GAGCGCCTGCTCCTCGTTGTCGGTCGTCAGCACCCCGAACACCACCGGTACACCGGTGTCGAGAGATGCACGTTGGATGCCGCTCGCCGTCTCCGACGACACGTAGTCGAAGTGCGGCGTATCCCCCCTGATGATCGCGCCCAGGCAGATGATCGCGTCGAAACGGCCGCTCTGCGCGAGCGTGCGTGCGACAAGCGGCAGTTCGAAGCACCCCGGCACTTCGATCGATGTTACCGCTGCCTCGTCGGCGCCGTGCGCTTCCAGCTCGGAGCGGCAGCCGTCGTGGAGAGGGCCTGTCACATGGGCGTTGAAGCGAGCGACGATGACGCCGAACCGCAGTCCCTTCGCGTCAAGGCCACCTTCGTAGCTGAACCCACCCTTCGGCATCTACACTCCGGACACACGTACCGCATCGCACGACGTTCAGATCATCGCCCGGCTGCGCTTCTGCGTCACGGTACGAACGTACCATTTCGGCGATGCAATCGTGTTACAAAATGGCGTTATGTTCGGGATCGCGCGGTTTGTTGCGTAGGTGTAACCGATGCCGGCGGTCAGGGCAGCAGATGCCCCATCTTCTTCCGCTTGGTCTCCAGGTAACGCACGTTGTGCTCGTTCGGCTGCGACATGATCGGCAGGCGCTCGACCACTTCGAGCCCGTACCCTTCGAGGCCGGCGCGCTTCGACGGATTGTTCGTCAGCAGCCGCAGGTGCTTCAGCCCCAAGTCCACCAGGATCTGCATCCCGATGCCATAGTCGCGACGGTCAGCAGGGAAACCCAGCGCCTCGTTCGCCTCGACCGTGTCCATGCCGCCATCTTGCAAATGATAGGCGCGGATCTTGTTGTGCAGACCGATCCCGCGTCCCTCCTGGCGCATGTACACGATGACGCCCTTGCCGGCCTCCGAGATCATCTTCATCGCCATGTGCAGTTGCTCGCCGCAGTCGCAGCGCTGCGAGCCGAACACGTCGCCTGTCACGCACTGACTGTGTACGCGGACGAGCGTCGGGTCGTCGCCCTCGACCTCGCCGTACACCAGCGCGACGTGCTCGTCCGGGTCGGTGAGCGCGCGGTATGCCACGCAGCGCCACTCCCCGTACTCGGTCGGCAGCTTGGTCTCGGCCACCCGCCGCACGAGCTTCTCCTTGTGCATGCGGTACTGAATGAGCTGCGTGACGCTGATGATCTTCAGGTTGTGGCGTTTCGCGAAGCGCCGCAGTTGCGGCAGCCGCGACATCGTGCCGTCGTTGTTCATGATCTCGCAGAGCACGCCGCCCGGGTAAAGGCCGGCGAGTTTGCAGAGGTCGACCGTCGCCTCGGTCTGGCCGGCGCGCACCAGCACGCCGCCGTCGCGGGCGCGCAGCGGGAAGATGTGCCCGGGCATCACCAGGTCCTCTGGCTTCGACTTGGGATCGATCAGCACCTGAACCGTCCGCGCGCGATCCGCCGCGGAGATACCCGTCGTCACGCCGGCGCGCGCTTCCACGCCCATCGCAAACGGCGTACCGAAGTGCGAGCTGTTGTTGGGCGCCATCATCGGCACGTGCAGCTCGTCAAGACGCTCGGCGGTCAGGGGCACGCAGACCAGCCCCCGCCCGAAGCGCGCCATGAAGTTGATCGCTTCCGGCGTCGCGAACTGCGCAGGGATCGTGAGGTCGCCTTCGTTCTCACGGTCCTCGTCATCGATGATGATGACGAAGCGGCCGTTGCGGAACTCGTCGATCGCTTCTTCGATCGTGGCGAGCCCCTTGGCGCGCACGACCTCTCTGTCGCTGATCTTGGGCGCCGCTTCGTCCACTGTCGCCTCTCGTTCCACGGGGTTAGACCGCGCCGGCTTCCCGGCGCTCCTCCAGCAGCTGGTCGACGTATCGCGCGATGATGTCCGTCTCGAAGTTTATGCGGTCGCCGGGCTTCCGCGTGTGCAGGTTCGTGTGCTCCTGCGTGTACTGCACCAGTGATACCGAGAACGTTTCCGCGTCCTTTGCTACCACCGTGAGACTGATGCCGTCGATCGCGACGGGCCCCTTGACGATGACGTAGCGGAGGATCTCAGGCGGCGCGTTGAAGCGCGCGATGATCGCTTCGCCCTCCGGCGTGAAGGAGTGCAGCGCGCCGGTCGCCTCGACGACGCCGCGCACGAGGTGGCCGCTGACGCGGCCGGCGAGTTGCAGCGAGCGTTCCAGGTTCACCACGTCGCCGGCGCGCAGGTCGCTCAGGTTACTCCGGCGATACGTCTCGGGCATGATATTTGCCGAGAAGCCCTCCTCATCGAAGTGCTTCGCCGTCAGGTCGACGCCGTTCACGGAGATGCTGTCGCCCAGGTTCGTGCCCCACAGCACCCTCTTCGCCGAGATCACGATCTCGCCTTCGTGGTTGCTGCGTACGGTGCCGACCTCTTCGATGATGCCGGTAAACACGTCGACCTCCGGAGTTAGTGTCAGATTAACGCTAAGTCCTGATTGCGTCAATCCAGCGTCAATCGATTGCGAAATACGGGACTATCGTGCCTTACGAGCTGCGAATATCGAAACTCCGCCCGAAGTCGGCGGTCCCGTCCCCAAACCCGCTGGAAATTGTACCAGCAGCGCACGGCCTCAACCGCCGACGTAGCCCAGGAACGCCACGTCGTCGCCGAGCCGCACCACCTCGACCTCCCGAAGCCGCAGCGCCTCCGACATGTGCGCCGCTCCCTCGCCCGCTACGGCCGGATACATCGTGCCGCCGACGATCTTCGGCGCGATGATCGCGTGCACCTTGTCGACGAGCCCCGCCGCGAACATGCTCGCGTGCAGGACGCCCCCTCCCTCGACGAGTAAGGACACCACGTCCCGCGCGCCGAGCGTGCGCACCAACTCACGCATTTCGACGCGGCCGCTGGCATCCGCCTCGAGCACCAGCACCTCCGCGCCCAGCGATGACACTGCGGCACGCCAATCTTTGGAAGAAGCATCCGTCGTGGCGATCAGCGTCTTGCCGCCGGGCCCCAGCACGCGCGCGTCGAGCGGCGTCCGGCCGCGCGAGTCCGCGACAATCCGCAACGGTTGTCGCTCCGAAGGCGAGCCGCCAGGCCGCGCCGTCAGTTGCGGATCGTCGAGGAGCACGTTGTTGATGCCGCACATGATCGCGTCGATCTTCGTGCGGAGTCCGTGTGCCCAGGCGCGCGCCTCCTCGCCGGCCACCCAGCGCGAGTCGCCGCTCGTCGCGGCGATCTTGCCGTCGAGCGTCGCCGCGAACTTCGCGATGACGAACGGCAGGCCCGTCGTGCGGTGCTTGATATGCCACTCCAGGCTACGGCGCGCCTCCGCTTCACCATCGCCGATCTCCACGTCGATGCCCGCTGCCCGCAGTTTCTCGATGCCGGACCCGGAGACCTTCGGATCGGGATCGAGCAGCGCCACGCGCACCGCCGCCACGCCCGCAGCAATCAGCGCGTCGGCACAGGGCGGCGTCCGCCCGAAGTGCGAGCACGGCTCGAGCGTGACGTAGACTGTGGCGCCGCGCGCCGCGTCGCCGGCCGCCTGGAGCGCGCGCACCTCGGCGTGCGGTCCGCCGGCGGGCGCCGAGTATCCCTCACCGGCGATGACGCCGTCGCGCACGAGCACGCAGCCGACGCTCGGGTTCGGACTCGTCGTCCCGAGTCCGTCGTAGCCCAGTTCGACCGCGCGCCGCATGTATTCCGAGATCATGGCGGCAGCATATCGCGAAGCCGGATTGTCACCGGCGGCGGGCCGCCTCCCGAGCTCGCGCTAACGTCCGCGAGCCAGCCGCAAGTACAGGCGCTCGAGCTTCGCCATCTGCACTTCGTTGAGCCCGCGCTCTTCGACGATGCCGCGATTGATCGCGGCCGCCCGCCGCCGCAATGCGCCGTCGTCGAGCGCCTGCGCGATGCGCTCGGCCAGCACATCGGGCCGGTGCAGCGGCACCCGGTAGCCGTTGACGCCGTCGTCGATCATCTCGTGCTGCGATGGCAGGTCAGAGACGATCGGAAAGCATCCGGCGGCCATCGCCTGCAGCAGGGCCACCGACGTCGCATCGGATGACGGGATCGAGACGAAGACGTGGGCGTCCGCGAGCGCATCGCGAAAACGCGCGCGGTCCAGGAACCCCATGAACTCGACGCGCCCCGCCCCGCCTGTCGCGTCTCGCTGGAGCCGCTCCGAGAGCGACCCGCGATGCACGACCACCAGCCGGACGTCTGGCCGGCGGCGCGCAAGCGTGCCGTACGCCGCGATGATCTCATCGATGTTGTACAACGGCTCGTGCGCGCGCGTGCTGATCACGACGGGCGCCCGCGAGGCGTCGTCCCCGCGCAGGTTCACGGACTCTTGGGAGCGCCCCAGGTCGTAGCGGTCGGCGCCCAGCGTCACGACCTCAACCTTCGCGGGATCGGCGCCCAGCGCGACGATCTGCGCCGCCATGTGCGCGTTGTTCGAGGTCACGAGGTCCGCGCGACCCAACGTCCACCTCGCGATCCTCTTCGAGAGCGCGTCGCGCCGCGGCTCCACGAGCACGTCGGAACCCCACGCGCTCACGACGTAGGGGTGAAACCCGGCTGTCGCGCCATACAATCCGTGCTCGACGAGATAGTGCGCGTGAAACACGTCGGGATCGATCTCGCGCAGCACGCGCGAAAGGCCGGCCGCACGATAGCGCAGCGCATGCACGATGCGCATCACGCCGCGCGGCACGTGTGATGCGCCGTCGCCGCGTTTGCCGCCCTCATCGCTCGTCGCGGATCCACGTCGCTGGCGCAGTTCGTGCAGCGTCGCGCCCTCCACTGGCACGCGCGGCCGATAGAAGCTGATCGCGTGCACGGCGTGTCCGCGGTCGATGAACCAGCGCAGCCACGCCCGCGTGTGTACGCCATCGAAATCGCCGAGCACCGCGATCGAAAGCCGGTCGGCTGCTTCGACGCGCTCCACGTCGCTCACGGACGGGCGCCGGTCTCGCTGCCCGCGCCGACACGCCCTGAAGACGATCTCCGGGCTATCAACGCACGCACGGCGCCGGTATAGAGCGCGGCGTCCTCCCGTCGCGGCAGGACGGCGGCGAGGGCGGGCCGCCCGGACAGGCGGTTGTACGCGAACAGCGCCGCCGCGAAGTGCGCAACGTACGCCAGTGACGAGGCCGTCGCGGCGCCGTTGACGCCGAAGCGCGGGATCAGCGCCAGGTCCGCGACCACCGTCACGACCAGCGATACGACGGTGATGCCGGTGTTCACGAGCGGCCGCCCCTGGCTGAAGATGTAACTCGTGAGCACCTTGGAGCCGGCCAGCGCGACGGTCCCCGGCAGCAACAGCCACAACGCCTGCACGCTGTCTTCGAACGCATCACCGAAGACGGCCGGGATGAGCAGCGGCGCCACCGCCGCAAGCGCCAGCGCGCCGCACGTCGCGATGAGCATCGTGTTGCGCGACGCGACGGGCGCCAGCCGCGCCGCCTCCTCCGGGTCCGCGGACGTGAGCCGCGGCAGCAGCACCAGCGCGACGGCGTTCGACAGGATGAAGACTGCTTCCGTCATCGACGTGCCGACGGCGTAGACGCCGACCGCCGTCAGGGACACGAAGTCGCGCACGATGTACTGGTCGAGACGATAGTTGGCAAGCTGCAGCACGTTGCCGATCTCGCCCTGCACGCCCCACCGCGCGAGCCGCCTGATGACGCCGAAGCGCGGCCGTACGAGCCACGCCAGGTCGACCTGCGAAAAGCCGATGCGCGCCAGGGCGTAGATCGCCGCCGCACCGCTCCCCGCGAGCAGGAAGAGCACTACGTCGGTACCATCGGGATCGCCGGTCGCGAACGCGAACGCGACGAGTGCGAGCAGCGCCGACTGCTGCCCGACCGTCGCAACGCCCAGATCGACGAAGCGGCTCTGAGCCTGCAGCACGAGCCTGAGCAGGCTCATGTAGAGCAGCACCGGCACCGACGCCACCAGCAACCACGGCGAGATGCCGGCGCCGAAGATCGACTCGCCCGTAAATCCGATCTCGTGGCCGCCGATCGAGCCGAAGTTCGTGTCGATCGGCGCGATGACGGCGACCACGGCGGCGGTGATCGCCACGGACGCCAGCACGACGAAGTGCACGACGCCGAGCACGTCCTTCACGCTGAGTTCGCGCTTGTTCAGGTAATAGAGCGCCGCGTTGCCGATGCCCAGTCCCAGCAACAACTGTCCGAATGCCGCCGACACTACGAACAGCGCGTAGGCGCCGCGCCCGTCGGCGCCGAGCGCGCGCGCAACCAGCGCTCCCGTCGCCAGCGCCAGCAAGCCGTCGGCGGCGTACGTCAGCATCACGATGTTGACGTTGCCCAGGAACGATCGCTCGCGCGCCGGTTCTGTGGTCACAGGCGTGATTGTAGCGGGCGAGGCGCACCCGCGATGCGGACTATGACGGGCGGCGCGCCACCCCCGCGACCGCCGAGAGTTCCGCCTCCATACGCTGCTCCCACGTCCAAAAGTGTTCGCGCGCGAACGCTGCCGCGCCGGCACCGAGGCGATCTCTGATCGCCGGGGCGCCGGCAAGCGCAACGATCAGGTCGCTCAGACGCTCCTCCAGCGGTTTCACGAACCCGGAGCGCTGCGAATTATCGACGAGCCTGCCTGTGCGGTTGTCGACGATCAGATCGCGCGTATCGCCGGCGTCCACCGCGACGATGCACATGCCGCAGGCCATCGCTTCCAGCAGCGGGTTGCCGACGTTCGAGAGGTCCGCCGTCGCAAGGAACACGTCCGATGCGTGCATGTAGCGCACGACGTCCCGTTGCGGCACCGCCCCGGCGAATCGCACGGCGTCCGCGACGCGCAGTTCTCGCGCCAGCGCTTCGAGGCGCGGCCGTTCTTCGCCGTCGCCGACGACGAGCAGCGTCGCGCCGGGCACCCACGCACGCACCTTCGGCAACGCCCGCACCGCGCGGTCGATGCGCTTCCACGCCGCCAGCCGCGACGCGGTCATCATCACGAACGCGTCCGGCGCGATGCCGAGCGCTTCCCGCTCAGCCCGCCGCCCGTCCGCGGTCGCCGGCCGCAGCCGGTCGAGGTCGAGGCCGTTGCGCCAGAACTTCACGCGGTCTCCGGCCGCCGGCTGAAGTCGCGCGAGCACGTCATCGCCCTGCGTGCCGTCGTCGGTCATGATCACGAGGTCGGCGCGCGTCTTCAGCGCCAGCGCCTCCTCGAACCGGCGGTAGTACATCACGCGGTCCTTGAGCGCGGGCCGCATCACTGTCCCCTGGAAGCGCGTCACGAGCGGCAGCCGATACCCCTTACGGCGAAACAGGCGCGCTGCCAGCACACCGTGCACTTCGTAGCCGTACAGCACCTCGAACTGGGTGGGCGCGTGACGCAGCACGTGCTCGGCGCGCCGCGCCGCCAGCCACGGGAACGCCAGCGCGAAGCGCAGCTTCTGGTCGACCGCCGCGACCGGCTCCGGCAAGCGCGGCAACGGCAGGTCGCGGATGCTCGGCACGTGAAACGTGTGGAAGCGGACATTCGGGATCTGCGGCCGTGACTCCCGCGATTCGCCGCGTTCGCCGCGACGCCGATAAAAGTGATTGGCGCCGATCGTCGGCAGCACAGCATCGACGCTGTGGCCCGCCTCGCCATACGCGCGCAGTGTGCGCTCGAGCGTCGGCGCGCCCTTCCCCTGGTCGAGGGACCATACGTCGAGCGCGCAGATCATCAGGATGTGCATCGGCGGGATTGTACGCGTTCGGGCGGAGCGGACGGAATCAGCCGAGCAGGATCGCCAGCAGCGTCACCACCAGCAGGCCCGAAACGGCGCCGTGCGCCATCCACGCCTGGCGTACGGGCTTGCGCAGCACGCGCTCCACGGCGATGTGCGCGACCGCGCCCGCCTCCAGCGAGATGCCGCCGGCAACCACCCAGATGAGGGGTACGGACGCATCGCGAAGCAGGTAGACGACGACGGGAATGATCGCGAGGAAGATTGCCGTGACGAGAAGGAACGTCGCGCGGTTGATCGCGACGTAAAACGGCCCGACCGCGCCCTCGATGAGTCCGTCACGTGCATCACGGCTGACGTGTGCGGCCAACACCTTCGCCTCCGCGTCCATGGTCGCACTCGCAATATTGCGGCGCGGTCAAGATCGCGCGCCCGGGGCCGCCGGGTGCGTGAAGAACGGGAGTCGCGCTGCTAAGACTCGTCGAAGGGGACTTGCACCGGAGCCGGCATGCCCTCTGGCCGCGGTACCGCGGCCTCTGCCGCCAGCACCGTCTTCATCGCGGCGATCGCGACTTCGATCTGGTCGTCGCCGGGGTCGCGCGTCGTCATGCGCTGCAACCAGAGGTTCGGCGCCTGCAGCACGTGCAGCACCGGGTGCGATTCGTACGCGTGGCTGATGCGGATGAATTCGTACGCCGCCGCCGCGATGATCGGCGTCAGCAGGATGCGCTCGAGGATGCGCTCGGTCAGCGGCGGCGTCCCAAGCATCGTGAACACGCCGAACGACATGACGCCGACGGTCAGCAAGAACGCGGTGCCGCAGCGCGGGTGCGCGTTCGCGAACTCACGCACCGCCTCTACCGTCAACGGCCGGCCGTGCTCGTACGCGTGGATCGTGCGGTGCTCGGCGCCGTGGTAGGCGAACACGCGCCGCACCTCCGGCAGCCGGCCGATGAACCAGATGTAGCCGAGCAGCATCGCGATCCGCAGCAGACCCTCGGTGAGCACCTCCAGCCAGGCGTTGCCACCCGCCCGCTCGATCCAGCCCGTCATCAACACCGGCCCCGCGATGAATACGGCCGCGGCGGCGGTCAGCGTGACGCCGGCGATCGCGAACTCAGCCTTCGACGCCGGTTCGTTCTCGCGACCGGCGGCGACGCGCGCCGACCAGTACAGCGACTTGATGCCGAGCGTGAAGGTGTCGTACAGCGTCAGCACGCCGCGGACGAACGGGACCTTCCGGTACGCGGCGCCGGCCGGCGTCTCCGTGACCTCGGAGCGCGTGATGATGCGCCCGTCGGGAGCGCGCACGGCCATCGCCATAGCGCGCATCCCGCGGATCATCACGCCCTCGATGAGGGCCTGGCCGCCGTATGGATTCAGGGGGGTTTCGGAAGTAGTGCGATTGTCCGCCATGACGTGTACGAAACGATATCAGACCCGGCTCCGGATCGGGACCTGTTGGAGGCGCGATCCCGCCCAAATCGCATTACAAAATCAAGGCGTCGCGCGATCAAAAGATCGAGCCGGAGCAATCCCGCTCGCGGCGCTCAAACGCCGATCCGCTCGCGATCTCTCGCGCCCTTGGCGACGACACAGAACGAAGACTGCCCGGTCCGCCCCCGCCGCGAACGCAGCACCCACTACGCGTCCGGGCCGTCGCCACGCGGCGGGTGTTGGACGCGCGCGCTCCCGCGCCGCCGCTCCAGCTCGCGCTGGACCATCCGCTCCTCCGCCTCGCGGCCCCAGAGCACGGGCGCCATGAACGTCGTCAGGAACTGCATGGCGAGGAAGGCGCCCCAGATGATCGCCACCCACTGCACCCACCAGCCGCCGCCCGTCGCCCAATCGAGCAGCGCCAGCCCGCCGACGATCAGCCCGAAGAACGCCAGGTTCTTCAGGAAGTCGAGGCGCTGGCGCACGCGCCTGCGGACGGCGCGCACCTCGGCGTCGTCGTCCCATTCGTCGCGGCGGAAGCCGCCGGAGCCGAGCCGGATGCCGCCCCACGGGCCGCTGATGTCGATGCCCTCGAACTCGTCGCGGTCGCGCGTCATGGCGCACCTCCAAGAAGATCATATATCGGGCGGCCGGTGTGGCGGGCTAGTGGTTGCCTGCGTTTTCGGTAAGGAGCGCCGTTGTGAGAACCCAGAACCTGGAACTTTTAGAACTGGTTCCAGGTTCCAGGTTTCCAGGTTCTTCCCGTGTGCGTAGCGCCTGCGTACACCGTCGGTTACAATCGCGCCCGAATCTACGCAGGGAGGAGCATGTGGCCGAATTCGTGCGCGTCGCGAGGCTGTCGGATATCCCGGCGGGGACCATGAAAGGCGTCAAGGCGCGCGGCAAGGAAGTGCTCGTCGCCAACATCGACGGCGAAGCCTATGCCGTGGGCGACCGCTGCACGCACCTCCGCTACCGGCTGCACAATGGCACGCTCGACGGCACGGTCGTCACCTGCCAGGGGCACGGTTCCCGCTTCGACGTCACCGATGGCGGCGTCTGCGGCTGGGTGACGCATCCCGCCTGGTACAGGATGCTGATGGATGCCACGTTCCCCGGCTTTCTCAAGCGCAGCCTGCCGTCGTACCCGACGCGCGTCGAAGGGGATGACGTGTATGTTGAGTTGTAAGTGTTAAGTCTTAAGTTGTCAGTTGTAACTCTGAAGTTGTCAGTAGAGAGCGCGGGCTTTCAGCCCGCGATCGTGCGCGAGTCGATTTCGTTGTACCCAGCGGGCAAACTCCCGCATAACATCGCAAGGCACCCAGGTCGACGGTAAGGCATACGGTTGGGCCTACGTCATGAACCAATCATGGAATACAGCGATCTCTGATTCCGCCACTGATAACTTCCTACTTACAGCTTAATACTTACTACTCATGACTTCCTCACCCGCAGATCGCGAAACCGCAGCCGCACGAGCCCGCTCACCATCTTGATGATGTCGTCCGGGAACTTCACGCGCGTGTCCGGATCTTCGACCCACTTCACCGGCACTTCCTTCAGCCGGTAGCCGTTCTTCTCGGCGAGCACCAGCAGTTCCGTGTCCCAGAACCACTCGCCGTCGCGCACGTGCGGCAGCAGCGCCTGCGCCGCTTCACGCCTGATCGCCTTGAAGCCGCACTGGGCGTCGGAGAACTTCGTCCAGAACAGCGCCTTGATCAGCAGGATGAAGGCACGCGAATTGACCTCGCGCTTGATCGACCGCTCGATGTCCGAGCGGCGCGAGACGCGCGATCCGTACGCGACGTCGTAGCCTTCTTCGAGCACGCCGCCGAGCAGCGGCAAGATCATCGACAGGTCAGTGGAAAGGTCGACGTCCATGTAGCACATGGCGTCGGCGCTGCTTTCGAGCCAGGCGCGCGTGAGTGCGCGCCCGCGCCCCTTCCGGTCGAGGTGGATGTAGCCAATGCCGTCGGGATCCTCGGCCGCCAGCCGCTTCGCGACGTCCAGGGTGCCGTCGCGCGAGGCGTTGTCGGCGACGACGATCCGCCAGCGGTACGCCGCGAGATGCTCGATGCACCAAGCGCGCAGCGCCTCGACGCTCTGCGCCAGCACGCGCTCCTCGTTGTAGCAGGGGATCACGAGGTCGACGGACTTCATGGCGATAAGCGTAAGGCGTCGGCGGCGCGAGCGGGAGGGTGCGGGGGAGACGTTACACAGCAAACAGCAAAGAGCAAACAGCAAAGGATCGATGAACCACGTTTTGCTGTTTGCCGTTTGCTGTCCATTCCCTCGGTACAGAAAAGGCGCCCGCAGGCGCCCTTCTGTTGTCTGTTGTCTGTCGTCTGTTGTCCTTCCGGTCAGTAGTCCATCGGCGGCGGCGCCGGCGCTGCCGACGGCGGCTCCGGGATGTCCGTCACCAGCGTCTCCGTCGTCAGCACCATCGCGGCGATGCTGGCGGCGTTCTCGAGCGCCGAGCGCGTCACCTTCGCCGGGTCGATGATCCCCGCCTTGAGCAGGTCGACGTAGCGGTCGTCGCGGGCGTCGTAGCCGTAGTTCGCACCCTTGCCCGCCCGCACGTTCTCGACGACGACCGAGCCCTCCTGGCCGGCATTCTCGGCGATCACGCGCAGCGGCTCTTCGAGCGCCTTCTCGAGGATCGCCGCGCCGGTGCGCTCGTCCCCCTCCAGCTTTTCCTTCGCGGCGATGACGGCCGGGATGGCGCGCAGCAGCGCGACGCCGCCGCCCGGCACGATCCCCTCTTCGACAGCGGCGCGCGTCGCCGAAAGCGCGTCTTCGACGCGGAGCTTCTTTTCCTTGAGTTCGACTTCGGTGGCGGCGCCGACCTTGACGACGGCGACACCGCCGGCGAGCTTGGCCAGCCGCTCCTGCAGCTTCTCGCGGTCGAACTCCGACGTCGCCTCTTCCGTCTGCGCCTTGATCTGGCGGATGCGGTCTTGGATCGCCTTGTCCGTGCCGTAGCCCTCGATGAACGTCGTCTCGTCCTTGGTCGAGGTGACGCGCCGGGCGCGGCCCAGCTCGCCCACCTGCGTGTTCTCGAGCTTCAGTCCCATGTCCTCGGTGATGAACGTGCCGCCCGTCAGGATCGCGATGTCTTCGAGCATCGCCTTGCGGCGGTCGCCGAAGCCCGGTGCCTTGACCGCAAGCGCGTTGATCGTGCCGCGCAGCTTGTTGACGACGAGCGTCGCCAGCGCTTCGCCGTCGAGATCGTCACAGACGATGACGAAGTTCTTCGTCACCTGCAGCACCTTTTCGAGCACCGGCAGGATGTCCGCTACGGCGCTGATCTTCTTGTCGGTAATCAGGATGTACGGCTCGTCGAGCGATGCTTCCATGCGCTCGGTGTTCGTCACGAAGTACGGCGAGATGTAGCCGCGGTCGATCGCCATGCCCTCGACGAAGTCCGTCTCGAACTTCAGCCCGCGCGACTCCTCGACCGTGATGACGCCGTCCTTGCCGACCTTCTCCATTACCTCGGCGATCATCTCGCCGACCTCCGGGTCGCGCGCCGAGATCGTGGCGATCTGGGCGATCTGCTGGCGGCCCGACACGGGCGTCGCCAGGTCGCGCAGGTACGCGACGATCACCTGGACGCCGGCCTCAAGGCCGCGCTTCAGCGCCATCGGATTGGCGCCAGCCGCGACGTTTTTCAGGCCCTCGCGCACCATCGCCTGTCCGAGCACCGTCGCCGTCGTCGTGCCGTCGCCGGCGACGTCGTTCGTCTTCGTCGCGATCTCTTTCGCGAGCTGGGCGCCCATGTTCTCGAACGGGTCCCTCAGCTCGATCTCTTTCGCGATCGCGACGCCGTCATCGACGACGGCGGGCGGCCCGAACTTCTTGTCGAGCACGACCGTGCGTCCGCGCGGGCCGAGCGTCACCTTCACGGCCTCGGCGAGCGCGTCCACGCCCGCCTTCAGCGAACGCCGCGCCTCTTCATCGAATACAAGTTGCTTTGCCATCGCTTGTCCTGGTCTCCTGGTTGCTAGTCGCTGGTCGCTGGTCGTCGCGGTCGGCGTGTCACGGCCTCGAGAGGCACGGGCGACAAGCGACCAGCGACAAGCCGGCCAACTACTGGATCTTCGCCAGCACGTCCTTCTCGGCGATCACGATCAACTCTTCGCGGTCGACCTTCACTTCCTGGCCGGTGTACTTGGCGTAGAGCACGCGGTCGCCGATCTTGACGTCCATTGCGATGCGCTTGCCGTTGTCATCGAGCCGGCCCGGGCCGGCCGCGACGACCTCGCCCTGCTGCGGCTTCTCCTTCGCCGTGTCGGGAATGACGATGCCGCTCGCCAGCACCTCTTCCTGGACGACGGGCCGAATGACGATGCGGTCGTGCAGCGGCATCAGCTTCGTCGATGCAGCGGCGCGGCCGTTCGCCGTCTTCTTTGCGGATGTGGACTTCGTAGCAGCCACCTTCTACCTCCTCTGGATATGGTTCTTGGTCAGGGATGCCTTGATGTTGGGGCTTAGCACTCGTAGGTTGAGAGTGCCAGCAACCGTGATACTACCGCGACGAACGCTGCGCGACAAGGGTGCGGCTGCCAGATCGCGCGAAGATTTTGCGCGCCCCCGTCGCCGTTGTTGTTGCCGCGCTACACGGAAACGTGTAGGCTGGCGCCATGGCTAACCGCCGCCGCGCAACGTGGGACGCCGCCTCGGTCAAGGCGCTGCGGCGTCATCTTGCGCTCACGCAGGACCAGCTCGCCGGGGAACTGGGCGTCCGCCAGCAGACGGTGAGCGAGTGGGAGACGGGCGCTTATCGCCCCCGCGGCGCCAGCGAACGCCTGCTGACGATCGTCGCCGAGCGCGCCGGCTACGCCTACGAGGCGGGCGCATGATGGCGAGCGTCGCCGAGCAGCGCCCGGCGTACCGTCCCGCGGCGCCGGACGGGGCTCTGACGGAGTCGCAGCTCACGGCGATCTGGCACGGGCGGCGGTTTCCGACGGGCGCACTCGTGACGCGCGGCGGCGTGCCGGTGCAGGTGATCTTCCAGGGTCGCGCCGGCCGCGGCCCCGGCCCGGACTTTCGCGGCGCCGTGATCGCCGGCCCCTCGGGGCTGCCGCTGCGGGGCGACGTCGAGCTGCACGTGCGTTCGTCCTCCTTCAAGCAGCACGGCCACGAGGACGACCCCGCCTACGTCAACGTCATCCTGCACGTCGTCTTCGAGGACGACACCGGCGTCGACACGCCGCTGCCAGGCGGCAAGACGGCGCCGGTGATCGCGCTGGCGCCCTGGGTGGCGCGCCGCGCCGAAGACCTGCAGCGCTGGCTCGCGACCCCCGTCCTCTGGCGCGAGCCGTGTCACGACGCCGTCATGCGCCTCGGCGAAGACGGCGTCCGGGCGGCGCTCGCCGGAGAGGGCGACCGGCGGCTCGAAGTGAAGGCGGCGCGCGCGGCGGAGACCGTGCGCCGCCATGGCGTCGACCAGGCGCTGTACGAGGGCATCCTCGAAGCGATGGGCTACGGCGGCAACGCGGCGCCCATGCTCGCGCTCGCCCGCGTGCTGCCGTGGCCGCTCCTCGATGCACTGACGCGCTCATCGCACGACCGCCGCCTGCACATGGAGGCGCTGCTGCTCGGCGTCGCCGGCCTCCTGCCTTCGCAGCGGCGCCACGCCTGCCCGGTGGCGCCGCACGTCGGGCAGCTCGAGCGCGCGTTCGAGGCCGCGGAGCTGGCGTCACTGGGAAGCGAACGCTGGAAGCTGTGGGGCGTGCGGCCGGAGAACATGCCCGCCCGCCGCATCGCGGGCTGCGCGGCGCTGCTGGCGCATCACGGCGCCCCGTCGCGCCTGCTGAACGTGCTGGAAGCGCGCACCGTCAACGAAGCCGTGCGCCCCTTCGCGGTCGCGGCGTCCGGCTACTGGCGCGGCTGCTACGACACGTGCGCAGCGCCCGTGCGGCTCGGCAACACGTTCATCGGCCGCTCGCGGGCGCTCGAGATCATCATCAACGTCGTGCTGCCCGTCGCCGCGGCGTCCGGCGATCCGGCGCAGGCGGCGAAAGCACGCGCGCTCTACGAAAAACTGCCGCGGCCGTCCGCGTACGGCGTCACGCGGTTCATCGAAACGGCGCTCGCGTCAGAAGGCGTGCGCGTGCGCGTCGACGCCCGCGGCGCGCAGGGCATGCTGGCGCTGCACCGTGATTGGTGCACGGCGAACGGCTGCGGCAGGTGCCCGCTTTCGTAGGAAGTAGGAAGGTAGGAAGTAGGAAGTTGGAAGTTAGAAGTTAGAAGTTAGAAGTTAGAAGTTAGAAGTTAGAAGTTAGAAGTTAGAAGTAGGAAGTTGAAAGCTGGAAGCTGGAGGCTGGACGGGTGCTCCGCGACGCATGACTGATCTACTGAGAGACTGATCGACTGAAAAACTGAACGACTGAGAGACTGACCGACTGAGAGACTGAAAGACTGATGGACCTGAAACCCTACATCCGCGCCGTGCCCGACTTTCCCGTCGACGGTGTCCTTTTTCGCGATATCACGCCGCTGCTGCGCGATGCCGCCGCCTACGCCTACGCGCTCGACGTCATGGCGGCGCACGTGCGTACGCTGGCGCCGCACGCCATCGCCGGCATCGAGTCGCGTGGCTTTCTCTTCGGCGCTCCCGTGGCCGCGATGCTCGGCCTGCCGTTTGTGCCGATCCGCAAGCCGGGCAAACTCCCCGCCGCGCGGATGACGGTCGAATACACCCTCGAATACGGCAACAACCAGCTGGACATCCACGCCGACGCGCTGGCGCGGGGACAGCGCGCCGTCATCATCGATGACCTTCTCGCCACCGGCGGCACGGCGCGCGCGGCGGCGAAGCTCGTCGAGCTGCTGGGCGCGGAGGTCGTGGGGCTCGTCTTTCTCATCGAGCTGGCGGGCCTCGATGGCCGCGCCGCGCTCGCCGGCTATGACGTGACGTCGTTCGTGCGGTACGAGTGACGAGTAGAACCGAGAACCTGGAGCCGATCAGGGACAGTCGTTTGCCCTAAGGACGGCGGTCAACAGCAAAGAGCAAACAGCAAACAGCAAATTGGGCCAGTCTGAGCTGCTTCCCGCTGTATGCCGCATTCGTTAGGATCGGCGGCGGGTTCTGGGTTCTGAGTTCTAAGTTGTCAGTTCTCAGTTCTCAGTTCTCAGTTCTACGTTCAAGGTTCAAGGTTCAAGGTTCTCGTAGTTCGATGACCACCATCCAGCCACAACGGCAGCCGCAGGCGAGACCGCGCGACAAGCGCATGCTCATGGTCGTCTCGCACACGCACTGGGACCGCGAGTGGTACCTGCCGTATCAGTCTTTCCGCGTGCGCCTCGTCGGGCTCATGGACATGCTGCTCGACCTCTTCGAAGACGACCCCGGCTACAAGCACTTCATGCTCGACGGCCACACGATCCCGCTCGAGGACTACATGGAGATCCGCCCGGACCGCTTCGACGACGTCGAGCGGGCGGTGCAGACCGGCAGGCTGCTGATCGGGCCCTGGTACATCATCCCCGACGAGGCGTTGCCCGGCGGCGAGGCGCTCGTCCGCAACTTCCTGCGCGGCCATCGCGTCGCCAAGGCATTTGGCCCGGTCATGAAGGTGGGCTACATCCCCGACCCGTTCGGACAGATCGCGCACATGCCGGCGATCCTGCGCGGTTTCGGCATCGAATACGCGACGATGTGGCGCGGCGCCGACGATTCGTTGAAGACGACCGAGTTCTTCTGGCGCTCGCCCGACGGCAGCGAGGTGCTGACGATCCACAAACCGCACGGCTACGGCGTCGGCGCGACGTTGCCGCTCAACGCCAAAGCCTTCATGTCGCGCATCAAGTCGATCCGCGAGGATCTCGAGCCGCTCGCCACGACGCCGTACCTGCTCGTCATGAACGGCAGCGACCACCTGCCGCCGCAGCCCGAACTGGCGGCGATGCTTCGCACCGCGAACGAAGCGCTCGATGACGCCTTCCTGCTCCATACGTCGTTGCCCGAGACGTTCGAGCGCGTGCGCGCGCACATGGGTGATAAGGCGCACGAGTGGCCGCGCCACGAGGGCGAGTTCCGGAGCGGCCAGCGCGCGCACTTGCTGCCCGGCGTGCTTTCGGCGCGGATGTGGATCAAGCAGCAGAACCAGGCCTGCGAGGACCTGCTCGCGCACTGGGCGGAACCCTACTCCGTCTGGGCGGACATCCTCAAGCGCGAGGTGGCGCCGGAGTGGCGCGAGCCGCTGCCGCCGACGACCGCGCACATGCCGTTCCCGACGTCCGAAGAGTCGATCTCGGCGCTGATCGACCGGGCGTGGCGGCACCTGCTCGAGAATCAGCCGCACGACTCGATCTGCGGCTGCTCCGTCGACCCCGTGCACGAGGAGATGCGCCAGCGCTACGAGTGGGTGCACGAGATCGGCGAGGAGATCGTCCGCCAGGCGCTGCGCACGATCGGCGCCCTCGGTCCCGACGACCCGCTCGGGACGATCACGGTCTTCAACCCGACGCCGCGGCCCGCGACGCGTTACGTCTCCACGATGGTGCCCTGGAACGACGAGCGTCCGATCACGGGCGTGCGCGCGCCCGGCGGCGCGATCGTCCCCGCGACGAAGATCGGCGACACGCAGCAGTTCCAGATCCCCGATGGCGCGCCACCGGGCTTCGAACGCGCGCGCGCCGAGATCGGGTTCGTCGCGAAAGACGTGCCCGGCTACGGCTACAAGACCTACCGTCTGCAACTGGGCGACGTTGGGGCGCCGGTCGAGCAGTCGCCGGCCGCGCACGTGATCGAAAATGAGTACCTGCGCGTCGAGGCCGACGCGTCCGACGGCACGCTGACGGTGCACGACAAGAGTTCCGGCCGCGTGCTGCAAGGCCTCAACCGCATCGTCGACGGCGGCGACCGCGGCGACGAGTACAACTTCTGCGCGCCGGAACAGGATCGCCTGGTCGATGCGCCCGCATCGCCGCCGGAGATCCGGACGACGCAAGTCGCCGGCTCGCGGGCGCTGGTCGTCGAGTCGACCTACCGGCTGCCCGCCGGACTATCGTCCGACCGCGCCCGGGGCGGCGACGCGACCTGCGACGAGCGCGTCGTCAGCACGGTCACGCTCACCGATGGCGTGCCGCGCGTCGACATCAGCACCACCGTCTTCAACGCCGCGGAGGACCACCGCCTCCGCGCCCACTTCCCGTCCGGCCTGCGCGCCGCCGTCTCGAAGGCCGACCAGCACTTCGGCGTCGTCGAGCGGCCGCTGGCGCTGCCCGAGTGGGACCCCGAAACGTGGATGGAGCAGCCGCTGGGTACCTACCCGCAGAAGGCCTTCGTCAGCGTCGACGACGGTGACTTCGGCCTCACGATCGCAAACCGCGGCTTGCCCGAGTACGAAGTGCTGGATACGCCGGCAGGCGCCGAGATCGCCGTCACGCTGATGCGCTGCGTCGGCTGGTTGTCCCGCAGCGACATCTACACGCGCCGCGGCGGCGCCGGCCCGCAACTCCGCACGCCGGGCGCGCAGATGCCCGGCGCCCACACGGTTGAGTACAGCATCATCCCGCACACGGGCGACTGGGAGTCCGCCGCCGCCCACGTCGATGCGGTGCAGTTCCTGCGGCCGATGCGCGCGCGCTGGAACCGCCACGGCCTCGGGCACATCGGCGACAGCGGGTCGCTGGCGCGCGTGAGCAGCGAGGCGTTCCAGGTGAGCGCGATCAAGCGCGCCGAGGACGGCGACGGCGTCATCCTGCGCATCTACAACACCACCGCGCACGAAGCGGAGACGCTCGTCGACATCCCGCAGCTCGGCGGCGGCGTTTCGATGGTGAACCTCAACGAGGAGCACATCGCCGACGTGCCGCGCGTGCAGGGCGGCGTCGCCGTCGTCGCCCGCCCGAACGAGATCATCACGCTGCGCTTCCGTCGCTGATCCAGCTCGGAACGAGCGCGCGCTCTTACCCCCGCGTCGTATCCCGCACCCGCTACGGTTCGCCAGAACGAGCGCGGGCTTTCAGCCCGCGCGGCATCGCATGCCGCGTTGCGGAGAGATTCTTCGCGGCGCTCAGAATGACGCGCGGGCGCCTGTTGTCGTGTTGTCGCTCGTCAGGCCGCTTGCTGTTTGCTGTTTGCCGTTTGTTGTCCGGCGTAGACGCGTGTCTACGCCGGCGACGCCACGTAGTTCCCGTTCGCCACGTGCTCGAACGGCCGCGGCCCCTTGGGCGTGATGTAGCGCAACTCGTAACGCTGTACCTCGAAGAACGCCCGCACATCGGCGAAGTTCGCGCCGGCGTTGAGCCAGTACTCCGCCGTGTACTCGAAGATCACGGACGGGCGGAAGCGCGCGATCGTCTCGCGGGCGCCGCGCAGCACCGGCATCTCGTGGCCCTCGACGTCGATCTTGATCAGGTCCAGCCGCTCGCACTCGCGCTCGAACATCACTCGATCGATCGTCGTCACCGGCACGTCGGCGCACTCCATCGCTGACGCCGCGTAGGGGTCGAGCGCCAGGTTGCCTTCATACATCGTCGCCTTGCCGGCGCCGTGGTGCGTCGATGCCGGCGCGTAGAGTTGCATCGTGCCGCTCTCTGCGCCCGCGGCTGTCCGCAACGTCTCGATCTGCTGCAAGCCGTTCATCGCGACGTTGGCGCGCAGCCGTTCGAACACGCGCGCGTGCGGCTCAAGCGCGATCACGCGCCCCTGTTCGCCCGCGCACTCCGCCATGATCAGCGCATGGCACCCGACGTTCGCGCCGGCGTCGATCGCCGTCCCTCCCGGCTTGCAGGTCTCGCGGATCAGCTCGACGATCTCCGGCTCGTAGCGGCCGTAGAAGAAGATCTGCCACTCGATGAACGACGACGTGTCCAGGAGCATGCGCAGGTTGTTGCCGTAGGGGCGGATCACCTCGAAGTGGTTGGCGGCGCGGCGTTCCGGGCTGTAGACCGTCGTGAGCAGGCGATGCGCGCCCTTCGGCTTGAAGCGCCGCGTCACGCGCGCCATCTGCTCCAGCGCGATGATCTTCGCGCCGCCCTCGCGCGCGCCGCCGCCTGTTTTCTCCATGCGGGAATCGTCCGATACGCGGTCTCCGCGCGGCAGTAGGGAAGTCCCCAACCTTGAGCTTGTCCCGCTTGTCGCACCCGCTTGACACGTTTCGAGGGCGAAGCCTACACTGCGCGAAATCGAAGATTGGCGATGATCGGGAAGAGTAGGTCTGGCAGCGGGCCAACAAGAGAGCCGGGACAGGTGAAATCCGGCGGCGGCGCGGCAGACAGAATGGATCCGGGAGCCTCGGACCGAACCTCCGCCAGGGCGGACAAGTAGGCCCCGACGGGATGGGCGCCGTTACCACGGCCCACGGCATCGGCGGCGAAGCCCCGTGCCGGACCGAGATGGTGCGTCCGCGTTACGGACGTAACCGAATGCAGGGTGGTACCGCGAGCAAGCTCTCGCCCCTCAGTGGGTGAGGGCTGTTTTAGTTTTCTTGAGAATATGAAGAACCTTGAACCAGAACGTAGAACCCAGAACCTTGAACCTTGAACCAGCACCGATGAAGGTTCCAGGTTCGAGGTTCCAGGTTCAAACGCAAAACGCATCCTGGGGCGATGATGTTCACTCTGACGGGAGGCCACATGACGGACGAGCGCACGAAGTTCCTGCTATCGGAGGCCGACCTGCCGGCGCACTGGTACAACGTCGCGGCCGACCTGCCGAAGGCGCCGCCGCCGCCGCTCAACCCCGGCACACACGAACCGATCGGGCCGGAGGCGCTGGCATCGCTCTTTCCGATGGCGTTGATCAAGCAGGAAGTCTCGACCGAGAGGTTCGTCGAGATCCCCGATGAAGTGCGTGACATCTATGCGCTCTGGCGGCCGACGCCGCTGATCCGCGCTCGTCGCCTCGAGCGCGCGCTCGACACGCCGGCGCACATCTACTTCAAGTACGAAGGCGCGTCGCCGGTCGGCTCGCACAAGCCGAACACCGCCGTCGCGCAGGCGTACTACAACAAGCAGGAAGGCATCACGCGTCTGACCACCGAGACGGGCGCCGGCCAGTGGGGCTGCGCCCTCGCGATGGCGTGCAACTTCTTCGGCATCGACCTGAAGATCTACATGGTGAAGATCAGCTACGAGCAGAAGCCGTATCGCCGATCGCTCATGCAGGTCTACGGCGCCGAGGTCGTCGCCAGCCCGAGCGGCGACACCGATGCCGGCCGCGCCATCCTCGAGGCGACGCCCGACACGCCGGGCAGCCTCGGTATCGCGATCAGCGAAGCCGTCGAGGACGCAGCGAAGCGCGACGACACCAAGTACTCGCTCGGCAGCGTGCTCAACCACGTGTTGCTGCACCAGACCGTGATCGGCCAGGAAGCGATGAAGCAGATGGAGATGGCGGGCGAGTACCCGGACGCCGTCATCGGTTGTGCCGGCGGCGGCTCCAACTTCGCAGGGCTGGCCTTCCCATTCATGCGCGAAAAGCTGACCGGCGGCAAGCCGACGCAGTTCATCGCCGCCGAGCCGGAAGCCTGCCCGTCGCTGACCAAGGGCGAGTACCGCTACGACTTCGGTGATACGGCCGGCACGACGCCGCTGATCAAGATGTTCACGCTGGGCCATACGTTCATCCCCGAGGGCATTCACGCCGGCGGCCTGCGTTATCACGGCATGGCGAACCTGATCTGCGAGCTGTACGACCAGGGATTCATCGAAGCGCGCGCCTACCACCAGAACACCGTCTTCGATGCGGCGCTGCAATTCGCTCGCACGGAGGGCATCGTCCCGGCGCCGGAAAGCGCGCACGCGATCCGCGCCGCGATCGACGAGGCGCTCGCCTGCAAGCAGTCCGGCGCATCGAAGACAATCCTCTTTAACCTGAGCGGCCACGGCTACTTCGACATGACGGCGTACGACAACTACCTGGCGGGAAAGCTGCAGGACTTCGCGTACCCCGCGGACAGGGTGAAGGCGGCGATGCAGGAAGTGCCCTTGGTATGACACGACAACAGACAACAGACAACAGGCAACAGAGGACGCGGGGAGGTTACTCGTTCCGTAACCTTGTGATGTGGGAGAAGGCACAGCTCCTGACCGTCGAGATCATCCGGTTCACGAAGGCGTTGCCCGCCGATCGAACAACGAACGTGCTCGTCCAACAAATCGTTCGCTCGGCCACTGCTATAGCCGCGAATATTGCAGAAGGTCATGGACGCTTCGCTGCGGGCGCGTATCGCAATCACCTCTCCATAGCCCGCGGATCCGTCGCCGAGACGATGAGCTGGCTGGACACATTTCGTCGCCTGGATCTCATTGATCCTCATCTCGAGGAGCGGATCATCACGCTTGGCGATGAAGTGATGAGGATGATTTCGGCGAAGATGATTGACCTCGACAAGGAAACCGGCAAAGCACGTGCATTCCGCGAAGAACGGGCAAGCTACGATGCAACGTAACCCTCTGTTGCCTGTTGTTTGTTGTCTGTTGTACGCCGCATCGGGGGTGGCCGTTGTCTGAACGAAAACGCATCCTCACCGGCATCCGCCCCACCGGCTCCCTGCATCTCGGCCACTACGCAGGCGCGCTGGAGAATTGGATCCGCCTGCAAAACGAGTACGAGTGCTTTTTCCTGATCGCCGATTACCAGGTCTCCGACTACGCGGACGACATCGACCGCGTGCGCGACGCCGTCTGGGAGGTTGCGCTCGACTGGCTGTCGGTCGGGCTCGATCCCCAGAACAGCCATTACGTGATCGAGAGCCAGGTGCCCCAGCACGCGGAACTGACGGTGCTGCTGAGTTGGTTCATGCCGCTCGGACGCCTGCAGCGCAACCCAACGCTGAAGGCGGAGATGGCCGACCTCGAGACCGGAAAAAAGGGCGTTCCCGTCGGGTTCTTCATCTATCCGTTGATGCAGGTGGCGAACATCCTCATGCCGCGCGCCCACCTGGTGCCCGTCGGCGACGACCAGCTGCCGCACATCGAGATGACGCGTGAGATCGCGCGAAAGTTCAACCGCGATTTCGGCGAGGTGTTCCCGGAGCCGCAGCCGCTCGTCGGCCGTGTGCCGCGCCTGGCCGGGCTCGATGGTCAGGCGAAGATGAGTAAATCGATCGGCAACACGATCGACCTCAAGGACGACGCCGAGACGGTAACGCGCAAGGTGATGAGCATGTACACCGACCCGACGCGCCTGCGCGCGACCGATCCCGGACACGTCGAGGGCAACCCGGTGTTCATGTACCACGACGCGTTCAACCCAAACGTCGACGAGGTCAACGATTTCAAGGAGCGCTACGTGAAAGGAACGGTCGGCGATGTCGAGGTGAAGAAGAGCCTCGCGGTCGCGATCAACAACCTGCTCGAGCCGTTCCGCGAGCGCCGCGCGCATTACGAAGCGCGCCCCGAACTCGTGCGGGAAGCGCTCGAACAGGGCAGCAAGGCGGGCTACGATGCGGCGCAGGCGACGATCGAAGCCGTGCGCAAGGCGCTGCGCCTCGATTACTTTCCGCGAGGCATGCCGTCATGACCCCCTGCCTCCCGACGCTCGAACAGGTGAAGGCGATGGCCGGCCAGGGCAACATCGTGCCCGTGTACCGCGACGTCGCCGCCGATCTCGAGACGCCGGTGTCGGCGTACCTGAAGGTGGCCCGCGGCCAGTACTCGTTCCTGCTCGAGTCCGTCGAAGGCGGCGAGCGGCTCGCACGCTACAGCTTCATCGGCACGGAGCCGTACCGCGTCATGCGCACCGGCGAGCATGCCACGGAACACGAGCAGTCCGGCGACCCGCTCCTCCAGATCGAGGACGAGTTGCGACGCTACACGCCCGTGCGCGTGCCAGGACTGCCGCGCTTTCACGGCGGCGCCGTCGGGTACATGGCATACGAAGTCGCGCGCTACTACGAGAAGCTGCCGTTGCCGGATGCTGATCCGCAGGGGTTCCCGGAGTCGATCTTTCTCTTGACCGATACACTGCTCGTCTTCGATCACCTGCAACACAACATCAAGGTCGTCAGCCACGCGCGGTTGGACGGCGACATCGATGCCTCATACCGCCAGGCGACGTGGAAGATCGAAGAGCTTGTCGCACGCCTCGAGAAGCCGCTCTCGCGGCTGCCCTACGAAGCGCCGCGCGTCGAGGGGGCCGACCGCAGCGTCGCCTCCAACACGACCGAAGAAGCGTTCAAGGCCAAGGTCGAACGCGCCAAGGAGTACATCCGAAAGGGCGACACTTATCAAATCCAGGTGTCGCAGCGCTTCGAGCGCCGCACCGATGCGCATCCGTTCGAGGTGTATCGGGCGCTCCGCACCGTGAATCCTTCGCCGTACATGTACTACCTGGAACTGGGCGACATGCACGTCGTCGGGGCGTCACCGGAGATGCTCATCCGCGTCGAGGACGGCGCGATCGAGACGCATCCGATCGCCGGCACGCGACGCCGCGGCCGCGATGCCGAAGATGAACAGCGCATGGCCGATGAGTTGCAGACGTCGGAAAAGGAGCGCGCCGAGCACATCATGCTCGTGGACCTCGCGCGCAACGATCTCGGCCGCGTCTGCGAGACGGGCAGCGTGCAGGTCACGTCGCTCATGGCGATCGAGCGCTACTCGCACGTCATGCACATGGTCTCGCACGTCGTCGGCAAGCTCCGCTCCGGCGTCACCATGTACGACGCGCTGCGCGCCTACTTCCCGCACGGCACGGTGACCGGCGCGCCGAAGATACGCACCATGGAGATCATCGCGGAGCTGGAGGGACAGCGGCGCGGCGGCTATGGCGGCTGCGTCGGATATTTCGACATGTCCGGCAACTGCGACACCGCGCTGGCCATCCGCACGGTCTGGATGAAGCCCGGCGTCGCCTACGTGCAGGCGGCGGGCGGCGTCGTCTTCGATAGCACGCCCGAGGAGGAATACACCGAGTCCGGCAACAAGGCGCGTGCGATGATGCGCGCGATCGAACTGGCAGAGCAGCGTCTGGATGCGCTGCCCCGCGGCTCGCTCGGATACTGAGGTGAGCACGCAGCCGGAGTTGTTGTCCGCCGCACTCATCGAACGCGATGCGCTCGTGCTGACGGCGCGTCGCAAGCAAGGCCGCCCGCCGTTTGCGGGGCAGTGGCTGCTGCCCATGACGGCCGTCGGCAACGACGAGACCGCCGAGGAAGCGGTGCGGCGCCACACCGCCCAGCAATTCGGCGTCACCGTCGCGAACGAGATCTTCGTCGATACCGTGTACCTGGAGGATCCCGACGACAACGCGCGCTACGTCGCCAACGTCTTCCGCGCGGAACTCGCCGAAGGCGCGCTGCGCTTCAACGCCGCCGGCGACTACGACGACGCGCGCTGGCTCTCGGCCGGCGATCTGCCGAACGTCTGGATGCCGCCCGCGCTTCGCGAGCCGCTGGTGCGCATCCTCAACGAAGAGCCCGTCGAGGAGATGCCGGCATGGACGCCGGAAGCGACAGCGGAAGCAACGCCGCTCGCCGAGCGCGAAGCCGATCCGGCGCCGCCGTGGCCGCCGCCGGACAACCGCGCCGCATGGGAAGCCATCGCGAAGGCATGGCAGGACGAGCGCTACGGCGACCGATTCGGCACGCGCCTGATGTGGACGTGGCGTTCGTCCGAAGACGACCTGCATGTGCTCGACGACGTGCGAGGCAAGCGTGCGATCGTGCTTGGCTGCGGCGGCGGCCAGGACGCCGTGGCGCTCGAGAAGCTCGGCGCCGTCGTGGTCGGCGTCGATCAGTCGCCGTCGCAGATCGCCTACGCGAAGAAGTACGCGGTCCGGCACGCCGCGCCCAACGCGTCGTTCGGTGAAGGCCCGATCGAAGACCTGTCACGCTTCGACGGCGCCAGCTTCGACCTCGCCATCGCGATCGGTGTCATGGAGTACGTCGAGCGCATCGATCTCGCGCTGGCCGAAGCGGCACGCTTGCTGCGGACCGGCGGCACGCTCGTGCTGTCCGTGAAGCATCCGTTCGACGTCATCGTCGACGGCGGACCGCCGTTCGTCGTCTGGACGTCGTACTGGACGCCGCATCACGATCTCAACCGGCTCGTCGCCGCGACGGACGCGCCGCCGCTGCGCTCGTACATGCGGACGCTGTCCGAGTGGTTCGACCAGCTCGCCGCGGCCGGCTTCGCCGTCGAAGGCATCGTCGAGCCGAAGGAAGACGAACAGCCGCCGATCGCGGACGACCTCAGCGCCGAATGGCTGGCGCTGCTGCCGTATGCACTCATCATCAAGGCGAGGAAACGCTGATGCTCCTGCTCATCGATAACTACGACAGCTTCACGTACAACCTCTACCAGTACCTCGGCGAACTGGGCGCGGAAGTTGAAGTCGTGCGCAACGACGGCGTCACGCTCGAAGACATCGAGGAGATGGCGCCTGACCGCATCATCATCTCACCCGGTCCTGGCAACCCCGACGACGCGGGCATCAGCAAGGACGTCATCCGCCGCTTCGCCGGCAAGACGCCGATCCTCGGCGTGTGTCTCGGCCATCAGTGCATCGGCGAAGTCTTCGGCGGCGTCGTGGAGGGCGCGGGCGAGATCCTGCACGGCAAGGTGTCGCACGTCACGCACGACGGCAAGGGCGTCTTCGCGGGCCTCTCATCGCCGATCGATGCGACGCGCTACCACTCGCTCGCGATCCGGCCCGACAGCGTGCCCGACGCGCTCGAAGTGAGCGCGCGCAGCGAGAGCGGCATCATCATGGGCGTGCGGCACCGCGAACTGCCCGTCGAAGGCGTGCAGTTTCATCCCGAGTCGATCCTGACGCCGGATGGGCATCAACTGCTGCGGAATTTTTTGGCGATGGAACGCAGTTCCAAGTTGTAAGTCCTAAGTTGTAAGTTCTGGGCTGCGAGTTCTGGGTTTCGGGGTTGGTCTCACCACCGCTCACATTGACGCACGATGCCCCGCCGATCACTCAAGGAACTTCCCGATCAGCCAAACATGGCCAAACGGGTCGATGACGCCGCCTTGCAGCATCCGTAGATTTGGTGTCGCCCCGACGGTCTCATGCCGGCGCTCTTCGACAGCGCTCCCTGCCCGCGCCCCCGCCGCGATCGCCCGTTCCTGCACCTGCTGCGGGTCGTCGGCAAACAGCTCGATGCGCACGGTCGTGTAACCAGCCACATCAGGAGATCGGGTCCCGTTCGGCGGCGACTCCTGCGCGAGGAACACCTCCGCCCCGTCAATCGACAGGCCCGCCACCTGCGCCGGCTCGCCGATCCTCCAGCGTTCTTCCGCCCCGAACGCTCGCTTGTAGAACGCGATCGCCGCTTCCGCGTCGCTGACTGCCAGCATCGGTGAGATCTGCGTCGCCATGCGTTCCTCCAGTCCATGCTTTGAACGCGCGGTCAAGGGTTCGAGGTTCTGGGTTCTCCGCGCCGTAGGCGACTTCACACACGAGCACCCACACGCGCATCGCGCGCGATCACTTCCTCGTACAGCTCCACCGTCATCCGCGCCGTCCGCTGCCACGTGAAATTCGCGCGGATGTGCTCGCTCGCCGCGGCGCCCATGCGGGCGCATCGCTCCGGATCGTTGAGCAGCGACTTGATCGCGCCGGCGAGCGCATCTGCATCGCCGGGGCGCACGAGGATCCCCGTGCGGCCGTCCTCGATGAACTCCGGGAACGCCCCCGCCGTCGTCGCGATGACCGCGGCGCCGCATGCCATCGCTTCGGCGGCAGGCAGCCCGAACCCCTCGTACAGCGACGGCGACACGACGATCTGCGTGCTGTTGTACAGCGATACGAGTTCGTCCGTCGTCAGCCGCGGGATGTATTCGACGAAGCGCTGGAGGCCGTGCTTCCACACGAGTGGCGGCACGACCTTCATGTCCTTCTCCTTCTTGTCCTTGAACAGCAGGCGGAAGTCCATCTCGTGCTGCAGGCGCGCGCACGCCTCGATGAGGAAGCGCGCGCCCTTGTTGCGGTCCTCCGAGTCGCCGACGAACAGGATCGTCTCCGGCTCCCGGCGCGCGCCCTCGACCGGGTGCATCACGTCGTGGTCGACGCCGTACGGGGTCTGGCGGATGTGCGACAGCGGGATGTTCATCGACTCGCTCACGGAGTGCGCCGAATTGCGCGACCCCGTGAGCACCATGTCGATGCCGTTCGCGACGATCGACTGCATGCGTCCCGGAAACCACGTCTCATTCCACAGCCGGTCGAAGACGTTCTTCGCCTCGCGGACGTTGTTCGCTTTATCGATGGTCAACGGATGATGCAGGCTCGCGACGACGCGCTTGCCCATCAGCCGTTTCATCGCCAGCACGCCGTACCCGAGCGTCTGGTTGTCGTGCACCACGTCGAACGGCCCCGTCTGCGCCTCGACCTCGGCTAGCTTGCGATACGCGCGCACACTGAAGGTAAAAAACAGCGACGACAGCGATGCGCGCGTCGAGGCGAATTCGTAGAAGTTCCACGGGTGCAGCATCGCCATCGGATGGTGCGAGTGATCGTACGCGTGCTCGTCGCGGCCGTTGAGGAACGCCCAGAAGCTGTACGTGTGCAGCCTGTGATGCACCACGCCCTCGGCCAGCGCTGGATACGGACGCCCGGAGATGACGTGCACCTCGTGGCCCATCTTCAGCAGTTCGCGCGTGATGTAATGCAGGTAGACGCCCTGTCCGCCTGAGTACATGTTGCCCTGGTACATGATGAAGCAGATGCGCATCGGGAGTTGTAAGTCCTCAGTATTGGGAGTTGTAAGTCCTCAGTATTCAGTTCTAAGTTGTAAGCGCCTCGTAGACGCCACTGCGAGTACGAACCGCGTTCTGCCAAACCTTGCGCTGCCGGAAGTCTTGCATGACTCCCCTCCTCGAAGCACTTACGACTTACAACTTACGACTGACAACTAACCGTCATCGCTCCACTCGTCCGGCGTGAGATCGAGCGGTGTCTTCGCTTCCACCGCTTCCGCCGTCTCCACCGTCTCTACCAACTGAATGCTCAACCCGTGCGTCGCCGCCATCGTCACGAATGCCGACCGCACGCCCGGCGTCGCCTCGATCGGCTCGCTCACCTTGATGCCGCGCTCGCCCAGCTCCGCCACCGCCGCATCGAGGTCGTCGACTTCGAGCGCGAGGTTATAGAAGCCCTCACCCTTGCGTTCGAGGAAGCGCATGATTGGGCTGCCCGGCCCGCGCGGCGCAGCCAACTGCAACACGTCGTCGCCGATCGCCACGTCGCGCGTGCGCACGCCGAACGCGTCGATCTCTCGCGGCTCGTCCGATGCACTGGAGAACAGCGCCTCGAACGTCTCGCGCGCCTGTTCGGCGTCACGCACCGCGATGGTCAGATGGTGGATGCGCTTGATTCGCATGACGAGCGCCATGGTAGCGGACGCACAACGTACGGCGTAGGACGAAGAATGGAAACCTGGAACCTCGAACTTAGAACTTAGACCTGGAAACTGCGACGACCTTCATCACGTTGAACTAGAGGTTTTAGGTTCAAGGTTCTAAGTTCTCGCTTCTCCGTCACGGCGTCGTCTCGTGACATACGCCGACGCTGTTGTTGACGTTTCCCGTCAGCACGTTGCCCGACGTCGTCACGTTGCCCGCGCGGAAGAGGCAGATGCCCGAGCCGCGATTGTCGTAGATCCTGTTGTTGACGATCCGGCCGAGCGACGTGTTCACGTAGGACACGCCGATGCCGCGGTTGCCGTAGATCCGCGAGTTCGTCACGTCTACGTTCGCCCCTTGCGCGAGCACGCCGCCGCCGAGCGTGCCGGTTTCGGGCAGCACCACCGAGTCGTGGATGTCGTTGTTGTTGATCGAGCCGACGGCGCGTATGCGCTGGTCGACCGCGATCTCCGGATATTTCAACGGGTCCGGATACGCCCGAAGCTCGATCGCGTGCTCTTCGTTGCGGTCGTACTCATCGTTCTCGGAAGAGATCGTCGCGCCCCAGACGAATAGTCCGCTCAACTCGTTGCGCCAGATGTGGTTGTTGCGGAAGGTCCCGCGCGTGCCCGGAAACATCACGATGCCCGTGCTGCCGCTCGCCTGGATCACGTTCGAGTCCAGGATCACGTTCGCGTCGCCCACGTAGGCGCGGAGATTGTCGAGATAGCAGTCCGGCACTTCGACGAAGCCCGGCGGCAGCAGCGCGCACGGCGTCTGGCCGGCGAATACGCCGGGGCCGTCGTTGTGCGAAATGATGTTCCGCGTAACGACGGTGTTCGCCGTCTCACCGACCGTCGATACGCCGACGCCGCGGTTGTTGAAGATCCAGTTGCGTTGCACCGTCACGTTCGACTTGTTGCGCGTCAGCACGCCGTCCCCCTGGATGGCGTACACGAACGAATCTTCGATCGTGCCGATGCTGTTGCCGTCGTAGTGAATGCCGAGCGTGCCGCCGCCTACGTCAATCCTGCGAAAGACGACGTTCTGACTGCGCCACACGTAGGCGTTGGAAGGGTTCCCGACGTACAGCGTGAAGTCTTCGAAGGTAAGGTTCTTGCTGTTGAACACGAGCATCCCGTCGCGCGTGCCGCCGGCGATGATCGTCTGGCGCGGCCCCTGTCCTCGTAACGTGATGCCTGACTTGCCCTGGAACGTCACCGGCCCGCGATACACGCCTGCCACCATGCAGATCACGTCGCCTGAGCGACCACCATCGATGAGCGATTGAAGCGTATTGGGGAAGGCGAGCTTGTTGCACGTACCCGCTTCTGCGTGCCGCGCACCCTGCGGGCCCAGCAGTGGCATCGCGGCCAGTACCGCGATCGCGACGGCCGCCGCGACGAACAAGCGAACAGGCAGCGTCCCTGGCATCAACACCTCACAACCCCGCACGACGCAACAGCGCTTAGCGTACCCGCCGGACCGCGCGCCAGAAAGGACCGCATGCAGCGGTCGCGCATCAGCCTACACAGAGCGTCGGTGTGCGACATCGATCCGTGAAGCTGATCGCATGGCTGACGCTGGCGCCCCAGTGTCGAGCGGCCACGCCGGCGGCCGAGCGGAACGCCTACGGATGCAGCCGATAGAACCGGAACTGCGCGTGCTCGATCGGCAGCACCTCGACGCGCTGGAATCCCGCGTCCGTCGCGTACGTTTCGAGGGTCGATGCGCGCATCACCGTCCCCGTCGCGGCCGATGGCTCGTCGGCCATGCCCGCCGGCAAGCAGAGCAGCGTGCTGAACGCGTAGAACAGCCGCTCCATCGGGTCGTCCGTGACGGTGAACGCGTCCGCCGTGCGCTCATCCGCGACGATCGCCGTGCCGCCCGCGGCGAGCATGTTTCGCATCGCCCGCAACACGTCGACCGGCCGCGATAAATCGTGGATGCACTCGATCGCGAGCGCGAGGTCGAACTGCTTGGCAAACGCCCCGTCGCCGGCGTCCTGCTGATGCACCGTCACGCGTTCACTGAGCCCAGCGTCCGTCACGTTTCGGCGCGCCAGTTTCACGGAATGCTCGTCGAGGTCGAAGCCATCGACGCGCGCCGACGGGTAACCGCGCGCGATCGCGATGCTCGACCACGCGGCACCGCATCCAACATCGGCGACGCGCGCGCCGGTCAGCAACTTCTCATGCACGTCCGGAACAGCGGGCAGCCACTCTTGCGTGAGCAGATGCTCCAGCATCGGCCGGTTGACGTCCGCCTGGCTCTCGATGATGTCGGGGCCAAACGCGTCGTACGGCACGCCCTTGCCCGTGCGGAACGCCTCCATCACCAACGGCAGCGCGTTCGCGCAGCCGATCAGATAGCGCGCGAACGGCGCCGCGTATGCCAGGCTCCGCTCGTCCGTCAGCGCTTCCGCGTGGGGCGCCGGCAACGTGAAGGTGCGCTTGTCGAGCGGCGCTCCCGTGTCGTCGACGTCGAGTACCCCCGCCACCACCTGCTGCTCAAGCCATTCGCGCACCATCCGTTCCGACGACCCTGTGCGCCGCGCCAACTCCGCCGACGTCGCCGGCCCGTCCTGCGCCAACGATCGATAGAAACCCAGCCGGTCGCCGATGTAGACGTTCGCGGCCTCTCCGGTGGCGAGCGCCAGCCCGAAGATTTTCTCTGTGAGCGCGTCTCGCTGCTCCTCGTACGTCGTCTGGTCCGAGCGTGTTGCGGTCACGATGTTTCTCCTCACGATGAACGTCTGCATATTGCCGTCGCAAAGACGCCGGCCGTTTGAGTGTGCAGCATCGCCCCGCACCTGCGCCTCGTCCATCCGGCGGACTACTTGTCCTGATTTCGGACGAAAGGCCGGTGCGGAGCGCGCTCTACACGCTCTCTTAATGCGAGCCGCGCCCGCGGGCACCCGGCGCTTATGCGTGCCGGCCTACCCTTCTCTCAACGATTGCCTGCAACGAAGGATTCCACTCGATGATTGAACTCGGCTACACATTGTCCAGCGAGGAGTTTCCACCCCTCGAGTTGGTGAAGCACGCACGCATGGCCGAAGATGCCGGCTTCACGTTCGCGCTGATCTCCGACCACTACCATCCGTGGGTCGACAGCCAGGGTCACAGTCCGTTCGTCTGGTCCACGATCGGCGGCGTCGCAGCGAGTACCGAACGCATCCGCATCGGCACCGGAGTCACGTGTCCGACGATGCGCATCCACCCCGCGATCATCGCGCAGGCGGCTGCGACCTGTGCAGCCATGCTGCCCGGCCGCTTCTTCCTGGGCGTCGGAACGGGTGAAAATCTCAACGAGCACATCACCGGCGAACGGTGGCCATCCGCCAACGTCCGCCGCGAGATGCTCGAAGAAGCGGTCTGGATCATCCGCAAGCTCTGGAGCGGCGAGAACGTCGACCACGAAGGATCGTTCTACCAGGTCGTCGACGCGCGCATCTACACGCTGCCCGATCCGCTGCCGGAGATTTACGTGGCCGCGAGCGGCGAGCATGCAGCCGAGCTTGCCGGCGAGATCGGCGACGGGCTGATCGGCGTCGCGCCGGCGAAGAACGTCGTCCAGGCGTTCGAGGCCGCGGGCGGCCGGGGCAAGCCAAAGTACGGCCAGCTTACGGTCTGCTGGGCCAAGGACGAGGCGAGCGCCCGCAAGACCGCCTACGAGATCTGGCCCAACGCAGGGATCACCGGCGAACTGAGCGCCGAACTGCCGTTGCCTCGTCACTTCGAACAGGCTTCGAAGATGGTGAGCGCAGACGACGTCGCGAAAGACGTCGTCTGCGGTCCCGATCCGCAGAAGCACATTGAACAGATCCGAAAGTACGCCAACGCCGGATTCGACCACGTCTACGTGCACCAGGTCGGCCCGGACCAGCAGGGCTTCATCGACTTCTATCAACGGGAAGTGGTGCCACAGCTTGGTGACCTGCTCGTCGAACGGCAGCGCAAGCGGCGGGTGGCATAATGTCTCGTGGGCCGTCCGGCCTCGGCGAACGCATCGATAGGGGATACCGCTCATGACGCTGATCTGGACCGGAAACATCGAAGATCTCACCCGCGCCAACACAACGTTTCGCACGGTCGTGCGGGTTGGCGAGCACAGCGAGCTGACGCTCATGTCCATCGAGCCCGGTGGCGAAATCGGACTTGAGGTGCACCCCAACATCGATCAGTTCCTGCGCATCGAGTCCGGCCAGGCGCAGATCAAGGCCGGCCCCGCGAAGGACGACCTCCGCGAAACGCACGACGTCAAGGAGGATTGGGCCTTCATCGTGCCCGCCGGCACCTGGCACAACGTGATCAACACCGGCGATGAGCCGCTCAAGCTCTACACGGTGTACGCACCGCCCAACCACGCACCCGGCACCGTGCACGACACGAAGGAGGACGCCGACGCCGCCGAACGCGCAGAGCACGCCCGGACGTAGACGCTGCGAGCAAAGCAGGATCTCACGTACGCCACGCGAAGCCGTGCGGCGGCACGACTCCGAACTTTCAGCCCGTGCCGGTCGATTCGCGCCCTGCCTCGAGCGCAGCAGCCAGGCTCTCGACGTCGTAGGGGCCGATATGGCGCTGGTCTCCGATGAAGAACGTCGGCGTTCCGCGGGCGCCGCTGGCGGCGGCGCTGATCAGGTCTTCGCGGATGCGCTCCGCGCGGTTGCTCTGGTTTAACGCGCGCGCGAACTGTTCGACGTCCAGGCCAAGCTCATCCGCGTTCCCCAGCAGATCCGCAAACTCGAGCTGATCCTGGCGCTGAAAGAGCAGGTCGTGCATCTCCCAGAAGCGCCCCTGCGCACCGGCGGCTTCCGCCGCCTCCGCCGCCAGTTGGGCGTGCGGGTGGATGCTCGCCAACGGCAAGTGGCGGAAGACATAGCGCAGTTGGCCGCCGAAGCGCTGCCGCAGTTGTTCGACGACGCCGGTCGCCGCGCTGCAGAACGGACACTCGAAGTCCGCGTACTCGACGAGCGTCAGCGGCGCACCGACCGGTCCGCGCACATGATCGCGCCCGGGCTCGACGGCCCGGTCGAGCACCATCGGCAGACTCGCTGTGGGTTCGCCGAGCAGTACCGCCGCCAGCCGAGAGATCACCCATCCGGCCGCGGTGGCCAGCACCGCGGCCATGAGGACGCCCACCGTCGCTTGCTCTCGCAGCGCCGGCGTGTCGAACGCCAGGTCGGCGATCAACAGCGAAACAGTGAACCCGATGCCGGACAACGCCGCGCCTCCGACAAGCTGGCCAGGCGCTACGCCCTGTGGCAATGACCCCAGCCCGAGCCGCACCGCACCCAATACGCCGATCCCGCTGCCCAGCAACTTTCCGGCCACCAGGCCAAGCACGACGCCCCACGTGATCGGCGATCGCAGCGATTCGGCGAGCAGTCCGCCCCGCAGATCCACGCCCGCGTTCGCCAGCGCGAACACCGGCACGATCACGAAGCTGATCCACCCGTGCATCGTCACCTGCAGCCGCTCGTTGACGGAAAAGCTTGCTGCAGTCCGATCTTCGGCGAGTATCCGACGTCGGGCGTCGGCGATTGCCGAAACGCCTGGAACAGCGACGCCGCCCGTTCCACCGCCTCGCGTCGTGGCGCGTACGCGCCGATCAGCAATCCAGCGGCCATGCCGGCGATCGTCGGGTGGAGCCCCGACTCAACGGTCGCCAGCCACAACGCCACGCCGACCACCGCGTACACCGTCGTGCGCCACGCGCCGAGCCGATCGAGCAACGCAAGGGCGCCAAGGCAGCCGACGGCGATTGCCAGCGCGCCGTAGTCGATGGCATCCGAATACACGAATCCGATCACGGTGACGGCGATCAGGTCGTCGAAGAGTCATCGTCAGCAGGAACACGCGGAGCTGCGTCGACACCGCCGGCCCCACCAGCGTGAGCGCACCGAGCAAGAATGCCGTGTCGGTCCCGATCACGACGCCCCAGCCGCTGGCGGCTTCACCCGAAGGATTCAGTGCCAGGAACAGCAGTGCCGGCGCGGCGATGCCCGAAATCGCGCCTATTGCGGGAAGGACGACGCGGCGGGTGTCCGTGAGTTCGCCCACTGACAACTCACGACGCACTTCCAGGCCGAGCACGAAGAAGAACAGCGTCATCAGGCCGTCGTTGACCCAGTGTCGAAGGTCCTTGGTCAGTTGATCGCCGCCTACGCGGACGGCCAACTCGGTGCCCCAGAGCGACTCGTAGCGGTCCGACCACGGCGAATTAGCCCACGCCAGTGCCAGCACCGTCGCGGCCAGCAGCAGCCCGGCGCTGCTCGCCTCCGTCGCCATGAAGTGGCGCAGCGGCGCCGCGACCTGCTCGAACAGGGATTGCTGCCGGGTCTGATCCGACGTCGCGTCAATCGCAGGCATCAGGCGCTCGATCGACGGGTTTGCTGCCAGCGTGGGACGTCGGACATGCAGTCTGGCGTTGGTTCGGTAGATGCTCTCACGACTCGATTATCGCGCATCCGCGCGGCCTAAAAACTTGCGTCGCTCGGTTGCCGCCTGCCATACTCGCCCATCGACCACGGGTCGCTAGAAAGCAGGTCTTGGTGCTTCGAATCACGCTTCCCCTTGTGACGGCGCTCCGCGCCGCAGCGCTGCCTGCTGTGTCCACCCGCTAGCGATCGTTCTCACCCGCGGGCTCTGAGACAGGCTGTCACCAATCGGTGGTGATCCGCTTCTCTTTGCACATGGCATAAACGCGACGGCGTCACGCGTGCGCTTGCAACGCCGCACAGTGCGTTGCGTCCGCACGCCGGAGCCTTGATCTCGGCGTTTTCCACTGAATGTCAACCGGCGTGCACAACCGCGCGCCGGCCAGAGGAGTTGAACCATGTTGTCATCGTCATTCATGCCCACTGCCGTCACTCGGGAACTCATCGGCGAGTTGCAGAGCCGCGCCGCGCACTGCGGTGTCCGCGGCGCCCGAGAGGCGTTCAGCAATGTCCAGGACGTATCGACGCGGATCTCGCTACGAGAGCCGCAAGGGAAGGATTCACGGTGTTAGCGATGAGTTTCGCTGCCGCCACTGCAAGATGATAGTCGGCGCTCCGCCCTCCGGCGGCCGCAATCGCAATCATTGTCCGCTGTGCCTGTATTCACGGCACGTCGATGGCCGCACGCCCGGCGATCGCAACAGCGACTGCGGCGCCATCATGGCGCCCGTCGCCGCGTTCGTCCGGCGCAAGGGTGAGCACGCGATCGTGCATCGCTGTCTTGCCTGCGGCTTCGAGCGCTACAACCGCATCGCCGCCGACGATAACTTCGCGTCGGTGATGCGGCTGCCGGTAGTCGAGCAGCGCACGTCGCGGCGCGGCGACGGGATGCCGTCAGAGCGCACGGCGTAAGTCAGAGGGGCGGCGGAATCACTCCGCCGCCCCTCTCTGTTGTCTGTTGTTTGTTGTCTGTTCTCGCCGAAGCCCCTACAGCCCCTTTGCCGCCACGAACGCGCACAAATCCGCCGTCCGGCACGAGTACCCCCACTCGTTGTCGTACCACGACGCCACCTTCACCAGGTCACCGGCGACCACGTTCGTCGTCGCCGAGTCGACGATCGACGAGTGCGGATCACCCTTGAGGTCCATCGACACCAGCGGTTCGTCCGAGACCGCGAGTATGCCCTTCATCGCGCCGGCGGCGGCCTTCCGCATCGCGTCGTTCACTTCCTCCGCGCTCGTCTGCTTGTCGACCAGCGCCACGATCTCGACGATCGAAACCGTCGGCGTCGGCACGCGGTACGCCACGCCGTCGAGCTTGCCTTCGATCTCCGGGATCACAAGCTTCAGCGCCCGTGCGGCGCCCGTCGACGTCGGGACGATGTTCATGGCGGCCGCCCGCGCCTCGCGCAGGTCGTTCGACGCCATGTCCAGCAGCCGCTGCGAGTTCGTGTACGCGTGGATCGTCGTCATCTGACCCTTGAGGATGCCGAACGTATCGAGCAGCACCTTGACCGTCGGCGCAAGGCCGTTCGTGGTGCACGACGCATTCGACACGACGGTGTGCTTCGAACGGTCGTACGTCTGCTCCGCGTTCACGCCCAGCACGAGCGTCGCGTCTTCGTTCTTCGCCGGCGCCGAGATGATCACCTTCTTGACGCTGTCGCGCACGTGCGCGCGCGCCTTGTCGGCGTCGGTGAACAGCCCTGTGGACTCGACGACGATATCGACGTCGACCTGGCCCCAGGGGATCTTCCCCGGCTCGCGCTCCGCGAACACCGTGATCGGCTTCCCGTCGACGACCAGTCCGCCTTCGGCCGCCTCCACGGTCCCCGGATAGCGCCCGTAGTTCGAGTCGTACTTGAACAGGTGGGCGTTCGTTTTCGTGTCGAAGAGGTCGTTGATGGCGACGACCTCGAGCGCGCCCGGATGCCGCTCCTTGATCGCCTTCAGTACCTGCCGCCCGATGCGGCCAAAGCCGTTAATGCCGATGCGCGTCGCCATGTTGGGCGTCCTTTCCGTCGATGCTGCTGGTACAACCATTGTGCCGCGCCCCGGAAGCGGGGTCTAGCCAAACAACACGCCCCCCGCACCGTAACCACCAGGTTCGAGGTTCCGGGGTTCTTGGTTCTGTCTTCTCAGGCGGCGCTCCCGCTACGGATCGATCCCCAGCAGGCGCGCCGCGTTCTCGCGCAGGATCTTCGGCCTCACGTCGTCGGTGAAGCCGGCCGCTTCGAAGTCACGCAACCAGCGCTCCGGGGAGATCGCCGGATAGTCCGACCCGAAGATCACCTTGTGGCTCACCATGTGATTTGCGTACGTGATCAGTGACGGCGAGAAATACTTCGGCGACCAACCCGAGAGGTCCATGTAGACGTTGGGCTTGTGTACGAGCATCGCGAGCTGCTCCTCTTGCCACGGCCACGCCGGGTGCGCCAGCACGATCCGCAGTTCAGGGAAGTCCGCCGCCACGTCGTCCATGTACGGGATCGGCCGCGCGTAGCCGAGTTTGATGCCGCCGCCGCCCGGCTGTCCCGCCCCGACGCCCGTTGTGCCGGAGTGGAACAACACGATCAATCTCAGTTCCTGCGCCTTCGCCCACAGCGGATAGAACCGCTGGTCGTTCGGAAAGAACGCCTGCTGCTGAGGATGAAACTTCAGTCCCTTGAGCCCGAGATCAACCACGCGCTCCAACTCGCGGACGGCGATCGCGCCCTTCCACGGATCGACGGTTCCGAAGCCCGTGAACGTGTCCGGCCAACGTCGCACGCAGTCGGCGATGTACTGGTTGGGTACCGGCGCGCGCCCCGTCGTCGTCTCCGAGTCGATCGCGAAGAGCACGCCGAACATGTCGAGGCGCTGGTAGTAGTCCGCCATCTCTTCCGCCGTCGATGGCGGTGGCTCGCCGCGAAAGTACGCCGCCATGGCGGCTTGCTCGGCGGTCGAAAGCCCGCCCGGACCCGGCGGGTGAATGTGAAAGTCGATGGCTTTCAAGGCTTCACTTTCAGCTACTCACGCCCGCCATTCGTCGCCGGGCATGATCCGGCGCATGAACTTGTCAAACAAAGGGACCGTGAACGCCGTGTCACCGAACGACGGGCTATAGATCATTCCCTTCGAAATAAGCTTGTTCCGCACGGGCCCTAGCGACGTAACCTTTTGCTCGAGTTCGTCAGCGATATCGCCCGATCTGTGCGGACCGGGACCAAGTTCAGCCATCGCACGCAGGTACCGCTTCTCTCCGGGAGCCAACCGGTCGAGCCGAACACGGAAGAAACTCGCATCGAGCGCTGCCGTCGCCAAGCGAGACGCCGCTCGGACGTCTTTAGCCGTAATCGGCGATTCGTCGGCGATGTCCCAGGCGTGCTTGCCCCACTCCTGAAGAAAGTAGGGATAGCCATGCGTTTCACGCACGATTAGTTCCAGAGCATCGGGCATCACCTCGACCCCGGAGTCGTTGGCGGGTTTGACGATTGCGCGTTTGGCGGCATCGGCAGCGAGTGGACCGATCTCGGGGAACTCGAATAGCCGCTCAGCGTACGACTTAGCGCGTCCCATCCGGCCGCGAAGCTGTGGCAGCCCAGCGCCGATTAGAATCACTGGGAGTCGTGCCTGCGCGGTGCCATGAAGAGCCATGATGAGTGCTGCGAGCTCGTCCTCGTCGACATACTGTAGTTCGTCGATGAACATGGCGAGTACGGTGTCCGCTTGTTGTGCGGCTTGGCCTGCGGCCTCAAGCAGGGCGTGCAAGTCGTGATCCAGATCCCCGTTGTCGGCCAACCCGGGCTCTGGATCGAAGTCCATGCCCACTTCGATGTCGTGATACTTGACCTTCAGTGCTTTCGCAAAGCCTGCGAGCGCGCGAAGCGCACGCTGTGCACGATCTTTCGATCGCTCATCAGAGATAAGCGCAGAAGCGCTTGGCGCAGTTCCGGCGCGAGAAGGGCGGGCAAAGAACGATTCTCAGGCGCCTCGATCCGAAGTGTCTGCACACCTGACGATGCGGCGTCGTCCCTCATCCGGTCGAGGAGCACGGTCTTCCCAACACCGCGGAGTCCTACCATGAGCAGGCTCTTAGCCGACAATCCGCGGCGCGTCCGTTCGACGGCGATCGCTACCACCTGTAGCAGCTCGTCGCGGCCGGCTAGCTCCGGCGGGGGCGTGCCGGCGCCCGGGGCGAAGGGGTTGGTAACCGGATCCATGCGGCAATTATAGCAAGTTTAGGGAGTTTATCGGAAAGAGATAAACTCGCTAAACTCGATCAAATTGATGGGCAACGGCGTCCTACTTCATCAGCCCGACCTGTACACCGCGAAATCGCGCCGCCGCAGCACCGTGCCCGGTGTGCGCCACCTGCTCCGGTTGGCCTTTGCCGCAGTTCGGCGTGCCCCACACCACCCACTCGTCGCGGTTCGCGATGGCGTC
Source organism: Dehalococcoidia bacterium (assembly GCA_040902535.1). Taxonomy (NCBI): domain Bacteria; kingdom Bacillati; phylum Chloroflexota; class Dehalococcoidia; species Dehalococcoidia bacterium. Next base: position 96,445 of record JBBDXD010000018.1, on the reverse strand, counting down.
ACAACTGCCCCAGAAGCGCGGCGTGATGCCGGTGTACGTGGCGTTCTTGATCAGCGCGCCGAGCTTGCCGTTCGTGATCTCCCGGCCTATCTCCGTGCCGAACTGGAAGTTCAACCGCTTGTCGTCGATGCTCCAGCTCCGGTTCGTCTCCATGTACACGCCATCGTCCGTGTCGGCGATCATGTCGGCGAGCGTCCACTCACCCGGCTCCAGGCTCACGTTGGTCATGCGGATCAACGGGATGCGATTCCACCCCGAAGCGCGCATCGCGCCCTGGCTGGTCTGACCGAGCGCGCGCGCCGTCTCGCGCGACGTCAGATAGCCGACGAAGCGCCCTTCGCGCACGATCGGCGTCGACTGCGCGGGCACCCCTTCGTCGTCGTAGCCGAATGTGCCGAGGCCGCCCGGTATCGTCGCGTCGGCCGTCATGTTCACGTGCTCCGAGCCGTACATGAAGCTGTTCAGTTTGTCGAGCGTGAGAAAGCTCGTGCCTGCGAACGCCGCCTCCGTGCCGAGCACGCGGTCCAGCTCGATCGGATGCCCGCACGACTCGTGGATCTGCAGCGCCACCTGGCTGCCATCGAGGATCACGCTCGTCACGCCGGGCTCCAGCGACCTCGCGCGCAGCAATTCCGCTGCTTCTTCACCGACGCGCAACGCATTCTCCTCGAGGTCCCAGCGTTCGATGAACTCCCAGCCCTCGGTGCCCTGGTGGCGGCCGACGCTGTTCGGGAACGACCGGTTCTGCACCTCGCCCTCGTCCACCGCCGTCGCCTCGATGCCGCAGCCGGTCTCGTACAACTCCTGCTCCGTGTACGCGCCCTCGCTGTTGGCGAAGATCTTGTCCTCGCGCTGGCAGTAGACGTTGCTCTCCGCCGAAATGATGTTCGGCGCCTTGCGTATCGCGTCGTTGACGCGCAGCAACAGCGAGATCTTGTCTTCGAGCGACACGGCGAACGGGTCCGTCTGTATCGGCGTGCGATACGTCCCGCTTCCACCCTGCGGCGGTCCGATGTCGGCCTTGGTGCCCGGCACTCGCGCCGATGCCTTCGCGACCGTCACGGCGCGCGCCGCAACGGCGTCCGCCTCATCCATCGTCATCTTGTGACTGCCTGCGAAGCCCCAGTACCCATCGACGATCACGCGAACGCCGAAGCCCAGCGACTCGTCCGACGTCAGCGCCTCGACGTTCTGGTTGCGTACGTCGACGGACTCCGCCTTGAAGCGCACGACGCGCACGTCGGCGTAGCTCGCCCCCCGTTGACGAGCTGTGTCGAGAGCGCGCATCGCGAGGTCGCGCATAAGGCCTCCGTGACTGACAGTGCCGCCGGTTAGCGTTCGTTCTCGGTCAGAAATTCGATGATATCGCGGTTCAGCTCGTCCGCACACTCCGTGAAGACGATGTGCTTCGCGTCCGGATAGATCTTGATGCGCGCATTCGGAATCGCTGCCGCCATCTTGCGGCTATTCTCGACGGGGACGATGCCATCGTGCTGGCCGTGCAGGATCAGCGTCGCCGTGGAAAGCTTCGGCAGCCGGTCCAGCGTGTCGTGCTGGCTGACGGCCGTGAGCTGCCCGATACGCCCCTCGAGCTTCGAACGCAGGTGCGCGTTCGCCAGCGAACGCTCGACGATCGCGGCGTCGTGCTCGGCGATATAGGCGTCGCCGTAGTGCAGCGGATACGTCGATCGCGCCGCGGCGGCCGGGTCCGGAATATCCGCAGCCGCGAGAAACACCGCCATCTGCTCGGGCGGCGGCGATACGTGATGCGGGCCGCCGGGCGTCGTGCAGATCAGCACGAGCCGCCGCACGCGCTCCGGGTACGTCAGCGCGAGGTTCTGCGCCACCATGCCCCCGAATGACGCCGCCGCCACGTGCGCCGACGCTTCGCCGGCGGCGCTGAGCACGCTCACGCAATCGTCTACGAAGCCTTGCATCGAGTAGCCGCTCGATGGCACGTCCGACCGTCCCGATCCGCGCGGGTCGAAGACGATCACCTTGAATCGCTCGGCCAGCGGCGCGATGTTCGCGAAGTACACCAGCGTCGTCGAGCCGAAACCGGGGATCATGAGCAGCGGATCGCCCGAACCGTGGACCTCGTAGTAGAGCTGCGCACCGTCGGCGCTAGCGTGCGGCACTCGTCGCTCCTTCGATGCGGGCATGGCGCTGCAGAAATTCGATCACCAGCTCATCGGCGATCGCCTGCCCCTCGAGGTTATAGCCATGGCCCAGGTCTTCGAGGACGTGCAGCTCGGCGTGTGGCATCCGTTCCTTGAGCAGATGCGCGTTGCCGGCCGGCATCATCACGTCGTCGGCGCCGTGGATGATCATCACCGGACAGGCGATCTCGTGCAGCCGGTCGTACGTATCGTGCCGCGCTGCCGCCAGCACTTGCCGCATGTAGGAATCGCGCGGCGCCGCCAGTTCCGCCGCCGCGCGCGCACGCTCGAGCAGCGACCCGCGGTTCGCCTCGATATATGCATCGCTGTAGCCGAGCCGCCAGCCCGCTTCCATGCCTTCGTCACCGCCGAGCGACTGGTTTTCGATCATGCGCCGCACGGTTTCCGGCGATGGTTGCACGCCGCGAATGGCGCCTCCCGTCGTGCAGCCCAGGATCAGCGCTCGCACCCGCGCCGGGTGACGCAACACCAGTTCTTGCGCCACCATCCCGCCCATCGATGAGCCGTAGATAAACGCCGCATCGATCGCGGTCGCATCCAGCAGCGCCGCCGCGTCGTCCGCGAGCCCGGCGATGCTGTACTCGCCCTCGGGCTTGTCGCTGCGTCCGCAGCCGCGCGCGTCATACCCGATCACTTCGAAGGGCCGGCTGTACGACTCAATGAGGTACGGGATTTCGCGCAGATTCGCGCCGAGGCCGCCGATCCAAAGCAGCGGCTCGCCGGTTCCGTGCCGCTCGTAGTAGATGTCAATGCCGTTGACGCGTGCTACCGACAAATGAACCCCCTCGGCCGGATTGTATCGCGGGCGGCGAACGCGGGCTATGCGGTGAACCGCCGAGGTGGGAACTTTGCGCCGCTCACTCCACCACCGACCACGCAAGCCGCATCGACATCGATGCGCCTGGCGCAAGATCGAGCGCGCGAACGAACGACACCGATGCGCCCTGCGCAACGCGCTCCAGTCCGCCCTCCGATGAAGACACCGTGTGGACGGGAAAATGCCACACATCGACGTCACCTTCGATCTCGCAGCGCATCCCCCACGGCGCGCTTCCCCGCACGACGATCGCGTCCGTCCGCACGACGCCCCGCTCATTGTGAAGATCGATTGAGCGTTCATCGGTCTCCAGCCGCGCGATGCGGTCGTCGCCGTCTGCCGCCTGCGGCGCGGACACGTTCCACTCGCTGACGAACCGTCCGCTACGATGCTCATTACTGACGTTCACGCACTTGTACGTCACCGCGATCTGCTCGCCGCGCGCCGGCATCTCGACGCGCTTCTCTATGCTCCACCCGTTAGACGCACGCGCCATCACGACGGACGCGCCGCCTTCGCCGCAGTCCGTCTCGCACGACCACGCACCGTCCGGTTCAAACAACGCGTGCGCTTCAGAACGTGCAAACCGCTCGATACCCTCGTCCGAAGGCAGCACCCACTCTTGCAGGCCGCCGCGCCGATGTCGGTCGAATGCGAGGTCCTCCGCCAGGCCCTCGTGCTTGAGCCGCACGCCGCCGTGGATGTTCGTCAGGTCGCCTGTCGATTGTCCGGCCGTGCCGCTCAGGAGGGCCTCGTGATACGCCTCGCGCCGCCGCGTGATCACGTCGATGAACGCGTGGTCGCGACGCCGCAGGTCGAATTCGCTCAGCATGCCGCCCTGTTCCGGGTGCAGCATCAATGACACGTCGGAAGACTGCATCAGCAATTCGCGCTGCCCGTCGTAGTCGAAGTCATCGGCTTCGATGCGCACGCCGCTATGTCCGGCTGCCTCATCGGCGAGGCGCTCCGCCTGCACCAGGTTTGCATGCGTCGCCGCGCGAATGTTGCGGAGATACAGCCCGCCGAACACGCCGTGCCAGTAAGGGCAGTTGCATTGCGCGCGCCAGAGGGCATCGCGCGCCGAAGCGTTGTCCGTTTGTTCTAGCTTTCGGTCGATCCGCAGACCGCGCTTGTGCATCGCGTTCGCTTCCGGATATTTCGCCAGGAAGTAACGCCAGAAGCCGCCGCGCACGTACTGCAACACGTCTTCGCGCCCGCTCTCGTGCAGTTGCGCAGCCACTCGATGATATTCCGCGCTGGACTGCGCGGGCATCGCCCACTCCATCATCTCGGCGTACGACGCCGTCGGCAGGTAGACGAGTCCCCGCGCCTCGTGGCGGCGCATGTATTCGCCGGGCGTCACCATCTCGAGCCAGTCTTGCTCAGCCTCGACCGCGGCGAAGAATCGCTCGATCCAACCCTCGTCCCAGACGTGTTTGCGCGTGGTCGGCCAGCCGCCGAACTTCTCGCCGTCGTCCCCGAGCACGATGTACGGCGCTTCGCGTGTGTTCGTGTCGGCGCGGTGTCGCAGCTCCGCTATCAAATCTTCGACGTTCAACCAGGGGATCGTGTAGCGAAGGCGCTGGCTGCCCGAGAACAGGTTGATCCGTTCGCCCTGGTCCTCCGTGATGTAATACCCGTCGAGCGCATCCGCAGGCAGCCCCACCATGCGAAAGTGCGCGTCATCGACAAGCGTCCATCGCACGCCGGCATGCGCAAGCGGCACTGGCAGCCCCGGCTCCCACACGCGTTCTGTCAGCCACAAGCCGGTGGGCGTTTGTCCGAACTTCTCTTCAATGAAGCCCGTCAGCTTGCGGATCTGGCCGGCCTTGTCGCCGTCGGGAATCATCGGCAGGACGGGCTCGTAGTAGCCGCCTGTGAGCATCTCCACCTGGCCGCGCTCGCACAGTCCCCGTAGGCGCTCCATGTAGTCCGGGCGATTCGCCATGATCCAGTCGAAGAGCGGCCCTGAGTTGTGGAGGCCGATGCGGATCCCCTCATGACGCTCAAGCGCCGCCAGCATCGGTTCGTAGGCGTCATTGAACAGTTGTTCAATGACGAACCCGTAGTTCCCGACCGGCTGATGGTTGTGCAGGACAATGCCCAGGTACAGGCGGCTCATGCGGGCAAGCTCCGTACGGCGTCTCGTGCCCAGTCTACGCCCGTATAGAACGCGTACAAAGCCGGAGAGGGATAAAGAACACGTGACGGATGCTCAATCACGGGCGCAGGGGCGAGACACATGGCCGTTTTCGATCTAAGCTCGCCTGTGGGGAGAGGTCGAGGCGCGTGCCCGTGAGGAGCGGACATAGTACGGTCGTTTCTTGACACGCCAACGAAGCCACCCATAAGATCGAGCGGATAATTGAATAGCGAACAGCCGAGTCCCCTCGTGAGAGGGGAGCGGGGGACCCGAACGGATCCCGGGCTGAAGGTCGCACATGCGACCGGGGGAACCTTCTCCCCTAAGCCGGCAGCTAACCTCGTAGGCTTTGAAGGTCGGGCCAATGCATGGACGACCTTTTTTGTTACCCGTCGCAGACTGAGGTGCACGGAGGCACGCCGACGCTCGCGAGAACGAAGAAGCGCATCAAGACAGCCAGCAGCTTCCACGCACCGTGGGAGCCTGTCGTCGCGCCCGAGTTCCGCGACGTGCCACCGCCGCACCTGCTGAGCGGCGGCGCCGTCATGGCCGCGCCCTATGCGCACGCATCCGCCGACCACGACGCCGCGGTTGCGGTGATGCAACGGACCGCGCACCCGCGCGCCCTCAACGAGATCGCGCACCCGGTCGTCGATGTCGCCACGGCGGTGCGCCAGCGCGTGCGCGTTACCCCGTGGATCCGCATCGGGCTGCGCCTGCTCGACGTATTGCCGCTCGCGCTCGCCGTGGGCCTGATCACGTTCCTGGTCTGGGGCGCGATCTGGCTGCCGATCCCGCTTGTCGCCGTGCTCCTCGTCTTCGATGTCTACTGGGCCTGGCGCTCGATCAATACGGGCCTCCACACACTCTGGGGCTATCGCGCGCTCAAGGCCACCGCGCGCATCGACTGGCGCCATAAGTACGATGCAGAGACGTTTACAGGCAACGGCCGCAAGCAGGACGTCGTGGCCTGGGATGACATTCAGCACCTGATCATCATTCCGACGTACAAGGAAAGCATCGAAAAGCTCAGCGCTACCGTCGGCAAGCTCGCCGAAAGCGAAGTCGCGCGGGAAAAGTTGCTGGTCGTTATCGCCATGGAAGCGGCGGATCCCGACGCCGGCGCCCGCTACGAAGAACTGACGCAGCGGTACGGCCACAGCTTCCTCGCCATGGTCGGTACCACGCATCCCAGGGGCATCCCCGGCGAAGTGCCCGGCAAGTCATCGAACGAGGCGTGGGCTGCCCGCCGCGCGAAGCAACTCTTCTGCGATGAGATGGGCTACGACATCGACACGATGACCGTCACAAGCTGCGATGCTGACACGCTCTTCCATCCGCGCTACTTCACCGCTCTCACGTACTACTTCGCCACGAATCCACAGCGTTACCGGACGTTCTGGCAGGGCCCGATCTTCTACTACAACAACGTCTGGGACGTACCGGCCCCGCTGCGCATCCAGAACAGCCTCGGCGGCATCAACCACCTGGCGAAGCTCATGCGCAAATACGTCGTGCTCTTCCCGCAGTCGACGTACAGCCTCAGCATGCGCATGTGCCACGACGTCGGCTACTGGGACGTCGATGTCGTGCCCGAAGACTGGCACATGTTCCTCAAGTGCTTCTTCGAACTCGGCGGCGAGCCCGATGTCCAACCGATCCTGCTGCCCGTCGGCAACGACGGCGTACGCGCGCACAGCTACAAAGGCACGTTCTGGGAGCACTATCAGCAAGCGCGCCGCCATGCATGGGGCTGCTCCGACATCCCGTATGCGCTGCGGCAGTTCGCGCGTCACCCGGAGATCCCGTTCCGCAAGCGTCTGCGCCGCACCTGGAGTCTCACAGAGAATCACGTGCTCTGGTCATCGCAGTGGTTCCTGATCACCGGTGTCGCCGCGAACATGTCGGCGGCGACGTGGGGCGGCTTCATCGGCCTGCAGCCGTTCCAGCAGCACAACATCCCGGAGTGGTTCCTGCCGCTCTCGCGCTACATCCTCATGCCCTGCATGATCCCGCTGATCGTCATGATCGGGCTCGACATGCTGATGCGTCCGCAGCGGCCCTCGCACTGGAAGCTCTGGCTGTATCCGGTGCAGTTCGCGCAGTGGTTCCTGATGGCGCCGATCACGCTGTTCTTCACCGCTATGCCCGCGCTCGATGCACAGATCCGTCTCGCGTTGGGCTTCCGGCTCGACTACAAGGTGACGGAGAAGGCCTGACGCCGTTGTTCCGCGCGCGGACTCGGCCCCGCGCGTTCGTCGCACGTAGAAACGCTCCGGAATTCCGGAGCGTTTCGCATGGTAGCCCGTCTAGTCCGCGCGGGACCGGTGTGCGGCGATCTGTTCAAGATGCGCCCGATTGTGGTTCGCGAGCCACGACCCCATATCCAGCACCGATACGCGGCCGCTCACAAGCTCTACTCGCTTGCGCCAATCGGCGGTACCGAGCGTGGCGATCATCGAGAGTGCATCATCGACAGCCACGGAGAAACGCGATGTCAACTCCTCGCCCGTCATCTCTTCGTAGCCCTGGCCCTCCAACAGCTTCCACGGGAGCGGCGAACGCTCGGCTGCCTGCGGCGTTTCGGGGTCGAGCACGGACCGCAGCCGGCGACAGAACAATTCGGCGATGTCGATCATGTGCCCGGCGATTTCCTTCATGCACCACTCGCCGGCAGCGAGCCTTCCGCGCAGGATCGCGTCAGGTACGCCTGCCATGTTTCCAGCCAGCGCGCCCGGCGCCTCGCTCAGCATCGCTACGATCTCGGCGGGCTGGCGACGTGCGATGCGCTCGCTCGTCGACGAGAAGAACGGCGCGAACAACTCGAACTCAGCGGCGATCGATCCGCACGCGGGACAGACGTCGGGCCGCTGCTCCTCGACGAGGTACCCGCACTCCAGACATCCGAACAGGAACTGCGCGACCTCGCGCTCGAACACGTCGCGATTTCGTTCGAGGCTGCGCCGTGTTGTGTCCACCACGCCATACACAGACTCCGCAACATCCAGAGCGAGCGCGGCGACCGGGGAACTGATGCCGCCCAGTGCTTCGATCTCCCGGTGCAGGTCCTCGGTCAACGTCGCGATAAGCAACGGACTCATCGCGTCAACGGAGAGCGATCGCTCGATGATCAACGCTCGCCCCCGCGACGCCAGCGCCGCCGCGCGCAGCACCTTCGCTGTGTTGAGTCTGCCCTCGTCGACCGCGCGCTCAGCGGCCGCCAAACAGCGTATGGCGTTGATCGCGTTCCGTTCGGCGATCGCACGCAGGCTGGACGCGTCTTCCATGGTGCTAGCGCCCGCCGTACAGTTGTCCCCGCAGGTCCTCCCGCACGCTCGTGCCATCGAGCAGCAGGCGGCGCGGATTGTAGTCTTCGTGTTGCACCAAGATGAACATGTCCTCCGGCTCGACGTTTGCCGGCAGCGGCAGCCCGCACGTGCCGCCCGCGTCCGTCTTCGCGCGCGAGAGCACCTTCGCGCCATGCGTGCCCAGCGTCACCTCCGCGCCCTCGATCGGCGGCCGCTCGCCCGACTCGTCGACGTCATTCGCGAGCACTTCGACCATCGCCGTGCGGCCATCCTCGTGTACCGTGATCGCGACGGCCATGTCGATCAGATAGACAAGCGGCGCCGGGACGACGGCCTTCATGCCCGCATCGACGACAGCCTGCACCTGGTTTGCCCGCAGGTCGGCGTCGGTCGGCGCCATGCCGTGATCCGTCGTCATGACGAACAGCGTGCTCTCCAGCAGGCCCTGCGCCTCCAGCACGTCCATGATGCGGCCCATGCGCACATCCGTCTCGTCGAGCGCCGTGCGTTCGCCGTCCGAGTGCGGCCCGTAATCGTGGCCCACGCCGTCGGGCAGCGTCAGTTCGTGGAACATGAACCTGGGCGGCGGGTGGCTCTCGTCGGTGTACAGCACGATCGCCTGCGCAACGCCCCGGTTATCGACGATCGACTCCTGGTGCGCGCCCTTCTGATCATCCTGCAACCACTTCGCGCTCGTATCGCCTTCGTATCGTGCGGTGATCTCACGCAGCCGGTCGCGGTCGCCGATCACGACGCGCTCGAGCGTCGCGTGGTCGGCGCCGCGCGTGCACGGCTCATGGATCGATGCCGTGAACGCGCCCTGCTGCCCCTGCCACGGCCCGAAGACCCGGTGAAACGCCTCGTACAGCGTCTCCACGCCGTCGCCGAGGAATCGCGCCGTGTCGAACTGCTGCCCTTGCGGCGTCACGACCTCCCGCTTGTCCCGCAGGTAGTACGTCGGGTTGACGATGTCGTGGTGCCCGCCCCAGGCGCCGGTGCCGATCGCGTTGTGGCTCGGCCACGTGATGCTTGGAAAGTTGGTGAACGACCCGAACTCGAACATCGTGCCGTCCTTGATGAGGCGGCGCAGGTTCGGGATCGAGTCCGGATCTTCGGCGAGCCTGTGCTTCAGTTCGGTGTTGCTCAACCCATCGAGCAGGAAGATGTACGCGCGTTCGGCGCGCCCGGCCGCCTCCGGCTCGATGATCTCGTCGAGCACGCGGCCGTCCTGGCGCTTGAGGTACACGTCCGCCGCGACGCCCCGCTCCGACGACGTACGCCCCGTAACGTCCTTGCCATCGATCAACGGCATCCCGCACAGCTTCGCAATCGTCGGCGCGACGTCCACCTGACGCGACGGCGCATCGGTGATCAGGCCCTTCTTAATGCCGGGGCCGCGAAAGACGAGCGGCGAACGCGCCTGCACGGTGTCGAGAGCGCCATGCTGCCCCGGCTGGCGGCCGAACGCGTAAGCCTTCGGGTTCATCACGAGATCGGGCGCGTTCGGGCTGTCGAACAACTGCGCGATGCGCTCGTACGCAAACGGATACGTGTTGTGCTCCGGTTCGATGAACGCCCGGTTGGCGTCAACTCCCGGAAACCCCGAGGCTTTCGACGCGGCGACCTCTTCGTCGATCGTGGCGAGCGCCTTGTGGTCCTGGTTCGCGACCGGGTTCTCGCCGATCTGCTCGATGACGCGATACTCGTAGCCGCCGCCATCCGCTGCCAGAAAGCGCTGAAAGCGGATCATGCCACGCTTCGCCCAGACCTCGTAGGCGTCGTCACGGTGCGTAATCACAAGGTCGGTCTGCGGCCCCGCGGTGGCGTCGGTGAGCAGGATGTGGATCGCGCGGTCGCCGGACTCGTACTGGTTCGCGTCAAGCCCTTGCCCGCCCTCGCGTTCCGGCCCGACGGGGGTGGTCACCCGTTCGTGCGTCGCTGTCATGAGGCACCTCTCGTCGATCTCAGTTCGGGAACCTCCGGGGAGTGGGCATCATGATCGGCCAGCATCGGTCATCGTGCAACCGGCGCGATCCCGCTTCCCGCTTCCCGCATCCCGCCTCCAGACCGGTGGGTCCGCGGCACGCCTGCGCGTGGAACCGGAATAACGCCAGCCACTGGCCGAACGTCAGCGCCGACGGCGCCGCGCGCAGGTCGAAGCGCAGGTCGCGCGAAAGGATCACGAGCTGCCGCCGCGTGAAGTAGGGCCGGAGCGCCGTCCGAGCATCTGCCGCGCCGCTCCGGAAGCCCTGCCGCACGAATTGGCGCCATGCCTCCATCTCCCGCCGCGTGACGAGCGGCTCATGCCGTTGTTTCACGTGCAACATCGCGACGTCGACGGGCGGCGGCGGTGCAAAGTCGCTCCGCGCCAGGCGACGCGCCACCTCGATCGAGAACGCCGGTTTGTGCGCGAGCGAGAACATCGTTTCGTGCGGCACGCCGGCGAACTTCATCGCCGCTTCGCGCTGGACGATCAGCCAGGCGTCATGCGGCGGTTGCGGCGCATCGAGCAGCCGGCGCACGAGCGCCGCCGTGATCGAAAACGGCACGTTCGACACGACGGCGTACGGCTCGCGCGGCAACGGGAACGCCAGCGCGTCGGCGGGGTGACACTCGATGTTCGTGCGCCCCACGAATCGCGACCGCAGCGATCGATACAGCCGCGGATCCTTCTCGATGGCGATGACCGTGTACCCCGCGTCGGCGAGCGCACGCGTGATGATGCCCTGCCCTGCGCCGATGTCGAGCACCATGGTGCCCGGTGCAAAACGCATCTCCGCCACGATGTTTCGCACGAGCGACGGACTGTGCAGAAAATGCTGCGACCGCGGTTCACTCGCGTGTGCAGCGCGCCCCCGACGACCGATGACTGACGACTGACGACTACGACCGACCATGTGTTCCTCCGCGCCGGCCGCAGGCCGCGATGTCGCGAAGAAACGATCAGAGAATGATGAAGAGACGCGGCATCGAGGCCGTCAGCGGGCGTATTGCTACAAACGTCCGTGACAGTTGAAGGTGACCGGCGGACGGATCCGCCGGGCAGCGTCCGCCGGAGCGGACCTTAGCTGCGTGGCCTCATCATGCCTATCATCGAGTACAAGGCTACAGCGGGCGCCGACACGTCGCAATCCGGAACGCAAGCAGGATGACAGGACACGCGCGCGCCCGCCGCATCGAACTACTCATCGATCGAGGAGGCAGCCGGCTCATCGTGCGCGTCAGGGTGCACGATCTCGATGCCGGGATAGACGGAGGCCACGCTAAACCAGAAGCCGACCACCATGGGCACCGGCTCCAACTGCGCCCCCCGAAGCGGACCATCGACAGCCCGGCCGAGCGTGTCCCACACAGACCCCGTGCGGCGTTCGGTGAAGGCGTCCGCACCGCTTGCCTCGAACGTCTCCGTCTCGGGCGATCCCGCGACGTGCGGCGCGTACGCCGTCATCGTCCCGATAGGGCGTGAGTCGCGGTAGTTCTGGCTGTCCAGCAGCGACCACGCGCGCCAGTCGAAGAAAATCACCACGGGCGTGCCGCTTACCGTGATCGGCAGGACCATGTTCATCTTCGGACCGCCGTCCGGAAACGGCACGGCGACGCGCTCGCCGTTTGATTCGATGACGGCGACGCGGTCCATCGGTCGCAACCGATCGTCGATGGCTGCGAGCGTGAAGATTGGCCGGCCATCGCGCACCTCGTAGCCGATGTACGGGTTCGTCGTTCCTTCGAATGCGGATGATTCGATGGCAAGCGTCGGCGCGTCAGGGTATGCCAGCGCGTAGTCCTTCCACGGCACCACACGCGCGCTCCGTGCTTCGAGCCGTGTGCCCGCGAGTTCGCCCGTCACCGCGACGCCCGTGAGCTGTTGCCACCATGTCTCTGTCTCCCGGTCGTAGAGCAGCGCGTTGCCGTCGCGGAGCAGCCCCGTGATGCTGAACGTGACCGTGCGTCCAGGCAACGTCCGGCTGAACACGCGCGCGCTGCCGGCGATCGGATCGTACGTAACGGCCACCGGCTCGCCGCCGATCGTATCGTTGACGATGCCGCGCCAGATCACGTAACGCAGGGGGTAGCCGCGTACACTCTCACCGTCCTCAACGACGAGCACCGGTTCCTCATGAAAGAGCGATACTTCCCTCGCGGGTTTCATCGTCGGATCATCGAGCGCAGCGAAGAAGTCGCGCTCCTGGCCCTTGACGATGCCCTCGAGCCCGTCGCCACGGCTGAGGTCGGTGCGCCACACGCCGGAGAGATCGGCGGCGGCGACGCCTTTCCCCTCCCGCAATGAGACTCCGACGCGCCGATTCGCGGAGCCGGTCAGGTCGGAGACGACCTGGAAGTCCCCTGGCGAACTGGCACCTTCCTGCATCGCCGCCTGCACGCGCCGGATGTCCTCGGCGCCCTCGATCCAGTCGGCTGGATCGAGGTTGGGCAGCACGACGCAGCCGACTCCGCCGGTCGATGGATAAGCGTTGTAGACCTGCGATAAATGGGCGTAATTCAACTGCAGCGGCTTCCGGTGCTTCATGTCGAAGAACGGCCAGTTGAAGTCCATGGTCTGCCCCGGCGCGTTGTGATAGGCGACACTGCGCAACGCACCGTCGCGGCACTGTGAGGCGGACAACTCACGCGCGATGATCGTGTCGTTGGGCGTCGGGTTGCGATGCGCCGAGTAGAGAAAGAAATGGCGGCCGTTCGAGATGAAGAGCAGGGGCGCCAGCACGGCGATCGCGGCAAGCGTCGCGACCCACGCACCCGACCGTGTTGGGTAAACGTCTTCCGCCGCGGACAGCAGCCGGTCAACGGCAATCCCGGCAAACGCGGCCAGCGGCGGCAGCGCGTAGTGCATGCGTGATATGACGACGACACCGTAGGGCGAAAGGACGCCGGAGACGACCACGGCCACCGCAAACCACATCAGGACCATGAAGAACGGCGCACGTCGCACCCGTGTCAGCGCGAAGAAGAACCCGGCGACCGTGAAGACGACGGTGAGACTGTCGAGAAGACTTCCGGCGACGTAGTGGTGATCCGCCGGGTTGTACGTCCAGCCCAGAAGGCTTCGCGAGATATTCTCACCGACGAGCTTCCAGAAGGGGTAGTTCGCCTTATCCGTCCCCTCGCCCAGGGTCGCATCGATCACCTCCCACTGATTTGTTGCGAAGATGGGGAGCGCAAACACGATGAAACCGGCGACGAGCACGCCAATCGACGTCGCCTGGCGGCGCAGCGAGCCGGCGTCGAAGCGCTGCCATGTCAGCGCCAGCGCCGCGACGCCTGCGATCATGATCGCGGACCGTGACGAGTAGAACGTGTAGAAGCCCATGCCCGCGAACAGTCCCGATGCGAAAAGGAAGGCCATGCTGCCGCGGCGGACGCCAGCCGCGAGCAACGCCAGACAACCCACCGCCGGGAAGATCGCGAGAATGTTGTCGTAGCCGGTGTGCGCGTATGCAAACAGGTAGTGCGATGCGCCGAGGAAGAGGGTCCCGAACACCGCGACGCGCACGCTGAACAACTCACGCAACAGCCAGTAGAACAGCGGGAGCGTGAGCGCGATCGCGAGCAGCGATGCCATCTTCCACCCGAATAGCGAGTCGCCGAACACGCGAATGCTCAACGCCTGCCAGGCTGAACTCAGGACCGGGTGATATCCGAACGGTCCCGACTGGCTGAACCAATTGATGTCTGGTTGGTCGCCAATGCGCTTCGCCCAAACGTAGAACTCGCCATCGTCTCCGATGGTCGAGTAGCGCCAGTTGTTCAGATCCCGGGCATTGATCCCGATGAACGTCCCTGTGATCGCGAACACCGCCAGCGCCTCGGCGGCATGAGACCACGCCAGGCGCAGGCGCCCGTAGACCCCGCGCATCACATCGATCGCGACGACGCCTGCAAGCATCGCGAGCACGCTCAAGAAAAACAGCCAACGATACGCAGGTTCGTAATGCCCGTTGTACAGCCGCAGGTTGAGCCACGCCCAGATGACCAGCGGCACGACCAGCAGCGCGACCACAATGCGCGCCCGCAGCGGCAGTGACAGGGATGCAGATGAGGGCAGGAACCGGGGCAGGCCCCGCGGCGCAAGCGCGGCAAACACCAGGCCGCCCGCGACGAACAGCGGCACTCCGAATGCGAGAGCGTTGGGGCGACGGAAGTCCCACGTCCAGCGATGCTCGAGCCAGCGCGTGAAGGGCCAGTCGAACGGGGCTTGCTCGTGATCGATCGCCCACTGGCCCCATGCGATGAGCACGAACGTCATTGCGAGGACTACGAACGTGGCGGCGCGCGCAGCCGATGCGGCGAGCGCCAGCGAGTGCGCCGGCTGGGCTTCGGCGTCAGCCCCGGCCGGCTGAGTTATCTCGTCCTGAGTGTCCATGCGAGGTGATGATACGGGACGCGAGCGGCCTCGTCTCGCGCTATCGGCAGGGTGGCTATTTTCGGACGGCGGGGCGGCGCGAGGGCAGCCTTCGGCCCGAGCCAGGGCGTCTCGCTGCCCGCGCGCGCGTTTCTTCGCGCCCGCACAGGCGTCACCGTCAGTCGCCGGCCGCGATGCCGCCGATCATCTCATCCAGCAGGACGATGAACTCCGCCGTCACCTCGGTGCGGATGGCGTCGTTCACGTAGCCACCGGTGTTGTCCCAGCCGCCGGTGTCCGTCTGCTGCGCGATCAGCGCCTCCCCGACGCGCTCCGCCAGGCCGAGGTAGCGCTGCTCGCCGGTACACGCGTAGACGAGCGCCGCGCCCCAGCCGACCTTGCCGACCTGCGCCGTCTCGTACATGTCGTCGCCGAACTTGAATGCCAGTTCCAGGTACTGCTTGCCAATCTCGACCCACTCGCGGTCCGCGGTCGTCATCGTCAGCTTTGCGAGGAATGCCGCTGCGATGCCCATGTTGAAGTAGGCTTGTCGCGGCTTGCCGAGCTGGATTGATCCGAGCCGTTGCCGCTCCTCCGGGAAGTCCGTCTTTATGCCGGCACCCGGCTTGTAGATGATGTGCAGCGCGTTGGCGGCGTCGGGCTGCGCTTCCCACAGCGTGCGCATGAAGCGGCCGATGTTCTTCGCCGCAGCGACGTGGCCCGTCATCAGCAGCGCGTTCCCCGACTGCGTGCTGCACTGGATGTCCTGCGGCGCCTCCTCGTTGTCGCGCTGCGTGCGGAATCCGCCATCCTCCGCGTGTTGCATGAGCAGCAGGAACTCGGCGCCCTTGCGCGAGATGTCGTAGCGGCCGAGCTTGTGCGCGCCCGCGACGATCCACGCGTTCGGGTATGGATACGCGCGGTCCATCAGCGCACCGCGAAGCGGCCCCGCGAAGTCGCCTTCGCTTGTCTGCACGTT
The DNA here is from genome assembly GCA_040902535.1 of Dehalococcoidia bacterium. Classification (NCBI taxonomy): domain Bacteria; kingdom Bacillati; phylum Chloroflexota; class Dehalococcoidia; species Dehalococcoidia bacterium. Next base: position 80,660 of record JBBDXD010000018.1, on the reverse strand, counting down.
GCGCGCGATCCACGTCGCGAGGCGGTTCGCCGCCTCGGGCTCCCCCGCCGCCGCGAGCGCCCACAGCGACTTGTAGTACGGCCCCAGACCGTCGTTGGCGCCGCCGAACGAGCCGTCGGGCTTCTGCTGCGCCAGCAGGTGCGCTGCGCCTCGATCGCGTGCGTCGCGCAGCCGGGTGATGATCGCCGAACGTGTGACCATGGTATTCCTCACTTCGCTGGGTCTGCGGCCAGTCTATGGCGGCGAGTGCGGACTGTAAACGCCGGAACGAAGAACCTGGAGCCGAGAACCTGGAACCAAGAACCTGGGAACCTGGGCAATTACACGGCGGGGTCCAAGGTTCCTCTGTTGTCTGTTGTCTGTCGTCTGTTGTCCAAGGTGCCTCCGCCCCGTGATATCGTGCATCGCCATGGATAGCGACCGCCGCATCTACTTCGACCACGCCGCGACGACGCCTACCGACGAGCGCGTCGTTAAGGCGATGCTGCCGTACCTGACGAACGCCTGGGGCAATGCCTCCAGCATCTACGCCGAGGCCCGCGAAGCGCGCAAGGGCCTCGATGCGGCACGCCGCACGGTCGCCGGCGTCCTGGGCTGCAAGCCGAACGAGGTGATCTTCACGAGCGGCGGCACGGAGGCCGACAACCTCGGCCTGCGCGGTGTGGCGGAGGCTTCGCGACGGCGAGGCGACCACATCATCACGACGGCGATCGAGCACCATGCCGTCCTCCATGAGTGCGAACAGCTCGAGCGTAGGGGCTTTCGCATCACGTATTTGCCGGTCGATGGCGAAGGCTTCGTCGACCTCGATGCACTGCGCGCCGCGCTCGACGATCGCACGATCCTCGTCAGCGTGATGTACGCGAACAACGAAGTCGGCACGATTGAGCCCATCGCCGAGGTCGCGCGTATCGTCAAGGAGCGTGATCCGCACATCGCGCTGCACACCGATGCCGTGCAGGCTGCCGGTGCGCTCGAACTCGACGTCGACGCTCTCGGCGCCGATCTTTTGTCGCTCGCCGCGCACAAGATCTACGGGCCGAAGGGCGTCGGCGCGCTGTTCGTGCGGAACCGCACGCCGTTCCTGCCGCAGACCGTCGGCGGCTCGCAGGAGCGCAACCGCCGCGCCGGCACCGAGAACGTTGCGGGCGCCGTCGGTCTCGCGACAGCGCTGCAGCTCGCGCAGGACGAACTGTCCGCTCGCAACGCGCACCTCATCGCGATGCGCGACCGGCTGCTCGATGATTTGCCGCGGCGTGTGCCCGGCACGATCGTCACCGGGCCGCTCGACCGCGCACGCCGCCTGCCGAACAGCGCCAGCTTCGCGTTCGAGAACGTCGAGGGCGAGGCCGTGCTGCTGCAGCTCGACCTGCTCGGCGTCGCAGCCAGCAGCGGCTCCGCCTGCACGACGGCATCTCTCGAACCGTCGCACGTGCTCGTCGCGATGGGCGTGCCCGAGCGCTATCAGCGTGGCAGCCTGCGCATCACGCTCGGCAAGGGCAATACGATGGCCGACGTCGACCGCCTGCTCGAGGTGCTGCCGCCGGCGGTCGGGAAGATCCGCGCGCTTGCGCCCGCCGCGCGCTAAGACGCCCGCCGTGCGCTCTCTCTGAAGTCACGCCTGATCGCATCCAACAGCCCCGGCTCCAGCGCGATGTCTACGCCGGTCATGGCAAGCGCCTTCGCGGTCTGCAACATTCCGGCGTGGGCGCCGTCCGTCGCGGCGACGGCCGTGAATTCCGGCGAATGCGTGAACGTCGGGCTGCCGACGCCAAAATTCGGGTGGATCGACGGCACGACCTGGCTGACGTTGCCCATGTCGCTGCTGCCCGACGTGAGGTCCTTCATCTCGTAGAACATCTTGCCGAGCGCCTCGCCGTTGCGACGGTACGCCTCCACCATCGGCCGGTTGATCTTCATCGGCGCGTACTCCTGGTCCTCGTGCCAGTCGATCGAAAGCTCGCAGCCCGTCGCCAGCGCGCCCGCTTCGAAGCAGGCCTTGACGCGCGCCTTGAGTTGCTCCAGGTACCACGGCTTCAGCGCGCGTACGTAGAAGGTCCCGCGCGTCAATCCCGGCACGATGTTCGCCGCCTCGCCGCCGTGCGTGATGATGCCGTGGATCCGCGCATCGCGACGGATGTGCTGCCGGAGCTGGGCGATCGCCTGGTATGCGGTGACGAGCGCGTCGAGGGCGTTGAGACCCTGTTCAGGGAACACCGACGCGTGTACCGACTTGCCCCGATACTCGACGTCCACGTGCGCCACGCCGAACATCGGCGCCGCGTCGATGTCCGCCGGCGCCGGGTGCGCCATCATCGCTACGTCGATGTCCTCGAAGCAGCCGTTGCGGATCATGACGATCTTGCCGCCGCTGCCCTCCTCGGCGGGCGTGCCGAGGATCGCGATCCGCGCTTCGGACGGGTCGAGCGCCGACTTGAGCGCCGCCGCGGCGCCCACGCCCGAGGTGGCTATCAGGTTGTGGCCGCAGGCGTGCCCGATCTGCGGCAGCGCATCGTACTCAGCGCAGATGCCGATCGTGACGGGGCCGTGTCCCCAATCGCCGCGGAACGCCGTCTCCATGCCGTAGGCGCCCTCGCGGACCTCGAAGCCCTGCGCCTTCACGAACGCGATCAGTTGCGCGCACGCGTGATGCTCCTCGTACGCAAGCTCCGGGCGCGCGTGGATCTCGCGCGAGATGCGCATCAGTTCGGGCGCCGCCTCGTCGACCGACTTCGCGACACGTTGCTTCGCTTCTTCGATGTTCGACGGCATGGTCCCTCCCTTACGGCGGCGCAGAAGCGTAACAAGAGGCAACAACATCGTCACAGATGCCGTCGTTTGGCCTGATGCGCTTCTGTCACCTAATCTGTAGCCTGTAAGTCGCCAGGGGAAGGGAGATTACGCCCGAAATGAGCCGAGAACAACGAAGAATGGACCGCAAGAACGCGGCGGGTACAGGATCGGCGACGCCGTCGCGGCGCACGCCCGTGAAGGCGCCCGGCGCCGGCGGCCCGCCGTGGATGCCCATCGCGATCGTCGGCGGCACGATTGCCGTGGTGGCGCTCATCGCCTACCTGATCTTCCAGTCCATCGGCGACAGCGGCGAAGGCCTGAGCGCCTCAGAGAAGGCCGAGCAGGACAGCAGCACTTCGCTCCCCGGCGAATTCGTGCCCTCGCAAGGGGCGGCGCACTTCGGCTTCACCTTTTCGCGTGAGCGGGAGCCTACCCCATTCTGCGAGGGCGTCGAGCACTCGGGCAACGGCGATAGCGGGGGCGCGGCGACGCCACAGAGCGGCGGCGGCGAAGGCGGCGATCCGACGCCCGGCGCGGCCACGCCCGATGATGCCGCGACGCCGGATGATGCATTGACGCCCGATGATGCCTCCACACCGTTATCCACGCAGGAGGGCGCTACGGCGGTCGTGCCGACGGACTGCTACAACAGCAATCCGCCGTCCTCGGGCGAGCACTTGGGCGTGCTGGCAAACGTGGAGATCGCGGACGGCATCATCCTGCCCCGCATCCCGCCGGATCCGAACGTCTACCCCGACGACGTGTTCATTCCGCGCGAGGCGATCCCGCACATCCTGGAGCACGCGGGCGTGTTCGTCGGATACAACTGCGAGGACGGCGACCAGCAGTGTGCAGACGTCGTCGAAGAGCTGACGGGCCTCGTGAACGACCGCATCGACAACAACGACGACCGCGTCGTAATGGCGAACGACCCGGACTTGCCCGAAGGGACAATCGGCGTGTCATCGTGGACGCGCGTGCTCAATATGAGCGCGGCCGATTACGACGAGGACGCCGTCGAAGACTTCATCGGGACGCACGCCTGCCGCTTCGATCCCGAAGGCTTCTGCGGATAGCCAAAGACCCACTGACGATTCGAGGAGGCCCGCGACGTGCGGGCCTCCTCATTCCGAAAGCGCCGGCGTGGTGCCGGCTTCGGCAGGCGTGTTCGTTGGCCCCCACCGGCGCTCGACCTCGCGCTTGATCGCCGGATAACCCCACCGCTGCATCGCCAGCGCCAGCCAGACGCCCGCCAGGCACACCACGAGCCCGGCGAAGGCGTCCAGGATGTAGTGGTTCCCGGTGAACACGATCGATGCCAGTTGGAGCCATGGCAGGCTGAGACCGATCGCCCGGACGAGCGGGTTCTTCGTCGAGAGGACGACTGCGCCGCCCAGGATCATCGCCCACCCGAAGTGCAGGCTCGGCACGGCGGCGTACGGGTTCACGAACGCCTGCGTCGACTGCGCCTGGTAGCTGAGGTCGCTGTACTTCTCGATCGTCCCGACGAACTCGCCCGTCGGCAGGAGCCGCGGCGGCATCACGGGGTACAGGTTGTAGATGACGAGTGCGATCGCGCCTGACAGCAAGATCGCGTCACGCGCGACCGTGTATTCGTGGCGCCGATAGAAGTACATCCATATTCCGACGATGGCGATCAGCGGAAAGTCCAGCCAGAAGTAGATGAAGTTGTTGATCTCGATCAGCCAGCGCTTGTCGAGCACCCACTCCTGCAGTCGTGGCTCCCAGAAGATACCGAGCGCCCGCTCCCAATCCATGATCGTCTGTGCGTTGGCGAGCGCTTCGTCGTGGCGGTCGACGACGAGGCCGCGGACGATGAAATACAGGAGGAACGCGATCACGACGAGCCCGATCTCAAACGCATCACGGAACGCGCGATGCGTTTCGATCGCCGCCACGAAACGGCGGGGCAGTGATGGCGCCGCCTGCGCCGCCAATGCCGCGTCACGCGTCATTGCGAAGTAACGTTGGGTGCGTTGTGGGCTGTCATGTGATCCTTCGCGTGTACGTTAGGCGAGGCGGCGTGCTCCGCGCAACGGACAGGCGAATCATGCTAGTTGACACTGAACTGTTATGCCGCGGAGTCGTTGGTAAGGCTATGGATAGGGGTAAATTGCGGCCGAAGGTTGGCATAAAAGGACTTGATCGCCTCCGAGGGCGCCTGTATTCTCCACCCTGTCCTGAGGAGAACAACACCACCTCACACGACGCGCTCGTTACGGGGCGCGCGTCGTTCCTCCGGCGGGGAGGGAACCGTGCCGAGTGAGGACGGCTGCCGGCGATTGGACGTCGGCCTCGGGATAACCTAACTGCTTTCGTCTCCGAAGATTCGTGTTCCACAAACCGGACGGGTTCCGTCGGGAGGGCTTCGTGTCGTCAATTCGCGCCTGTTACCGCTCGTCGATTACATGCCCCCGCGCCGTCACTGCGGAGCGCAACTCATGAGCGGGCAGACTGCGGCGGCGACATGGAACGCCGTGCTCGGACAACTCGAGCTCACCGTTACTCGCGCGAACTTCGACACCTGGCTGCGGGACACGGTCGGGCTGCGCCATGAGCCGCACGCGTTCGTCATTGGGGCGCCGAACGATTTCGCCATCGAGTGGCTGAGCGCGCGCATGAAGCAGTTGATCACGAAGGCGCTCGCCGGCGTCTTGGGGCATGCCATGGACGTAACGTTCGAGTGCATCCGCCATGAAGACGAACCGCCGGCGCTCCTGCCCGACGTCGACGCGGCGGCGATCCCGGACTTCCTGCGCAAATCGCCGGCGGTGCCGCCCGCCCTCAACCCGGCCCTCACGTTCGATACCTTCGTGGTCGGCGACGATAACCGCATGGCCCACGACGCGGCGTGGAAGACAGCGACGGAACCCGGCGCCATCACGCCGCTCGTCATCTTCGGCACCGCGGGCCTGGGCAAGACGCACCTGCTCAATGCAATCGGGCATGCGGCGCACGCCGCCGGACGGGCGGTGATCTACGCGCCGGCCGAACGCTTCGGCAACGACTACGTGCGCGCCATCAAGGACGCCACGATCGAGAGGTTCCGCGCCCGGTACCGCAGTTGCGACGTCCTGTTGATCGATGACGTGCAGTTCTTCGAGGGCAAAGACAAGTTCCAGGTGGAATTCTTCCACGCGTTCAACGACCTGCACGCCGCCGGCGCCCAGATCGTCGTCAGCGCCGACAGGCCGCCGTCGCAGCTTGCCCTCATGGACGCCTTACGGTCGCGTTTCCAGTGGGGACTCGCGGCGGACTTGCAGCGTCCTTCCTTCGAGACGCGCCTGGCGATCTTGCGCGCCAAGGCATCGCAGCATTCCACAAGGCTCCCCGACGATGCGCTGGTCATGATCGCCGAGAAGTGCTGCCCGACGGTGCGGGAGCTGGAGGGCTACCTCAATCGCGTGATCGCCTACATACCGCTGGTGCGCGGCGAACCGACGAGCGACGTCATCGAGCGGGCGCTATCGCCGCTGCAGCCGTCGAACCGCGCCGATGGCTCACACGTTATCGAAGGTCCGTGCGCGGACGATGTCATCGGCGCGGTGTGCCGCCGCACGGGCGCGCAGCCCGCCGACCTGCGCGGGCGCAGCCGCAACCGCCAGGTCGCCTACGCGCGCCACCTGGCGATGTTCGTGCTGAAGGAGGACGCGCGCAAGTCGATCGCCGAGATCGGGCGTGCGTTCTCGAACCGCGACCACTCGACGGTGATTGCAGGCGTCGAGCGCATCCGCATGGAACTGGCGACCCGCCCGGAAACCGCCGACGACCTGGCCGCGGTGCGGGAGCACCTGGCAGCGCAGCGGGAAGCAAGTGTCGCGGCGGCAGGCTGATACACGGTTCCGTGTATTGACGCCGCTCAAACGTTCTGTTAGCCTCCCACCATAGCTCGAAGGGATTCGCTACTTGCCTCGTGTGATCTCGCTCTTCAGCGGTGCCATGGGCCTCGATTTGGGACTCGAAGCCGCCGGCTTTGAGACGGTAGCCGCCGTCGAGCTCGATCGCTGGAGCTGCGCCACGATCAAAGCGAATCGCCCAGACCTACCACTGATCCATGGCGACGTCAGAGAGATCACGGCCAACCAACTCCTGCAACTGTCTGGCGTCGACGGCGAAATCGATGTTGTTGCCGGTGGCCCCCCATGCCAATCGTTCAGCACGGCCGGAAGGCGCTCCTCGATCAGCGACGTACGGGGTGGGCTGTTCCAGGACTTCGCGCGCATCGTCGATGGTGTTCGCCCGCGCTTCTTTGTGATGGAGAACGTGCGTGGCATCCTTTCGGCAGCAGTGCGGCATCGCCCACTGAAGGATCGCGGCGCCGGCTCACCGCAACTTGAACCGGATGAACGTGCGGGCTCCGCGCTCGCCGTCATCATGGACCGGCTCCAAGACCAACTGGGCTATGAGGTGGTCTACGGCCTTGTCGACGCGGTGAACTTCGGCGTACCCCAGTTCCGTCAACGCGTGATTTTCTTGGGCTCGCGAGATCACGAGTTCGGGGCGGCGAAGTGGCTACCGGAGCGAATGCCGATCCAGGAGTTGATCCCGCCCACACACGCGGAGACTCCCACGGTCGAGCAGCCGTATAAGTGGCGGACGCTCGGCGACGCGATCTCTGATCTGAACGAATTGGCACCTGAGTACCTTCGGTATTCAGAGGCTCGCCTCAAATATCTTCGGCTAATACCCCCGGGTCGCAATTGGCGTCACCTCCGTGAGTACGGCGAGGATGTTGTCAAGGCGGCCCTCGGTGGTGCGTACGCCTCGGACGGTGGAAAGGTCGGCTTCTTCCGCCGCCTCACATTTGAACGCCCCTCACCGACCGTCCCGGCGACGCCAATCCAGAAGGGCACGAGCCTTTGTCACCCGGAACACGATCGAGTACTGTCTGTGCGCGAGTATGCACGCGTACAGCAGTTTCCGGATGATTGGCTATTTGCGGGCCCGACCGCCGAGAAGTACAAGCAGATCGGCAACGCCGTTCCAATCGGCCTTGGGCGGGCAATTGGACATGCGCTTCTCGCGTTTTTCGACCAAGACTTGGCGCTCGATGTTCAACTGGACGGCCGCCGCCTCCCCGCCGGAGTGGTTCATTAAACAACGGCGCGCGCACGATCCTGTCGCTGTTCCGGGCGGACACGACGTTCTCGCCCACCTCGTCGCGATATGACTAACGAGGCGGTTCATGCCGCGCTGCGGGATTATGTGGATCGCCGCCTTCACTTCTACAGGACGAAACGATTACGCGACTTATTGTCGAAAGACGTCCTTATGTTCGCCCTTCGTGGCGTGGCGACCTCGGACGGGTTCGTAGAGCAGGCGTTTGCGGCGCTCGAATCGTCATCCGAAGAAACCACAATGGGTCACACGTGGCAGCGGATACTCAAAGATCTCGCCGAGCCCGCCGTTATCGATGCAGGAGATTTCCTGGCCGAGCGCGAAGGCGCGTTGTGGGTGATCGAAGAGAAGAGCCAAACGAACACGCTCAACGCTTCGTCGCTGGCGCAGACGGTTCGGGCGCTCAAAGACCGCGTAGAGCGCTACCGGACCTTTCAACAGGCGAGGCGACAGCCCGTCAAGGCCATGATCGGCGTGATGCGTGGCAGGGAGGATGACCGTGAGATGAGATTCCCGGCTGGCGGGCCGCGGACCGAGAACCGTGATCTGGAAGGTTTCGAATACCGGTACATCGTCGGACCAGCGTTCTGGCGCTGGTTGACAGGCAGGCCGAGCATTCTTTCGTTGATTGGCGACTTTACGGATGCAACGGCTGTACTCGTCGAGGCACGACAGGACTGTTTAGCGAGGCTGCAATTGGAGATTGCCGAACTGCTTGCACAACACTCGCTGCCGCCGACCATTGCCTCGGTTATCACCTTGACGTTTGAGAACGATGACCCCGCCGCGACTCCTTAGCCGCTATTACGTGGACAATCACAAATAAGGCAAGCATGATCGAATACCAGGCCAGCGAGACCTTTAGGATCATCGCGGATCGGCTCGCGGAGGAGTACGGCTCGCCAGGACATGATTCCCTTCCCCTCGGCAATCAATCCGATCCCGTAGACGAACTCGTCTACATCATCCTCACCGTGATGACGGAATCTGGCGCGGAAGACACATTCGCTCATCTGCGCGCCCTATTTCCACGGTGGGAGTCTGTAACGGCGGAGACTGAAGTCATTCTCGCTGAGGTTCTTCGTCCTATAGGGCTCTATCACCAACGCGCTCGCCGTCTCGTCTCAATGTTCGACGTCATTCGCGAGCGAGAAGGGTCGATCGACCTACGGCGGCTGAAAGCCCTACCGGATGATGAGATCGAGGCGTACCTGTCGAGCTTGCCCGGTGTCGGTAAGAAGGTCGCTCGATGCGTCATGCTCTACAGCTTCCGCCGAAATGTATTTCCGGTCGACACCCATGTCCTCCGCGTCTTGAAACGACTCGGGTTCGCCAGCGGGGATTTGCGGCTCACCGCTTCCCAAGACGCCCTCCAAAAGCAGGTTCCCGAGATCCTACGGTTCACGCTTCACGTGAATCTAGTCGTCCACGGCCGCACCGTCTGCCGGGCGCGCAAACCACGCTGCGCGGATTGCGTCCTCTCCTCCCGGTGCCCGTCCGCAAGCTAACGAGTGGCTTGCTTTCCGCTAGCCACCGGGCGTATGCTCGACGCATGCTGCCACAAGAGGTCGTCGATCGCGTCCGTTCGTACATCCAGCACCAGGGAGCGAAATCGCCCGCGGCGCTCGCTGAACTCGTCGAAGCCGGGCAGGTGAAACTGCTCGCCGCCTTAGGGGACGTCGACGAGCGACGCGCGTCGACGAAGCCGGCGCCCGACGAGTGGTCGCTGCGCGAACTCATGCTGCACGTCGTCTCGGCCGAGAGCGGGCTGACGAGCATGCTCGGTCAGCTTTCCGCGGGCACGATGGACGCCGCCGGTGTGACGAAGGAACGCTCGCAGCGCATGATCGGCATGTCACGCGAGGATGACGGAGCGACGTTCGCGGCGCTGCTCGGAGAACTTCGACAGCTCAACGAGCGCACGCTCGCCGCGGTCCGCGCGATCCCCGAGACGGCTGACCGTTCGGCGAAGCCGCATCATCCCTTCTTCGGGCCGCTCGACGTGTTCGAGTGGGCGGCGTTCCAGCGCGTGCACGACGAGGACCACGCCCAGCACGCGCAGAAGATCCTCGACGCGACCAAATAGAGCTACTGCGGCAGCACGCGCTCCAGCGGCACGAACGGCAGTTCGAGCGATGCGGCGAGCGCCTCGTGCGTCACGGCGCCCTCGCTGACGAGCACGCCACGCGCTAATGCGGCGTTCTGCTCGACCGCCAGGCGCGACCCGAGCCCCGCGATCTCCAGCACGTAGGGAAGCGTCGCGGCGGTGAGCGCGGCCGTTGACGTCATCGGCACCGCCCCGGGCATGTTCGAAACGCAGTAGTGCACGACGCGCTCCTCGACGTAGATCGGCTCCTCGTGCGTCGTCGGCCGCGACGTCTCGCACGTGCCGCCCTGGTCGATCGATACGTCGACGATCACGGTGCCTTCGCCCATGCCGCGCACCATGTCGCGCGTCACGAGCTTCGGCGCCGCGGCGCCCGGCACCAGCACGGCGCAAATGAGCACGTCGGCGCTCTCCATGGCGTGCGCTATCGCGAGCCTGCTCGACATCAGCGTCGTCGTGCGTCCCGGCCAGCGCTCCTGCACGCGGCGGAGCTTATCGAGCCGCGTATCGAAGACCGTCACGCGCGCGCCGAGCGCGACGGCCGCCTCGATCGCGTTCTCGGCGACGATGCCCGCGCCCAGCACGACGACGTGCGCGGGCGGCGCGCCGGGAATGCCCGACATCAGCTTGCCGCGCCCCGGGCCGGGCTTGCGAAGATATTGCGCGGCCACCTCGGTCGCCATCTTGCCGGCGATCTGGCTCATCGGGATCAGCAGCGGCAGCGAACCGTCGGGCAGTTGCACGGTCTCATAGCCGATGGCCGTGACGTGTGAGCGGAGCAGCACGCGTGTCAGTTCCGGCAACGCGGCGAGGTGGAGATAGGTGAACAGCGTCTGTTCGTCGCGGATCAGCGCATACTCTTCGGGCAACGGCTCCTTCACCTTGACGACGAGGTCGGCGCTCGCCCACACGGCGCGCGGATCGCGCAGCACGCTGGCGCCCGCGGCGGCATACGCCTCATCGCCGTAGCCAACACCGGCGCCGGCGCCGCTCGCGACGAGCACGCGATGGCCCGCGTCGACGAGCGCGTGCGAGCCCTCCGGCGTCAGGCCGACGCGGTATTCCTCGTTCTTCAGCTCACGGACGGTGCCGACGATCATTCCACTTCAGTATCGGCGTTGGGGGGCCGCTATGCGCGAGCGACTGTGTTGCGGAGCACGCCGATGCCCGTGACTTCAGCTTCGACCACATCGGCCGGCTTCAGGAACTCCGGCGGCTTGCGGCCGACCCCCACGCCGGATGGCGTACCCGTGAGCAGGATGTCGCCCGCTAACAGCGTCATGCCTGCCGACCACTCGGCGATCAACCGCGCGACGCTGAAGATCATGTGGCTGGTGTTCGACTGCTGTTTCGTGTCGCCGTTCACCCGCAGCGCGATATCGAGCGTGTGCGGGTTGGCGATCTCGTCGCGGGTCACGATGACTGGACCGAGGGGACAGAACCCGTCCAGCCCTTTGCCCTTGTACCACTGCTGGTGCCGCGCCTGCAGGTCGCGCGCCGTGACGTCGTTCGCGACGGTGTAGCCGAAGACGCAGTCGAGCGCCGACGCTTCATCGACGTCCTTGCACTCCTCGCCGATGATCACCGCCAACTCGACTTCCCAGTCGATCGACGTGCTGACGTGCGGATGCCAGGGGATCTCGGCTTCCGGTCCGATCACGCATGTCGGCGGCTTCGTGAAGAACACGGGAAACTTCGGCGCATCCGCGCCCGCGGCGGACGCTGACTCCGCGACATGCTCGGCGTAGTTCAATCCCACGCACACGACGTTGCGCCGCGGCGTCTCGATCGGCGCGCAGAGCACGACGTCGGCGAGATTCACGCCCTTGGCGCCGTCTTGCATCGCCCGCGCGGCATCGAGCGCGCGTTCGCCCTGTGCGATGAATCCCAGCATGTCGCGCGAAACGGTATCGAGGAACAGGACGCGATCGCCGGCGATCATCCCGAGTTGCGCGGTGCCGCCTGCGCGCTCGCGAAACGTCACGAGTCGCATCAGTACCAGGACGCTTCGATGATCAGCGCCCCGTGGCGGCTGAGGACGCGCAGTATTTCCTGGTCTTCGTCGGAAAACTCGTTGCCGCTGCGGCGATCGGTAACGTAGAGCGCGCCGCGGACGTTCGCACCGCAGAAGATCGGGACGCCGAGCAGCTCCTTCATACCCGGATGCTTCGGCGGGAAGCCAAACGCCTTCTCGTGTTCACCGACATCACGCAGGTGTACCGGCATGCCGTCCATGCGCATGGTGCCGAGCGGCCCGTGCCCTTGCGGCGGCCCCTTGAGCGAGGCGAGCGCCTTCTCGTCCATGCCGCTGACGGCAAATCCCTCGACATAATCGTCCGTACCGGTGACGGCGAGCGCGCCGTAGGTGCCGTTCGTCAACTCGCGCGCCGCATCGACCACGTGCTGCAATGCGTCTAGCGGCGTCCGGGGCGGGTATCTGCGGTTGCGCTTCGCGAGCAGCGTGAGCGCGCGGTACTCCGGGTCGCGGTCGAGCAGTCCGCGGCGTCGCGGAATCGCCTCTTCCAGCTTCTGGGCCAGTTCGCCCTGCACCTCGACGCTCATCGCCTCAGATTAGCGATTCGGGAGCGATCGAAGTAGCGGGACTGCCGCCAGACGGCGATCGAGCAGGAGCGGCGGCGCCACTACCCTGCTGACGTCTTTATCGGTTCGCGCACGTCGCGCCCGAGCACGCTATCGACGAACTGCGTGATCGCGGGCACCACCAACTCCGTTGCGAAGTCGGTGTGCGCGCCGGCCGGGAATGTCACGTATCGCTTGGGCTCCGGCGCCGCTTCGAAGACGCGCTGGCCCATGCGTTCGGGCACGGTCTGGTCGGCATCGCCGTGCATCACGAGCAGCGGCCGGTCGAGACGCGAAATCTTCGAGAGCGTGTCGTAGTTCGTCAGAGGCAGCCACGGGGCCACCGTCAGCACGGCTCGCAGCTTCGGGTGCCGCCCGACGGCCAGGTCGCGGATCGAAGTGAAGGGCGCGCGCAGGATCAGCCCTGCGCCCGGCTCACGCATCGCCAGCTCCGTCGCGATGCCTGTCCCCAGCGAAAATCCGTAGAAGAAGATCTTCGCGTGGTCGATGTCGTCACGCTCGTACAGCCACCCCAGCGCCGACGCGGCATCGGTGTACGTGCCCTCTTCGGTCGCGGTACCGGCGTTTCGGCCGTAACCCCGGTAGTCGAACAAAAAGAAGTTGGCGCCAATGCCCCGCAGGAAGTCACCGAACGCCTTCGTACGCTCGGGCGAGACCCACATGTCGCTGGCGTTGTAGCTCGTGCCGTGCATGAAGAGGAGCGTCGCGGCGTCGCGCTCCTTCGCCTTGAAGTACCAGCCCTGTAGTTCGAGTCCGTCCGGCGTGAAGATGCGCGCTTCTTCGTGCGGCCAGCCGACGGCGTCGGGCGGGTCCGGATTCCACGGCCCCGCGTAGAACACGCGAGGCCGGATCATGCGCTCAGATGCAATCGTGAGCGCGATCCCCGGCGCTGAGAACAACGCGGCGGCCGCTAATGCCTTCCTGATCATGCCGCAGTGTAGCGCGGCGAGCGACGGCGGCTATGCCGGCTGGCGCTTGCGAAACGGCGACGAGCAGTTGTCCGTTGTGCGCTGGCTGATGTTTCATGCTGCCATGGACGTCAGGCATCGCTTCATCGAAGTCAACAACGTCCGCCTGCATTGCGCAGAGCAGGGCGAAGGCCCGACGGTCATCCTCCTGCACGGCTTTCCGGAGTGCTGGTATTCGTGGGGACGACAACTTCCGGCGCTCGCGGCCGCGGGCTATCACGCCATCGCGCCCGACATGCGCGGTTACAACCTGAGCGACAAGCCGAAGCGCGGCTACGACATCGAATCGCTTGTCAGCGACGTCGTGGAGCTTGCGCGCGCGATTGCCCCCGGGGATCGACGGGTCCATCTCGTCGGCCATGACTGGGGCGGCGCCGTCGCGTGGCAGGTGGCATGGCGATACCCGTCGCTGCTCCATTCGTTGACGGTCATGAATGCGCCGCACCCGGCGGCCTACGCGCGGTACGTGCGTCGCAGTCCCGGGCAGATGCTCAAGAGCAGTTACATGCTGTTCTTCCAGGCGCCGTGGTTGCCTGAGTTCGTGCTGACGCGCAAGGGCGCCGCCGCCATCGCGTCAGCGTTTCGTCGCTCGACGAAGCGTGCCGAGGCGTTCTCCGCCGCCGATCTCGAGGTCTACCGCACGGCATTCTTGCGGCCGGGTGCCGCGCGGGCGGCGATCGACTACTACCGGCAAGCGGTCCGGCAGGGTTCGAAGGTCTTGCCTTCGGCGGCGATCGAGGTGCCGACGCTGGTCCTGTGGGGCGAGGACGATCCGGTCCTCAGCAGGGCGCTGAATGACGGGCTCGATGCTTGGGTGAAGAACTTCACAATCAAGTTCATTCCGAACTGCGGGCATTGGACACAACAAGAGCAGCCAGACGTTGTTACCAGTGAGATGCTGGGCTGGTTCCAGCGCGCCTCGGCGCGCCCCTAAGGGGTTTGGCTTTAGCGCGTCCGGCGAACTACCGACCATTCTGTAGCGCGGGGGACGCCTGATTGGCCCCGCATCGGAGAGCGACCATGGGCGACACCGCCAACTGGGAGTTCGCCGCAGCCGTCGCGGCCGTCGTCATGGGCCTCGGCGGCCTGCTTCTGTTCACGTTGATCGGCACGGTCGGCGCATGGCGCGTCCTCAGCCAGGCGAGCCGCGCGGCGGCCGAAGCTTCGAAGTCGAGCCAGTACGTGCAGGAACTTGCCCGCCACTTGTCATCGCGTGCGGCACAGCAATTGCCGATCATCGATCTGCGGGACGAGGCGGAGGACCTGGCCGACTTGCGAAGACAGGCCGACCTCCTCATCGACCAGCAGGCGCGCCTGCAGGACGCCGTGCGCAATCTCGTCGAGTCGGGGGCGCTGGGTTCCACCACCTCAGACCGGCAACTGCGCGATCTCGACAGCATCGTGCGCCGGCTCGAGGACAATCTCGCGCGGGTTGCGGCGGCCGTCAACGACCTCGAAACGCGCGCGCCACGGGGAGAGTGACCATGGTTGCAAAAGGGAAAGCGACGCAGGACGGCGACCAGGGCGATCCCATCGCAAGGGTGATGGACTCGCTGCTGCCCGTACACTCCGCGCTCTCGCTCGAATGGTTGGTCGATGGCGCGACCACTGCAGCGGAGCGCGGGTTGAACGCGCCGTTTGCGTTTGTGTACTTCGAAGATCAGGATGGCCGGCTTGACTGCAGGGCCCCCGCGTCGGATCTGCGCCGCCGATCCCTGCAGCGCCTCATCGACGCGCTCGACTACGATGTGACGCGCCGCAAACTCGACCCGCGTCAGTCACTGCATCTCGCGGAGGCGTTGGACGCGAACGCCGTGGTCCAGGCGAGCCTCCGGGATTTCTTTGGCCCCTTCGTAGACGTGGCGCGCATCGACCGCGCGGAGAAGGCGCTTTCGCTCGGCACCGTGGCGATCGCGCCGCTCGAGACGGCGGGCGAGCGTCTTGGCGCGCTCGTGCTGCTGTTTCACGATCGGCCCAACGAGGCGCACGTGCGCCTGCTCGCGCAGCACGTCGCGTGCGCCGCCGTCAATTTGCGCAACGCGCATGCTGCCCGCGAGTCCGGCGTCATTGACGTCGTGCGCTCGGTGTTCGATGCGCGCAAGCTGGAGAGCGAGCTACAGCGCGAACTGTCCCGCGGCGAGCGCTACAAGCGGGAAGTCTCGATCGTCGTCATCGAAGCGACGAACCTGGCGCTCTTGGGCGATCAGTATGGCCGCTTCCTGACCGACCGCCTGCTCCAGCGTCTTGGCGAAGCGCTCGCGCAGCACGCACGCGAGATCGACGTCCTCGGCGCGTATCGCGAGAGCGGCTACACGATGATCCTCACCGAAGCCACGCCCGAAGGCGCCGCCGCCGCCGCGACGCGTCTTCTCGCCTCGGCGGAGCGTACGCGTCTCGATGAAGAGGTGCCGGGCCTTGAGTTGCACCTGGCGTCCGGCTGGGCGACGTGCCCGACCGATGGCTCGACGTCCGATGCGCTGTTCGCTGCCGCTGAGCGGCGCATGTACGGAACGGCGTCGCAAGTCGCCTGACCCCGCCTTCCAAACAATCGAAGAAACCGCAAACGGACGGCCAAAGAGGCTGGCAACTGCCAGCCTCTTCCAGCATTCCCGGGTAGGGAGAGCTTCGTCTATGCGGCGTCTTCGAGCGCGACGATCGTGACGTCGCTGTCGCCGAAGATCTGCGCGGCACGGTCACTCAACGCTTGCTGGATGTCGGCGGGGCTCGTCCCGGCGATGACCCACACCTTCAGCGTCGCGTTGCGGCCGTCGTAGTCGAGCAGCGCCACGTCGCGCACGGCCGGGTGTTCGCCCACCGCATCGTCGACGGCGCGCAGGTCCAGCGGCCCGCCGCTGCTCTGGAACTCGAGCCGGAAGCAGATCAGGTCGCCCGCGGCGTTCGGCGTCGGCTGTTGCGTCTCCGCCTCCTGCGCGCCCCACCCGGAGTCGGTAGCTGCATCGGATGGCGCAGACAGCGATTCCACGTTCGGCACGAGCGTCGGCCGCGTGATCGACTCGGCGGGCGCACCGCGAGCGCCGATTCCCTGCCGGCCCGACTGGATCACCGACTCGATCTCGTCCAGGAGCGCGTTCACCGCGCTGACGCGCGGCATCAGGCTCTGGATGCGCGTCGCTGCGTCCGCCGCGCGCGTGAGCGCGATCTGCAAATCGTCGATCGCTTCGCTCAGGTCTTGCGCCAGCACGGTCTTGGAGTCGTTCGTCGCCATCACTGTCTCCTGTGTTGCTTCGCAACGCGCGCGGTTCGATGCACAGGATGCCGCAGCGGCAGCCAGCCGGAATTAGGTGAACACCCCAACTCGGTCGATGCGGAGCACCGCATTTCGTCGCGGGCCGGCAGGTTAGACACCCGCGCAATGCGACGTATGTGCCGTGTCGCGTGTTCGCCTAGTGGCCGGCCGCCGTCAGCAACTCCTCCACCTTGTCGGAGAGGGCATCCGGTGAGAATGGCTTGTTGATGGCGGCCTGTGCGTCCAATTCGCGCTGCGCCTGCCTGGCGCCGTGCGCCGAGACGATCATCACCGGCATGTCGAAGCCCCGCTGACGCAGCTCGCGGTAGAACGCGTGCCCGTCCATCACGGGCATCTTCAGGTCCAGCACGATGATGTCCGGGTGCTCCGCCTCGACCTGTTCGAGACCGCGCTCCCCGTTCGAGGCGATGCTTACGTCGTAGCCGCTCGAACGCAACGTCATCGCGATCATCCGGCTCATCGGGGCGTCATCGTCGATGACGAGGACGCGCGCGTGCTCAAGATGTCCCTGCATTTCGACCAGATTAACGGGATTCGCGCCCGGGAATACCTCTTTCGGGGCACGAGGCGCGTATGTAACGAACCTGCAAGGAGTTCTGCGTCAAGAAGTCCGGGCTATTCCGTCCAGAACGCCACGCCGGTCAGGCCCGGGCCGGTGTGTACGCCCATCACCTGCGTGAACTCCGTGACGAACGACTCCTCGACGTTGAGCGCGCCCACCAGCCGGTCGCGCAGCGCCTCCGCGTCTTCGAGCGCGTCGGCGTGATGCACCGCCAGGTGGATCCGCCGGCCGTGCGCAGCGTCGACCGTCATCGCCGCGATGCGTTCGAGCGCCCGCCGCCGCGTGCGCGTGCGCGCCGCCAGCTTGATGTCGGAAGCGCTGAACCGCACGATCGGCTTCATCTGCAGCAGCCCCGCCGCCCACGCTGCCACTCGCGGCACGCGGCCGCCCCGCGCGAGAAACTCCAGCGTGTCGAGCATCGCCAGCAGTGTGACGCGCGCCGTCATGTCCTGCGCGCGAGCCATGACGT
This sequence comes from Dehalococcoidia bacterium, assembly GCA_040902535.1. Lineage (NCBI taxonomy): Bacteria > Bacillati > Chloroflexota > Dehalococcoidia > Dehalococcoidia bacterium. The sequence continues at coordinate 62,753 of JBBDXD010000018.1, read as the reverse complement.
CTTCGATCGATGCGCCGGCGTGCGCCAGGCGTGCCGCCTCGATCACGACGAACCCCTGTGCCATCGCGGCGTTCCGCGAGTCGATGATCCGGATGTCGGCGTCCGGTGATTCGCTCATGAGCATCGCGATCGCCTGGCGCGCCGCGTCGTACATCGCGCTGAACTGCGCGGAGACGGTGATGCACAGCACGCTGTCGGCGCGGCGTGCCGCCCGCGCGATCGCGTCGAGGAACATGCCGGGCGATGGCGCCGCCGTCGTCGGCCGCTCGCGCGATGAGCGCAGCAGCGCGTAGAACTCGTCGTCCGGCAGCATCGCATCGGCGAACGTGCGGCCGCCGAAGATGATGTGCACCGGCACCACCTCGATGCCGTAGCGCTGCACGACTTGCGGCGGGATGCACGCGGTGCTGTCAGTGACGATCGCGACGGTCAACGTGCTCTCCTCGATGGCCGGGGGGGTCGTGGCTTCACCAGAACGTATCATGGGGACGTCCTTTTACTATGAATCCCTGATTTGCGACCCCCGAAGGCCTCTGTTAGACTCACCTTCGAGTAGAAAGAGGACGGAACGTCGCATGGCGCTAACCACAGAGCGCAAAGCCGAACTGATCGGCGAGTACAAGGGCCACGAGACCGATACCGGGTCGACCGAAGTCCAGATCGCAATCCTCACGGAGCGCATCAACAACCTCACCGAACATCTGAAGCGTAACAAGCACGACTACCACACCCAGCGCGGGCTCCTGAAGCTTGTCGGGCAGCGTCGTCGCCTGTTGGCGTATCTCAATAACAGGGACGTCACGCGCTACCGCACCATCCTCGCAAGACTCGGCCTCCGCAAGTAGACGAACAGCCTCTGCGGAGGCTGTTTCATTTGCGACCGGCAGGGTCCGGCTTCGCAGGGAACGGAAGAAAAGAGTCTCCCCTCGAGTTCGGTCTGATGGCACTAGCGGACGCTGCGGCGCCGCCCGAACACCACCAATCCCTCCTCGAGTCGAAGACACGCACCGCCAGGGGCGGCTGCATGCCAGATCAACACAACCACGATCAGGTCCGACATGACCTGCAACCACGACCTCGATGGAGGATGGAGGAACACACAGAACATGGCTGATATCAAGACAGTCACACGAGAGCTCGGCGGCAAGACGCTCACGCTCGAAACGGGGCGCATCGCCGGGCTCGCGGGTGGCGCGGTTACCGTGCGTTACGGCGACACGGTCGTGCTCTGCACCGCCACCATGGCGAGGAAGCCCCGCCCGGGCATGGACTTCTTCCCGCTCACCATCGACTTCGAAGAGAAGCTCTACGCGATCGGCAAGATCCCCGGCTCGTTCTTTCGCCGCGAAGGCCGCCCCAGCACCGAGGCGATCCTCAGCGCGCGCCTGACCGACCGGCCGCTGCGCCCCCTCTTCCCGAAGGGCATGCGCAACGACGTCCAGATCGTCATCACCGTGCTCTCCGCCGACCGTGAGAACGACCCGGATGTGCTCGGCACCGTTGGCGCTTCGGCGGCGCTAAGCATCAGCGAGATCCCGTTCAACGGGCCGGTGAGCTCGGTGCGCGTCGGCTACATCGATGGTCAGTACATCGTCAACCCGACCTTCGACCAGCTCGAGGAGAGCCTCATCGACATGGTCGTCGCCGGTACCCGCGACGCCATCATGATGGTCGAAGCCGGCGCCAGCGAAGCGCCCGAAGACGTCATTCTCGGCGCGATGGACTTCGCGCAGCAGCAGAACCGCATTATCATCGAGCTGCAGGACGAACTGACGAAAATGTTCCCTGTTACCAAGTGGGAGTTCGTGGCGGAGACCGCGCCTGACGCGCTTAAGGAGAAGGTGTTCGCCGATCTCTCCGGCAACGTCGAGCAGTTCATCGCGCTTGCGAAGGACGAACGCCAGGGCGCGCTCGACGACCACCGCGCGCAGCTCGTCGAGAAGTACGGCGAGCAGTACGGCGAGAGCGCCGTCGAGCAGGCCCTCGACGCCTTCATGAAGAAGACGATTCGCGATTCGATCCTCAAGCACGACCGCCGCCCCGACGGTCGCGATTCGGTAACGGTGCGTCCCATTACCTGCGAGGTGAACCTGTTGCCGCGCACGCACGGCAGCGGCCTCTTCACGCGTGGACAGACGCAAGTGCTGAGTATCACGACGCTCGGCGGCGTCGGCGACGCGCAGAAGCTCGACAACCTTTCGCCCGTCGAGAGCAAGCGCTACCTGCACCACTACAACTTCCCGCCGTACTCCGTCGGCGAGACGGGCCGCATGGGCGGCGCCGGCCGCCGCGAGATCGGCCACGGTGCGCTGGCTGAGCGGGCCATCGTTCCCGTGCTGCCGAGCGTCGAAGACTTCCCCTACACGATCCGCGTCGTCTCCGAAGTGCTGTCCAGCAACGGCAGCACGTCGATGGGCAGCGCCTGCGGCAGCACGCTGTCGCTGATGGACGCAGGCGTGCCGATCACGGCCCCGGTGTCGGGCGTCGCGATGGGCCTGATCATGGGTGAAGACGGCAACTACAAGGTGCTAACTGACATCGCCGGCCTCGAAGACGCCATGGGCGACATGGACTTCAAGGTCGCCGGCACCGAGAAGGGCATCACGGCGCTCCAGATGGACATCAAGATCCAGGGCATTCCCATGGACGTCATGCGCGCGGCCGTCGCGCAGGCCCGCGAAGGACGCATGTTCATCCTCAACCGGATGCTCGAGGCGATCAGCGAGCCGCGCGAGGAGATGTCGCCGTTCGCCCCGCGCATGTACCGCCTGCAGATCGACCCTCAGAAGATCGGCACGGTTATCGGCCCGGGTGGGCGCATCATCCGCTCGATCATCGAGGAGACCGGCGCTTCGATCGACATCGAAGACGACGGCTCTGTGTACATCGGCGCAACGAACGAAGAGTCGGCGCGCCGCGCGATCGACATCATCGAAGGCATGACGAAGGACGTCGAGGTCGGCCAGGTGTACACCGGCAAGGTGACGCGCCTGATGAACTTCGGCGCCTTCGTCGAGATTGCGCCCGGCAAGGAAGGCCTGGTGCACATCTCGGAGCTGGCGGACTTCCGCGTGCCGAGCGTCGAAGAAGCGGTGTCGCCCGGCGAAGAAGTGCAGGTCATGGTCACCGAGATCGACTCGATGGGCCGGGTGAATCTTTCGCGGCGGGCCGTGCTCGCCGGTGAAACCGATCCGTCGGAGGTCGTGAAGCGTCAGCAAGCGGAACGCCAGAACCGCGGCCCCGGCGGCGGCGGCGATCGAGGTGGTCGCGGCGGCCCCGGCGGCGGACGCGATCGACGCCCCGGGGGCGGTGGTGGTGGCGGCTACGGTGGCCGCGGCGGCGGCAACGGCGGTAGTGGCGGTGGCCGCGACCGGCGTGGCGGCGGCGGTGGCCGCGATCGGCGCCCCGGCGGTGGTGGCGGCTACGGCGATGGCGGGCCCCCGCCTCCTCCCCCGCGTCCCCCCTTCGCCGGCGGCGGCGGCACCAACCAGGACTAACAGCGCAGCACAACAGTCAAGCGCCCGGACGACTCGTCCGGGCGCTTCGTTTCGTCCTCGCCCAGCGAGCGCCCGCCCTGACGCTTGAAAGCCAAACTAGCCATTGGATCGACGCCGTCGCGCCATCGCATCCGCCAGCAGCAGCAGTTCCGGGTCGCTGTACGTCGCTTCGGCCGGCACCATGAGGTTCGCGAGCGCGTTCGCCGCGGCCTTCGTCGTCGCGAGCGCAAGCTCATCCTTCGCGAGCAGCTTCTCGGCGAGCGCGCGCGCTTCGTCGAGCAAGCGGCCATCGTCGTACACGTGGTTCACGAAGCCCCACCGCTCCGCGTCGTCCGCCGAGAAGCGGTCGCACGTCATGACCAGCTCCTTCGTGCGCGCGGGCCCCAACTCGCGCATCAGCCGGGGCAACGAGTTCCACGTCATCGGCAGGTCGAGGTCGACTTCCGGTATCGAAAACCACGCCGAGCGCGCGGCAAGCCGCAAATCGCAGCACGCCGCGAGGACGACGCCGCCTCCGACCGCGAGTCCGTTGACGGCCGCGATCGTCACCTGCGGCAGCGTCGCGATCGCGTCTGCCGTGCGGTTTCCGGCCGCGACGCGGTGGCGGCGCTCGATGTCGTTTTTCGCCGGCGGGCGCTTCGCCGGCTTCAGGTCATTGCCGGACGAAAACGCCCGTCCTTCGCCGGTCAGCACGACGACACGGATGCCGCCATCGTCGCGGAGTACTGCGCACGCGTGCTGGATCTCATCGTGCATGACGTGGTCTATGGCGTTGAGCCGGTCCGGGCGCGACAGCATCAGCGTCGCAAGACCGCGACGGCGCCGGTCACGCACAAGAGTGATCGTCTTGTAACGGGTTGCCGCCATCAGAACAGCGCGATCGGGTTCACCGGCGACCCCGTACCGCCGACGACCGGTATCGGTGCGAAGGTGAGCATGAATTCGTAGCGTCCCTCATCGGCGCAGGCCTCGGCCAGCGGCTGCAGCACCGAGTTGTCGACCAGCGCGATGCCGTACGAGAAGATCGCGCCGTGGATCGTCCACGGTACGCGATAGTCGTTTGGCGTCGCGTCCATCAGGTCCCACGCCAGCACGGCGACGTCGTGATCGCGCAGGAACGGCAGACACGACGCGTGCAGGCCGGGGTTCGGGCCGCGGTAGCCACTCCAGTCGCGATGGTCCGCCTGGTACGCCTCGCGGCCGCCGTATACGACGAGCGCATCGCCCGGCTCAAGAGCCACACCCTGCGCGCGGGCGATGGCCTCGAGTTCGGCGCCGTGTACGGGCTCCTCCACCGTGACGTACGGCGTTCCGCGAAACGTCGGCACGTCGAGCAGCACGCCGCGCGTGGTGATGCCGTCGCGCCAGTGCTCGATGCCACCCCACAGGGCGCCGCCAAGGAACGTGTCGAATGACTCCGCAGGCTTGCGCCCGCCCCACATGCCGTCGCTATCCCACACGTGGCACAGGGCATCGACGTGCGTCGTCACGTGGCCGTGGTAGTTGATCCCGTAGAAGTCGGTGACGGCGTTCTCATGCACCTGCAGGAAGTGCTGGGCCGGCCAGGGATTATGGCGCCCGGGCCGTTTCGGAAGGTCGCGGCTGATCGAGACACTGCGGCCGCTGCGGACAAGTTGCGCAGCCCGGACGCGCTTCTCGGGCGTGATGAGGTTGATGGCGCCGCGCTGATCGTCGTCGCCCCAGCGCCCCCAGTTGCGCCGGTCGCGCAGGTAGGAAAGCACATCGTCGCGCGTGGTGTTGCTGGCGTCGATCGTCATGGCGGCCTCCCTGGAATGCTTGGCTACGTGGACGCGATCATAGACCGCCATGGCGATCCGCGGAAGCGCATCGATGGGCTGATCGTCTTCCGGCGCCGCGGTCGTACTGGGAGCGTTTCACCCATACTTGTGCAAGCGTCACCCCTAAGCACCCCTTCCTCGCCCCGTAACCTTGACGCGCCGGTATCGTAGGAGGCGGCGATCGCGCCGTTTTCGAAGCTGCTGTTATGCCGGGACGGTGTCTGCACCCTGCTATACTCAGCTTCGGATCCCCGCTTCTCCGGCCGATAACTCAGTGTCAGATGTCGTAGGCGCCGCCGCGGGCCGCCACGCCGTCGACGCAGGCGCGGAGCGCTGAACGTTCGCACGGATGCGGTGTCGTACGGTGTGGTTGCTGCGATTGGATCTGAGATGACGAACGACACCCCCGCGGACCAGCAAGCATCAGACCGCGCCGCGGAGATCATCGCCAGAGCGCTCGCGCAAGGGTTGATGGAGGCGGAAGTCATCCTCGCGGCCGATCGCCAGGCGCGCGCGCCGCAGGTCCCGCCGCAACTGATCGAGACGCTGGAGCGCTTCAGTGCGGTACTGACGCGGCTCGTCGAATTCACCGAACAGATCGGATCGCGCATCAACGACCTGACGGAGGCCGTCAACGTGCTCGCGGACATGCAGGCGCACCAGCCGCTGCCGCAGGCACAGCCCGCGAAGCCGCAACTGCCTGAGATGGAGCCAGCGTTCGCGCCGGGCGGGGAGGGCATCGACGTCACCATCGCGTCGGTGCCGGGCTTCCAGGGGCTCATGGAGCTGCAGCGCGCGCTCGTGCGGCTGCCGCAGGTGCAGAGCGCCGCGGTGCGCCGTTACCAGGACGACGAAGCGGCGATCCAGCTCGTACTCTCGCAGCCCATGAGCGCTTCCGCGATCGCCGAAGGCCTGACGGCCGGTACCGGCCGCACGATCTTCGTCGACGAAGCGCGGCCGGAAACGCTCCGCCTGCGTCTGCGCTTCCTCCACAGCCAATAACGCTCGACCGCGCCCACAACGCTAGGTTCCCGCGTCCAGCGTCCAGCCTCCAATGCCGTGTCCATCTGTGGTTCCCCTCCCGGTTCCCGCTTCCCGCTTCCCGCCTCCAGCTTCCAACGTCCAGTGCCGTGTCCATCTGTGGTTTCCCTCCCGTTCCGCTCCCGTTCCCGCTTCCCGCCTCCAACTTCCACCTACCAACATCTACCGCCCGGCCCTAACCTACAGCCGATGCACCTGCGCCATCTTTCGCTGACCAACTTCCGCAACTACGCGAAGCAGGACCTGGACCTCGCGACTGGCCCCGTGCTGTTCCTGGGTGAGAACGCGCAGGGCAAGACGAACCTCCTCGAAGCGGTATTTCTGCTCGCGACCGGGCGCTCCGAACGCGCCAGCACGGACGCAGACATGCTCGCCTGGGAAGCGCGCGATGACCCGCAGCCATTCGCGCGCGTCCTCGGACAGGGCGTACGGCGCTCCGGCGACGTCTCCGTTGAAGTCACGATCGCAGGCCGCGAGGGCGCACGAGGCAGGCTCATCGCGTCGAAGCGCTTCAAGCTCAACGGACTCCCGAAGCGCGCGTCCGACGTCAACGGCGCCGTACTCGCCGTGCTCTTCACGACCGACGATATGGATCTCGTCAAAGGATCGCCCGCTGGCCGCCGCCGCTACCTCGATACGATGCTCTCCCAGGTCGACCATCAGTACCTGCGCGCGCTCCAGCGCTACAACAAGGTGGTCACGCAGCGGAACGCGCTGCTCAAGCGGATCCAGGAACGCGCCGCCACCCGCGACGAGCTGGCGTACTGGGACGAAGAGATGGCGCGCGACGGCGCCGCCATTGCAGTGGCGCGCGCGCTCGCGGCGCGGGATCTCGCCGAGACTGCACGCGAGGCGCACGCCCGCCTCAGCGGCGAGCGCGAGCGCTTCGACCTGGCGTACGAGCCGCGGTTCGTCGAGGGTTGGACGCCCGACCGCCTCGCGACTGCGGACCCGTCCGAAGCGTCGCTCGCTCTGCTCGAACGGCTCACCGCCATGCACACGCGCGATATCGCCGCCGGCGTTACGCTGAGCGGCCCGCACCGTGACGACCTTTCGATGATCCTGGGCGGCGAGGCGGCGGCGGCGTTCGCGTCTCGCGGCCAGCAACGCACCGCCGCGCTCGCGCTGCGGCTCGCCGAGGCGCGCGTGCTCGCGCACCGCGCTGGTGAGCAACCGATCCTGCTGTTAGACGACGTGCTCTCGGAACTCGACCAGTCGCGACGTGCCAGCGTGCTCTCCGCGTTCGACGCCGATCAGGTCATCATCACGAGCCCCGACCCCGACCGCTTCTCCCCCGCCTTCACCCGCGAGGCGCAGTCGTGGCGCGTCGCACAGGGCGCCGTGACGCTCGATTGCTGACCATCAGATGTGCGCGGCGCGATGTGACTTCTGAGAGCTGCGCTTTAGCGGCGTCGTCAGCACGGCGAGCGAGACCGACGGCTTTGCATTCAACAGCTGGATCCCGCTCGACGCGGAGACGTGGACGATCCTCGAACGCGTCCGGTGCCGTCGCCGCTAGCGTCGCGCCTTCGACGGCGCGGCGCGCTCGCGCGATTGCCCTATCAAATACCCGTAGATATGATCCGGTGCGCGGATCGAAGCGCTGCGGGAGGAATCACGGTTGCTGCCGTCACATGAGTTCCCCGGGAACTGGGTCTACTACATCTCCTTCCTCGTCGCGGTGGCGTTCTTCGCGTACTCGGTGTCCGTCAAGGTCTCCGTCTTCGCGCAGGGCCGCGGCGACTGGCGTTTCGACAAGCTTGGCGAACGTCTCATCTCACTCGTGCCGTATCTCGTCGGCAACACGCGCGTCGCCCGTCTGCGCTACTGGTACAGCGGCCTGCTGCACACGCTGATCTACTGGGGCTTCATCGTCCTGCAAGTGCGGACGCTGAACTTCCTGATCAAGGGCGTCGACAACGACCTGGCGCCCGAATCGTGGGGCGGCATCTTCTACGATGTGCTCGTCCGCGCGCCGATGGACCAGTTCAACATCCTCGTGCTCGTCGGATGCGGCATGGCTGCGTGGCAGCGGCGCTTCTGGAAGCCCGCCCGCATGACGTTCAACTTCGACGCCTGGCTGATCCTCTTCTTCATCGCGTTCCTCATGGTCACCGACATCATGACGAACAGCTTCGAGATCGCCCTGCACCCGGAGTCCGGTCAGGGTTGGTCCTTCGTCGCGTGGCCCCTGGCGCAGTTCTGGCAGGCGACGATGTCGGAGAGCGTCATGGAGGGCATGCTCGTCTTCTGGTGGTACGCACACCTCTATGACTTCCTCCTGTTCTTGAACTACTTGCCCTACAGCAAGCACTCGCACGTGCTCACCGTGCCCTTCAACATCCTCTTCCGCCGCATCGCGTCGACGGGCCAGCTTCAACCGATCAAGGATTTCGAGAACCTGGAGCGCTTCGGCGCCGGCCAGATCCAGGATCTGACGTGGAAGCAGATGCTCGATCCGTACACCTGCACGGAGTGCGGCCGGTGCGAGATCAACTGCCCGGCGTACCTCACAGGCAAGGAACTGTCGCCGAAGAAGATCATGCATGACATGCGCTCCGCCATCGAGCAGGAAGTACACAAGGTCAGTTCGCCGCTGTTCGTCTGGGACGCGCTAAAACCCGGCAAGCTGGAAGACGGCAACGGCCACGCCGAGGAGTTGTCGCTGATCGATGCCGTCGGCTTCAACCCGATCTGGGACTGCGTGACGTGCGGCGCCTGCCAGTACCAGTGTCCCGTGTTCATCGAACACGTCCCGGCCCTGCAAGACATGCGCCGCTTCCTGACGATGAACGAAGCCAACATGCCCGAGACCGCGACGCAGACGCTCACGCAGATCGAGCAGCGCGGCCATCCCTGGCGCGGCACCGCCTACACGCGCACGTCGTGGATGGAGGGGCTCGAGGTGCCGACGTTCGACGGCTCTCAAGAATACCTGTACTGGGTCGGATGCTCGGGCGCCCTCGTCGACCGCAACATCCCGACGACGCGCGCCGTCGCCCGCTTGCTGACCGAAGCGGGCATAAGCTGGGGCTGCCTGGGCGAGGAGGAGTCCTGTACCGGCGATCCGGCGCGCCGGCTCGGGAACGAGTACCTGTTTCAAACACAAGCGCAGGCGCTGATCGAAGTGCTGAACGCCAAGGGCGTGCGCAAGATCATCACGAACTGCCCGCACTGCTTCAACACGATGACGAACGAGTACCCTCACTTCGAGGGCACGTTCGACGTGATCCACCACAGCAGCTTCCTCTCCAAACTGCTGCGCGAAGGCGCGCTGCGCCCCAAGAACGAGTTGCCCCTGGCGATCACCTACCACGACTCGTGCTACCTCGGACGCCACAACGGCAACTACGACGGCCCGCGCGACATCGTCGATGCGCTGCCCGGCGGTTCGCGCGTCGAGATGCCCCGCAACCGCGAGAACAGCTTCTGCTGCGGCGCCGGCGGCGCGCACATGTGGGTCGAAGAGTCGAAGGGCAAGCGCATCAACGTCGCCCGCACCGAGGAGGCCTACAGCACCGGCGCCGAGATCATCGCGACGGCGTGCCCGTTCTGCATCCAGATGTTCGAGGACGGCATCCCTACCGTAGAGCCCGACGGGGACAAGCGCATGAAGACGTTCGACGTCGCGGAACTGCTCGAACTGACCGTCATCGGCAAGCCGGCCGAAGGCTCGCGCGCTGCCGAAGCGATGGCGCTCGATGAGCCGGTCGTCAGCGCCGCTGCCGAAGTCATCGAGGAGTAGGTCCGGTAGCGCACGCCGGTGCAGCGTCATGCCTGGACAGACGGCAGATCCGACCCGCGCTGATCAGGACTACTGCTACGTCACCACGACGGGCCGCGTCACTGGCAACCCGCACACCATCGAGATCTGGTTCGCCATGAACGACAGCACCATCTACATCCTCGCCGGCGGCCGCTACCGCTCGGACTGGGTGAGGAACGCGAAGAAAGCCCCGCGCGTCGGCGTCCGCATCGCCGGTCATACATTCGAAGGCGTCGCGAGAATCGTCGAGGACGGGACGGAGGACGCGCTGGCGCGCCGCATGTTGCTCGACAAGTACGCGAAGTCCGCCGACAGCGGCCTCGACGACTGGGGCCGAACCGCGCTCGCGGTCGCCATCGATCTGACGCCGCAAGCCGACGCTACGACAGCCGGCTGATCGCCGTGTTCTTGACGACCGGCGTTCACATTCTCGGGTTCGGCACCGCGACAAATTAACCGTTTCGCTCATGCCCTCAGCGCGGCGCGCCGGTAAGCTCCTCGCATGGCTGTCGCTGATCCCGAGTTGACCGCGCGGAGCACAGGCGTCCGCACCCATCGGCGCGAAGCCCTGGCGATCGCCATCGCGCTGTGCGTGCTGAACTTGATCCTGCTCGTGCGCGTCCACAATGAGGCCGAGGACAGCATCGGCTACCTCGAGAACATCCGCCGCGGCGTCGCCTCCGACATCTTCAACCCGTACCACCTCGTGCATAGCTGGCTCGGCTGGATCGCGTTTCGCATCGCCGATGGCGCAGGCTACGACGGCGGGCCGCTCGTGCCCGTGCAGGCGATGAACGCCGTGTTCGGCGCCGCCGGCATCGGGCTGCTCTGGTTGCTGATGCGCACCGCGGTCGATGGGCGGCTCGCCGCCGCTGCCGCGACCGGCGTCGTCGGGCTGTCGTACGGCTACTGGGCGTACAGCCTGGGCGCCGATGTCTACGCCTTCTCGGCCATGACGCTGATCCTCGCGCTCTTCGCCGCGTATCGCGCCGCGCTCGATCCTTCGCTGCCGCGGTTCGCGATCTTGGGGCTCGCGACGGGCGCGACGGTGCTGGCGCACAACACGAACGTGCTCTTCGGCGTCGTCGGCGTCACCGCGATCCTTCTTGCGACCCGGGATCCCCGGCTCATGCTCCGATTCGGCGCGGCATATGCGGCGGCCGTCGTGGTGATGGTGGTGCCCCTGTACCTCGTCGCGCTGGCCACAGTTGACGCCAACACGCCGTCGGAGGCGAACGAGTGGCTGACGGACTACGCCCAGTCCGGTGAGTGGGGCGTGATATCCGCACAGAGCGCGCCGAAGGCGGCGGTCGGCGCCGCCCGGGCGTTCGTCGGCGGACTCTCGGCCTTCGCGCTGGACGACGTCCGCGATCTCGCGGACCGTGCCTCCGGTAACCAGAGCCTGCGAGAAGAGACATACCTCGTGCGCGATTATCCGCGCGAGCTCGCTGTTGTGCTGCTCGCCGCTTCGGCGGCAGCCGTTGCCGCGCTCGCGCTGCTGGCGATGCGATGGCTCCGCCGCCCGGCTCTCGACCGGCCCGCGCGCACGCTGGCGCTGCTTTCGCTGGCGTGGCTTGTGCCGTACGCCGTCTTCGTCACGTGGTGGGAGCCCGTCAACCCGGAGTTCTGGATCGCCCTCTGGGTGCCCGCGGCGATCCTGATCGCCGTGCCGCTGGCAGGCGACGGCGCACGCGCGACCGGACTGGTCTTCATACTTCTTGGCGCGCTGTTCATCGTCAACCTGGCGGGCAACATCGCTCCGCAACTCACCGAAGAGAATGACTACTGGCGGGAACGGACAGCCTGGTACGAGTCGGAAACGTCGCCGGGCGATCTCGTCGTCACCAACGGCTTCATTCAGAGCGCGTACTTGCGGTACTTCGCGCACGCTGACGTGCTTGACATCGACGAGTGGGACATCGTCGAGACCAACGAGGCGCTCGAGGAGATCGACGATCTGATCCAGGCTTCTGACGCGAGCCGCGTACTGTTCTCGAAAGAGGCGTTCTTGCCGGCGTCCGACGAGTACTCCGACTGCCAGCCAGGCACGAGGCCTTGCCTGTACATCGCCGATGCGCTGCGTCAGCGCTTCGAGCCACGGTCGCGCGTCGTGTACGAGTCCGAGCTCGAGACGGTCTGGGAGCTCGTCGATCGCTAACCCCCGGCGGGCGCCGCTCACCGGCAGCGACCGTGCCGCGGCCGCCTCCCAGCCCGCAGTCAAGACACCGCCGGTGCCACGATGCCACGACGACGATAGACCCTCCAGCGCGCAGGTGTGCAGTATCGCCATGGCCATGGATGTAGGTTGAACTTGGGGCTGGGACCTCTCGCGCCGATTGTCCTCGGCAAGAAGATTGAGTCTATGACTGGCAAGTTACTTGCGTCCTTGGTACAATGGATTCGTATCTGAGCGAGAAGGGAACGACCGCTTTCGATGGCTGCCAATCTCTACGAACTGCTCGGCGTCAAGCGCAGCGCCTCCGAGAAGGAGATCCGCTCCGCCTACCGCAAGCTCGCCCGGAAATATCACCCAGACGTCAATCCGGGCGATGCTACGGCGGAGGCCCGCTTCAAGGAGATCAATGCCGCACACCAGGTGCTCTCGGACGCGGAGAAGCGCCGGAAGTACGACAAGTACGGCGAGAACTGGGAGCACGCGGACCAGATCGAAGAGATGCAGCGCCAGCGTGGACAGCGCACCTCCTACGGGAACGGCGCCGGCTTCCAGACGTTCGACGTCGACGACCTGGGCGAGCTGGGCGGCGTGTTCAGCCAGTTCTTCGGTCGTGGCGGCAGCACTCGCACGCGCACGGCGCCCCGGCGACCGCCAAGCATCGAGCAGGCCGTCGAGATCACGCTCGACGAGGCGTTTCACGGCACGACGCGTACGCTGGAGACCATGACGACCGAGGCCTGTCCGACGTGCGGCGGCGTCGGCGAGATCGCGGGGGCGACCTGCCACACATGCGGCGGCCTCGGCGAGGTGCAGAAGCCGCGGCGGCTGGAAGTGAAGATTCCCGCCGGCGTCACGAGCGGCTCGAAGGTGCGCATCGCGCGCGAAGGCCAGGCCGCTGCCGGCGGCCAGCGCGGCGACGTCGTGCTGCTTGTCGATGTGCGCAAGCACCCGCGCTTCGAGCGTACGGGCGACGACCTGCGCGTCGACATCGACGTGCCGCTGACGACGGCGGTGCTCGGCGGCGAGATCGCGGCGCCGACGATGACCGGCAAGGTGATGCTGAAGATCCCGCCGCTCACGCAGAACGGGCGCGTCTTCAAGCTCGCCGGGCTCGGCATGCCGAGACTGAACAAGGACGGACGCGGCGACCTGCACGCGCGCGTGCGCGTCCGCCTGCCGGAACAACTCGACGACCGGCAGCGCGAGCTGTTCGAACAACTCAGCGCCGCCGGCGTCTAAGGGAGTACGAGATGACCGGAGAGATGCGCAACGACATCTTCGACGATGACGATCCGTGCTTCGTCATATCGATCGCCGCCCGCATGGTAGGCATGCACGCGCAGACGCTGCGCCAGTACGAGCGCGTCGGCCTGGTCGAGCCGAAGCGCACGCGCGGCAACGTGCGCATGTACTCGCGCTCCGACGTCGCGCGGCTGTTGCAGGTGCAGCGGCTGATCAACGACCTGGGCGTGAACCTGGCGGGCGTTGAGGTGATCCTCCGCATGAACGAGCGGATGCAGCAGATGGAGCAGGAGATGGAGCGCCTGCGCAACGAACTGCAGCGCTTCCGCGACGGGCGCCTGCCGGCAAGGACGGACCGATAGAGACGGTAACCACGCGTAGAGCCTTTCGGGGACGAATACGGGGAGACAGACGACATGATGCGACAAGATAGATTCACACAGCAGGCGCAGGAAGTGCTCGCGGCCTCGCAGGACCTCGTGCGCACGCAGCGCCACTCGCAGTGGGATGTCGAGCACGTGTTGCTCGCGTTGCTGCAGCATCCCGATAGCCTCGCCAATCAGATCCTGGAGCGGGCTGGCGCCGACGTCTCGAAGCTGCGCGAGCGCGTGGTCGAGACGCTGTCACGCTCGCCGAAGCTCGCCTACGACGTCGTGCAGGTCTACACGACGCCCCGCATCGTCCGCATGCTCGAGACGGCGAACGCCGAGGCCGAACGCCTGCAGGACGAGTTCGTCGGCGTCGAGCACCTGCTGATCGCGATCGCCGACGAACGGGAGGGCGACGCGTCGCGGATCCTGCGCGACTTCAGCATCGACAAGGAACGCATCTACCGCGCGTTGCAGGACATTCGCGGCAGCGCGCGCGTCGATTCGCCGACGGCGGAGAGCCGTTACGGCGCGCTGGAAAAGTACAGCGTCGACCTGACGCAGGCCGCGCGCGACGGAAAGCTCGATCCGGTGATCGGACGCGACATGGAGATCAAGCGCGTCGTCCAGATCCTGAACCGGCGCACCAAGAACAACCCGGTCATCATCGGCGAGGCGGGCGTCGGCAAGACGGCGATCGCCGAGGGGCTCGCGCAGCGCATCGTCGCGGGCGATGTCCCGGAGAACATCCGCGACAAGCGCGTGCTCGCGCTCGACATGGGCTCGATGGTCGCCGGCGCGAAGTTCCGCGGCGAGTTCGAGGAGCGGCTGAAGTCCGTCATGGACGAGATCCGCCGCGCCGAAGGCGAGGTGATCATCTTCATCGACGAGATTCACCAGGTCGTCGGCGCCGGCGCCGCCGAAGGCGCGATCGACGCCAGCACCATGCTGAAGCCCGCGCTCGCGCGCGGCGAACTGCGCGTCATCGGCGCCACCACGCTCGACGAGTACCGCAAGTACATCGAGAAGGATCCGGCGCTCGAGCGGCGTTTCTCACCTGTGTTCCTCGATGAGCCGACGGTCGAACAGTCGATCGATATCCTCAAGGGGCTGCGACCAAAATACGAGGCGCACCACAAGGTGCGGATCACCGACGAGGCGCTCGTCGCGGCCGCGCGCCTGAGCGACCGCTACCTCACCGAGCGACACCTGCCGGACAAGGCGATAGATCTCATGGACGAAGCGTCGAGCAAGAAGGTGATCGAGCAGCAGTCGCTCACACCGGAGATTCGCGCGCTCAAAGAGCGTCTCGACGAGTTGAACATGGAGATCGAAACAGCCGCCGTCCGCCAGGACTTCGCGGCCGCGGCGCAGCTCCGCCAGGAAGTGCTGACGCTGCAGACCGACTACGACCGGCTCAAGGCAGAATGGCAACAGTCGCACGACAGCGCCGATATGACCGTCGCTGAGCATGACATCGCCGCGCTGATCGCGTCGATCACGGGCATTCCTGTCAGCCGCATGCTCGAAGGCGAAGCCGAGAAGCTGCTGCACATCGAGGAGACGTTGCACGGTCGCGTCATCGGCCAGGACAAGGCGATCGAAGCGGTCGCCGAAGCGTTGCGACGCGCCCGCGCCGGGCTCAAGGACCCGAAGCGGCCGATTGGCAGCTTCATCTTCCTCGGCCCGACAGGCGTCGGCAAGACGGAACTCGCGCGCGCGCTCGCCGAGTACCTGTTCGACGATGAAGAGGCGCTGATCCGCCTCGACATGTCCGAATATCAGGAGCGGCACACCGTTTCGAGGATCGTCGGCGCGCCGCCGGGATACGTCGGCTACGAAGAGGGCGGATCGCTGACGGAAGCCGTGCGCCGCCGCCCGTACCGCGTGATCCTGTTCGACGAGGTCGAAAAGGCGCACCCTGACCTGTTCAACCTGCTGCTCCAGATCCTGGAAGACGGCCGGCTGACCGACGGGCAGGGCCACACCGTCGACTTCCGCAACACGATCATCATCATGACGTCGAACCTCGGCACCGGCTCCGACGCACGCGGCCCCACCGGCTTCGCGACCCGCAGCGAGAACGACGGTCAGCGGTCGGTGCGGCAGGAACAGGTCGAGAAGGCGCTCCGCGAGACCTTCCGGCCGGAGTTCCTCAACCGTATCGACGAGATCATCATCTTCGAGCCGCTGACGCCCGCTGAGCTGCAGCAGATCGTCGACCTGATGATCAACGAAGTGCGCAACCGGCTCGAGGACCGCACGATCGACTTCGAAGTCACGCAGGCCGCGAAGGACGAATTGGTGAAAGAGGGCTACGACCCGACGTACGGTGCGCGGCCGCTGCGCCGCACGGTCCAGCGTCGCCTCGAAAACCCGCTCGCGCGGCACATCCTGGCCGGCGAGTTCAAGGAGGGCGACGTCGTCCGCGTCGACTACCGAGAGGGCGAGTTCACGTTCGAGAAAGCCGGCGCGCGCGCGAAGGCGGAGCCACAGCCCGTTTCGGCGTAACCGGAACGAACGGCAACACGAGGAGCGGCGGAGCAATCCACCCCTCCTTTCGTCTCCCGCGGCACTGGGGACGTACAGCCGCACGCCGTACGAGGCTGCACTACCATCAATACAAAAGTTGGTTCGATACGGCCCACGCGGAATGCACGAGATCAATGAGCGAGACGGGGTACTCGGTGGCTGGACGAACGTGCTAGTTGTGTGGATCTGCGTGGCGATCGGGTGGCTTGTCACACTCCGTTGGGCCCTCATCTACAACGGCGTCATCCGCGGAAGCCAGGGGGGGATCGCGCTATCTTGGAGCCTTCTTCGCGGCGATCGGGCTGGGATCAGTCGTAACGATGATATGGTACGAGAAATTCGATCCTGGCTTGGTTGCCGTCGCTGTTTCGGGAATCGGGATTGCCGCGTGGAGCCTTGTTGACGAAGGCTCAACTAGAACCGGCGCTCCGCGCGAGCGGGCTCGTGAGAACGCGTACGTCTCCTTCGCATTGTCGTCCTTTTTTACGATAGTTCTGCTGATCGTGACGATCGCGTAAGAGGCAAACTGATGAATGTCCGGCGCCGGCTCGTTGTTATCACGCTCTCTGCAATAGTTGTTCTCGCGCTCGGCCTGTCGTTTTTCCGGTGCGAGTCAACGGAAAGCGAGGCACGGACCACATCTACATCGGCTGATGCAGATACTGGCTCCGGGCTCCCGATGCGGTAGCACGCGTTTGGGCCGCGCGCGCGGTTCCGCAAGCATGAAAAAGCTGGTTCAATGCCACGCGCATCCATGGCCCTCACCCGGGGCGATCAGGGGAGGTACCTTTGGCAGTCGGACTCAAGCGCGTCGATCACGTCAGCATGGCGGTCTGGAAGATCGACGACTCATTGCCCTTCTTTACGGACATCTTCGGTTGGAAGGAAGCCGGCCGCTTCCGCAACGACGAGGCGGGCTTCGCCGGCGTCGTGCTCGACGTGCCCGGCCCCGACGGCCAGCGCCAGATGCAGTGGGAAATCCTGGAGCCGATCGGCGACGACAGCTTCATCGCCAAGTTCCTGCGTGAGCGCGGCCCCGGCCTCCACCACGTCACGCTCGAAGTCGCCGACGCCGACGGCGCGGCGTCCGACCTGCGCGCGAGCGGCATCGAGCCGTTCGGCGGGCCGCGCGTCAGCTACGACTGGAAGGAGATGTTCGTACACCCGAAGGCGTCCGGCGGCGTCCTATTCCAACTCTACGAACAGTTGCCGGAACCGCCTGAAGGCAACGCCAAGGATCACGCCTGACTCAACTCCCGCTCGTACACAACGACCGGCAACGGACCGGCGGTGTAGCGCTGCGTCTCGACGAGTTCGTGGCGGCGCGCGAACGTCGCTATTGCCAGATCGCTCGCTTCTTCGCGCATCCACAGGGTCTCCGCACCGACGGCGCGCGCTTCGGACAGCATTCGAGCGAACGTCTGGTTGCCCGGCGCGCCGTTGAGCCGCTCGGGGCTCATCACGACGAAGAGCCGCCAGCGTCCGTCGTCTACGTCCTCCTCGATCGCGCCGTACCCCACGACGGCGCCATCCTCCTGGACGACGTACTGCCGGCGGCGGCGCGATAGTTCATCAAGAGAGCGACGCGCGTCGAGCCATTCGCGATTGTCGTCCGCTGCGTTCGGAAGCGCTTCATGCGCGACGCGCCCGATCTGGATCCAGTCAGAGGGCGCGACCGGTCGAAACAGCACAGTCATGGTCATCCTCCCACGAGCTGTCCCCCCACGTAGGTGTCCTGCACGCTCAGTGCATCATCCAGCAACACGAAGTCCGCGGCCAGCCCCGGCTCGACCGCGCCGTAGCGCATGTCAAGCCGCATGGCGCGCGCCGCGTGCGTCGCGGCCATTGCGACCGCCGTCTGGAGCGGCACGCCCAGGTGCTGAACGGCGTTGCGCACCGTCTGGTCGAGGGTGATCACGCCGCCGATGATCGTGCTGTCGGCGACGCGCACCGCCTTGCCCCCCTCGACGCGGATCGCCTGCCCCTCCCACTGCGCCTCGCCATCCCCCGTGCCCGCGAGCGTCATGCCGTCCGTCACCAGGACGATACCCTGCGCCCCTTTCGCCCGCAGCAGCACGCTCGCCGCGGCGTAATCGACGTGCGCGCCATCGCCGATCAGTTCGGCCGTGACGCCGTCGGAGGCCATGATCGCGGCGAGACATCCGGGGTCGCGATGCGAGAACGGCCGCATCGCGTTGAAGCAGTGCGTCACGTGCGTGCAGCCCAGCTCGAACGCGTGCATCGCCTCGTCGTACGACGCGTCGGTGTGCCCTATCGCAGCCACTGCCCCGGATGCCAACACAGCCTCGATGAGCGCGTCGCCGCCCGGCAACTCCGGCGCGAGCGTCACCTGCCGCACCTGCTTGTCCGATGCGGCGACAAGCTCCCAGTACTCGTTGACGTCGGGCGCGCGCAGCCATTGCGGCGGGAACGCGCCTTTCCGCGCCGGATTGATGTACGGGCCTTCGAGATGAAAGCCCAGCACGCGCGCCGCCCCCGGTTCGCACCCGACGACCGGCGCCAGCGCTTCGAGCCGCCGCACGATCTCCGCGTGGTCCCGCCCCGACGTGCTGACCAGGAACCCCGTGACGCCGCGCCGCGCGGCCCACCGCGCGTACGCGCGTACTTCGTCCGGGTCGTCCGTCATCAGCGAGTGTCCGCCGCCGCCGTGCACGTGTACGTCGATCAGCCCCGGCGCGAGATAGCGCCCGCCGCAGTCGATGACCTCCGCGTCGTGCGGGATCGGGCAGGCGCCGATGTGCACGCCGCCGATTACGCCGTCACGGACGACCACGCAGCCTTCGTGGATCCGCGTCTCGAACACGATGCGGGCGTTGACGAACGTCTTTACCTGCATGGCCGGTTCACTTCTGGCACGTTCGGCACCACGTCGTCACGCGGTCGTTCGGCGTGATCTGCGCCAGGTACGAGCCGCAACGCGGACAACGCCCCTCGTCGGAATTGCTGCGGTCGCCGCCGCCTTTGCGGTGCACCTTCAGGTGTTCGCGCCACTCTTCGTAATGCAGCGTGTCGCGAAAGTGCTCGTGCAGGATCGGGATCGCCCAGTCCATCGTCTCGCCGATCGCGCGGTACACGTCGCCGATCTCCTCGTCCGACATCGCGCTGCGTTTCCGAAACGGGTCGATGCGCGCGCGGAACAGGATCTCGTCCGAATACGCGTTGCCGATGCCGGCGATGAACTTGTAGTTCGTCAGTACGTTCTTGATCGCGCCCGTGTGCTTGCGGATCCGCTTCCGGAAGTCCTCTTCCGTCACCGCGAGCGCATCCGGCCCCATCTCGCCGAACGTCGGCACGCTCGCCACCTGGTCGGCCGCCACGACGTACACCTTTCCCATCACGCGCTGATCGGCGTACCGGATCTGCATCCCGTTCGCGAGAGAGATCGTGAAGACGAGCTTGCCCTTCTTCTTCTCGGAGGGGTGCACGTAGAGAAACCGGCCCGTCAGCATCGGATTGACGACCATCACGTAGTCGTCGGCGAGCGCGAAGAGCAGGAACTTGCCGTACCTCTCAATGCCGGTGATGCGGTTGCCGGTCAGTTCCGCCGCGAAGTCGGCGGCGCCTGTGCGGATGACCGGCGTGATCATCACCTCCGCGCCGGTCATCTCGACGTCGAGGATGCGCTCGTTGAAGAACGACCGAATGGCTTCCAGGTCGGGGATCTCCGGCATGGAGCAACCGTATCACGGCGCCGTGACCGCCCGATAGGAGCGCTCGCATGGCCGCGGTTGTTGTCGTAGGCTGCCTCCATCGCTCAGCACGAGGAGGGGATTGTCATGCCGGGTCCGCTCGACGGCGTCAAGGTGATCGACTTCACAGTGTTCCAGCAGGGGCCGCAGGCGACGCTGATCATGGCCGATATGGGCGCCGACGTGATCAAAGTCGAGCCGACTGTCTTCGGCGACCTCGGCCGCGTATTGGCATTGACGGGCGAGAATCGCTTCAGCGCTTATCACCTCGCGCACAATCGCGGCAAGCGCAGCATCACGCTCAATCTCAAGATCGAAGCGGCGCGCGACGTCGTCCGCACGCTCATCCCGCGGATGGACGTGATGGTGCACAACTTCCGCCCCGGCGTCATGGAGCGCCTCGGTCTGGGCTACGACGATCTACGCCCGCTAAACGAGACGATCATCTACGCGCACGCCTCCGGTTGGGGCCCCGCTGGCCCGAAGGCCGAACATCCCGCCTTCGACATCGCCGCCCAGGCGCGCGGCGGCCTCATGTCGGTCACCGGCGAGAAAGACGGCGGCCCGCTGCCGGCCGGCGTCGCGATCGCCGACTACATCGGCGCTGTGAACCTCGCGCTCGCCGTCACCGCCGCGCTCTACGCGCGCAAGACCACCGGCGCCGGCCAGCGCATCGATACGTCGCTGTTCGGCACGCAGATCGCGGCGCAGGCGTGGGAATTGCAGTACTTCATCCTCAGCCGCAAACCGAACCGCGGCGGCCGCGGCCACTCCTACCTGCCGACGATCTGGCGCACGTTCCAGACCTCCGACGGCTGGGCGGTCGTCGGCGGCGTCGGTGACGATCGATGGCCGGCGTTCTGCCAGGCCGTCGGCATGCCGGAGTTGGAGCACGACGATCGCTTCGTCAACGCAGGCGTGCGCCGCAACAACCTCGAAGTCCTCTACGAACTGCTCGACGATAAGTTCCTCGCGAAGACCACGCGCGAGTGGATCGACGTCCTGGAATCGCACGACATGATCTGCGGCCCCGTGCAGGACTACGAACAGCTCACAGCCGACGCGCAGGCGCTCGCCAACGGGTACCTCGTGGACGTTGAGCACCCCTCGAACGGCACGACGCAGGTCGTCGGCGCCCCGTGGCGCTTCAGCGAAACGCCGGCGCACATCGCGGCCGCCGCGCCCGAACTCGGCCAGCACACCGAGGAGATCCTGCTGTCGTCAGGCTATTCCTGGGACCAGATCACGTCCCTCCGCGAAGCCGGCGCCATCTAGTGCATACTGACGCCCCGTCATTCAGAGCGAAGCGAAGAATCTCCATCACGACAATCGCCTTCGCCTACACCCACCCGCCGAGCCCGTCATTCAGAGCAACCGAATCGCCGCTCCCGTCATTCAGAGCAACCGAATCGCCGCTCCCGTCATTCAGAGCAAGCGAAGCGCAGCGAAGAATCTCCTCGCGGCGACCAAGTCCTCTCCCTCGATTACTCCCGGAACCAGATCGTCCCTCCGCGAAGCCGGCGCTATCTAACGCGCGGCGTGGCGCAGACTTTCAGCCCGCGACTCACGCACCACGAGACCGAACGCAACCTCACCCGCCCACAGGCGACAATATGTCAGACTGATCGCGGCGACTGGCGACTGACTACGAAGGACTCACCACTGATGCGCAAGATCTTCGACATCCACATGCACTTCCCGCGCAACTGGGAGAAGCCCGACGCCGACCCGGCGCCGCTCGTCGAGAACCTCTACGAGCATGCGATCGCCGCCGGCGTCACGAAGGCGAACCTGCTGTGCGGGGGCCGCTTCGGGCTGTCGTACGAGGATTCGATGAAGTACGCCCGCCAGCACGAGGATCTGTGGATCCCGTCCGCCATGGTCGACCCCGAGGTCACCACCCCCGAGCAGGTGCGCGAACTCGTCGGGATCGGCTACCGCGGGCTGAAGATGATTGGCGTCAAGCGCGACTACGACTGCGAAGATTACTTCCCGATGTACGAGGAAGCCGAGAAGCAGGGCCTGCCGATCCTCCTGCATATGGGCGTCATCGGCGGCGGACTCGACTACTCGCTGACGCACCCGCGGCGCAGCCAGGAAGCGCGTGACGTGTACCGCCGCTGGGAGCAGATGGCGGCGCCGCGCAACATGTCCGCCATGCGCATGCGGCCCTTCCACCTCGACACGATCGCCAACAACTTCCCCCGCCTGCGCCTGATTGGCGCCCACCTCGGCGGCACCGGCAACTACGACGAGGCGGCGTCCGTCGCGCGGTGGCGCCACAACGTCTACTTCGACTTCAGCGGCGGCACCATGATCGAACGGCACGCCGTCGAGCGCCGCCTGATCGGCCACGAGATCGGCTTCGAGAAGCTGATCTTCGGCTCTGACACCGCCCCCGAGAAGATCGGCCAGCACGTGCGCCGATGGGACACCATCTTCGACCTGCTCGAAGTCGACGACGACTGCCGCGAGCGCCTCTGGTGGCTGAACGGCGCCGAGATCTACGGCCTCGAAGCTCCGTCCTGGGCGAAACGCTCCCGCAAGCGCACGACAGCGGTCCGCGTGACGACGAACGGTGCAAAACCAACAAAGCCCGCCGCAAAGAAAACAAAGCCCGCGCCATCGCGCCCCCGCCGCTGATCACCGCCGCACCTGCCAGGTGATGCGCCCGTCTAACCGGGAGATGCGTCGTCACGCACCGCCGTCGCCGCAGAACCGGCCAACATTTGCCTCATCTGTCACATCTGCGGATACCGTATCCCGCGTCGGCACGCCCCGGAACGCCGTCATCCCGAGCCGCAGCGAGGGATCTCTCCGCCCATTCACGCGCCACAAGTTGTACGGGCAAGCCGCGTCATAGTCGATCAACAACAGCCTTTCTTTATCTGTTGCCTGCGGACGCCGATCCCAGTCGTCCCAACATCTGTCCCATCTGTTACATCTGCGGACGAGCCACTCCCAGTCGTCCCAACATCGGTCCCATCGGCTACATCTGCGGACGAGTCATTTCCCGCCCCCGCCCGAGTCCTGCGGACGTACATCTGTGCCAATCTGTGTCCAAAGCTTCCCAGCCACCCACCAGCGACCAACCACCAGTTTGACACCTGTTCGAAGCCACGGTTAAGATCGCCTGTCGCTGGACGGCTCGGTTCGTCCCCTCCCGGGACGCTCGCACGTCGTCGAGGCACCTTCCTATGGCTACATCTCCTACGCTCGAGCGGAGCGTCCCGCCACTCCACGATGGATCGTCTGGCCTGCAGCAGACCCGGGGTGCATCCCGCGCCGGGCGCATCCCGCTTCTCGCCATCGTCTTCGGCATCGGCCTGGCGATGTTCATCTCGCTCGATCCGGTGCGGCCGTGGATCCTCCTCGCGCTCACCGCCATCGTCGGACTCGGCGCCGATGGCATCATCCGATCGCATCCGCGCGCGCAGTTTCACACGATCGCCGATACGGCGCCGTATCTCTTCGTGCCGGTGTTGTTCACGCTTTCGGCGGGGCTCTTTCTTGAAGATGTCATCCTTGGCTACTGGCAGATCCCGGCGGTCCTCGGCGCGACCGTGCTGATGGCGAGCGCGCTCTATGCCGAGCATTTGTCCGTCGAGCCGGAACACGCGCAGTTCCCGATGGCGCGCTTCGCACTCAACGTCATCACGTATCTCACCGCATTCGGCTTCTATGCGGTTGTGTACGGCTTCGACGTCGACCTGCTGCCCGCCGCGTTCACCGTCGGCATGATCAGCATGCTGCTCTCGATCGAGATCTTTCGCGAGGCCGAGGCCGATCCGATCCGCGCGCTCGTGTTTGCCGCCGTCATCGGCGTCATCGTCGGCGAAGCGCGGTGGGTGTTGTACTTCATCCCGCTCGAAGGCTTCCTGGCGGGCGTCTTCATCCTGCTCGTCTTCTACCTCACGACGGGCGTCATCTCGCATTACCTCGCCGACCACCTCGACCGCGCGGTGCTCCTCGAGTTTGCGATGGTCACCACGGCAGGGCTCGCCATTGTCATTGGCGGACGCGTGCTCGCGTAGCCCGCTGGCGCGATCGGTCTAGCGCGCGCTCAGGCAAAGGTCGAATAACCGGAAAGACGAACAGCCCGCTCATCCTGATCCGTGCGCATCGCCCGCGCGCTCCCACCCCTCCGCACCGCGAAGCAGTGCGCGTTGCCGGTTGATCTCTCCCGAGTGATAGAGGTCGTGGTTCATCACGATGCTCATCAGTTGCGCGCGACGCATCGGCAGGCGCCACGGCGCCGGGCGCTCGACGCTCAACTCCGCGTCGTCTTCGAGCGCGGCGAGGCCTCCCGCGAGCAAGCGGTGGCCCTCGTCCAGCCAGTCGAGCACCGGCTTCATATCCAGCGGCGGCAGCCTGATATCGCCCCACTCGAGCGACGCATCGCCGAACGCGCGGTCGGCGTACATGAACTTCGCGCCCGCGACGTGCAGCGTGATGTCACAGATCGAAAGCTCCGGCTGCGTCCCGAACTCGTCGACGCTCCAGCTCGCCGGGCGCACGCTCCATTCTTCGGGCCGCACGCTCTCGACGTTCTTGCGCAGCGCATGGAACGGGTCGCCGCGATAGGCGGCCTCCATCTGCGCGACGAGCGTTTCGATGGCGATGCGAGTCATACGCGGGAGCCTACAGGCGGCGGCGGTTGCAATGCAATATCCCGCCCACGCACGGCCCGCTCCATCGACGACGAACGGCTACTATGTCGCAACGGTCACGTAGCATCGAAGTTTGCCTTGTCGACGCTATCCCCACGTCGTGCTCAAGTAACGCCAGTTCCGACCACCGACAACCCGGGCACCGACGCCTCATTGCTCGTCCGGCGCCTCATACCCGCAGGACTCCACTCGAAGCCGCCCGCCAGGAACCGCCCGAGGTGCGCCTGCTCCGCGAACAGCAGATGCCGCACGTTCTCGATGATCGACCAGTCACCGTTAGCCGGCCGCCTCGCGAGCGCACCCGGATTCTTCGAGCGCAGCAGCGCGCGGAGCCGCCCCCGCGCCCGGTCAACCTCCGACACCAGCGCCGCGACGTCCTGCTGGCTCATGCCGCCGTCCACTCACTCACCGCGCGATCGACGAAGCCTACCAGCGCCCGCCACCTGGCACCGTTCGACACAAATTCGGTCCGAACAACCAAGCGTTTGCCGTGATATGATCGGGTCTGGGTCGGGCGTGGCCCGCCGCGGTCGCGCACCTGACCGCGGGCTACTCCGGCGCGAACGCAGTGCTCGCCTATGTGTGGCGACGGCAGGAAGTCGGACGTTATCTGCGTTAGCGAACACCTTTGCACGTGCTTACCAGGAGGACGAGGCGATGAGTGATCTGAAGGAAACCGTTGAGCGTATGCTCGCGGTCTACAACCGCCACGACGCGGCCGGCTTTGCCGCCTGCTTCGCCCGGGACGGCGTGCTGCGCGTGGTCGCGACCGGTGAGGTCAACGAGGGCCGCGAGCAGATCCAGGCCGGGAGGGAGGTGGTCTGGCGCGCGTTGGACTACACGCTCGAGCCCCGCGGACTGTACGAATGCGGCGAGCACGTGTGGCTCGAATGGACGATGACCGGAACCAACGTGGGAGAGTGGATGGGCATCCCGCCGACCCACCGCCGCGTGGAGGGGCTGCTCGGCTGCTCGCATTTCACGTTCGGCGCCGATGGGTTGATCGCGCAGGATGACGTCTACTTCGACTCTGCGACGCTGCTGCGTCAGCTCGGTTTGTTGCCGGAACCGGAAGCCGCTCAACCCGCCTGAGCCGCGATGAGGGCGCGCACCGTATTTCTGGCACTTCTAGGATGAGAACATGAAAAAGCCGGGCGCGAGCCAGGGCCAGCCGGCATCGGAGCTCATCTCGAAGAGAATCGCCGAACTCGGGGACTGGCGCGGGGAAACCCTCAGCAGAATGCGCAAGCTCATCAAGCAAGCAGACCCGGACGTCGTCGAGGAATGGAAGTGGATTGGCACGCCGATTTGGTCGCACGACGGCATCATCTGTACGGGCGAATCCTACAAGAATGTCGTGAAGCTTACCTTCGCCAGGGGCGCGTCCCTGAAGGATCCGGCCCGTCTCTTCAACTCGAGTCTCGACGGAAACACACGCCGCGCGATCGACATCCGCGAAGGCGAAGAAGTCGACGCGTCCGCCTTCAAGGCGCTCGTTCGCGAAGCGATCGCGGGCAAGGCGAAACCTTCGAAGAAAGCGAAGTCCTGAGCGATAAGGCGGCGATGTATTCGATAACCGCTTCGTTGAAGCGGCTTCACGCCTCTGCTACGATCCTCACTCTGGGCGGGGCGTAGAACCGCCCATGTGGCGCACTTGACTGGGGGCTACCGCAGCGCTAACGCGGTGCTTGCAAGCTACACCCCATCGAAGTTTCCCTCAGGTTAGGTACTATTCTGCACGGTCCCGAAAGGGGGACCGTTTCCGCCATGGCGATTTTAGACACGCTCTCGAAACGGCTTGCTCGGGCTGCCAGTGCCGGAAAGGCCGACGTTTACCAGTACGACAAACTGCCGATCGCGTTCCGCGTACAGGTTTGCCATATCTGGGTGGCGTCAATCGGGCCCTTCGTGGCTCCCGACCGCTATTTGGGCTCGGCCCCGTGCTCGATTGCTTGGGTCGAGATCCATAACGCGTTCGCAAGGGAGCAGGGCGTATTTGAGCTGGATCCACGCTCGGGACAGGATCCGTTCTTGCAGTGTCAGAACTTCCTTCTCAAGGCGGAGACCCTTCCTGCGCTCGACTTGATAGAGCTGACGTTTCAAGCGATTCCCATCGCGTGGGAGCGATGGTCTTCCGCGGCCAGCGCTTTCCAACGGCATGACTTCAACGTCACGCAGTCTCCAATTGAGGCGATTGCGGAACTCAACATCCGTTTTCGAGAGCACGCCATCGGCTATCGATTCGAGAATGGCCAGTTGATCCGCATCGATTCGCAGTTCATCCACGGCGAGGTCGTGACCCCGGCCATCAGGCTCCTACACGACGCCGCTTTCCGCGGCGCCAGCCAGGAGTTCTTGAAGGCGCATGAGCACTATCGCGCCGGCCGTTACAAAGAAGCCATCAACGAGGCGCTGAAGTCCTTCGAAAGCACGATGAAGACCATCTGCGACAATCGCGGATGGCGCTACCAGCCAAACGTAACCGCCCAAGGGCTGATTGATCTCGTATTCAAGAACGGGCTGATTCCAGTCGAGTTGACGAGCCAATTCACGGCATTGCGGTCTTTACTAGAAAGCGGCTTGCCCACCATTCGGAACAAGCAAGGAGCGCACGGACAAGGAGCCACGCCGGTCGCCGTGCCAGACTACCTGGCAGCCTACGCCCTGCATCTCGCCGCATCGAATATCGTTGTCCTTGTGAGTGCCCACCGACGTCGGTGAACGAATCAGCAGTTTGGTGAAAATTCATGACCGACCAGTACAACGCGGGCAAGAGAGCCCTTGGCGAGATCCTCACAACGACGAGCGCCAAGATCGAGGTCCCTCAATGGCAACGCGATTACAGCTGGGAAAGCACTCAGGTGGAGCAATTTTGGACGGACCTGGTCGTATTTTCTGACCAGCACCCCGGCCAGAATCTGAACAAGCACGAATATTTCCTCGGCTCCATGGTGCTCGTCGAGGACGACAAGAATACAAACCTGTTACTCGATGGACAGCAGCGTCTTGCTACTGCAACGATTCTTCTCTCAGTTATTGCTTCGTACCTCGTTGAGTACGACCAAAATGCATCGACGCGCCTCCGGCAGAAATACATCGTCGATTATGACGACGCAAGTAAGGAGAACCGCTACACGGTTACTCTGAGCGTCTTTGATCGCGAGTTCTTTCGCATCGCCATTCAAGACGGGCAGCCGGACGCCATCGCGCCCGAGTATTACTCCCACAAACTCATCAAGCACGCGCGTGACTACTTCACAACTAAGTTTGAAGAGCAATACACCAAGCTTGGTCGCGGAGAGCCGGCGAAAGATTGGGCATTGCGGATTCGACAGGTCCTAACAGATCACATGTCAGTCGTCGTCGTCTCATCGCTAGACGAAGATAGCGCCGCGACAGTTTTCGAAACGCTCAACGACCGCGGAATCGGCCTGTCAAACGCCCGACCTTCTCCCGCAGCCTGCTTCTCCGCCGCGCCATCGAGACCGATCGAGACACCATCATCGAGTGCTGGAGAGACATTCTCGAAGTGTCCGAGGTCGGTGATGTGAACGAATTCCTCCGGCACTATTGGCTGTCCCACCACGGTGATGTCAAGACCAGATCACTGTATCGCGCGATGAAACTCACGATCTTAAATGAGAACATCAGCTCCCTCGACTTCTCCCGCGAGTTACAGCAGACGGCAATCCTCTACCGAGATGTGCTGGCGGGGAAAGACGCGAGCAAAGAGCCTGATGTCGAGGTGTCAAATCTTCTCTCCTCGATTCAGACGCTCGGCGCCAAGCTCTTGCTCCCCGCGATCATCAGCGCCTACGAAGCAGACCCCGCAGAAGGACAGCTGAGATCGTTGTTAAGATGTCTGACCTCGCTATACGTACGCCACAACGTGATAGGTTCTCTCGAGAACAGTCGCCTCGAAACCGAAGCCTACTCCCTTGCTAAGGACCTGCGCGACAAGCGCGATTTCGCCGCAGCGTCAGCACGCATCAAGGTATTTGCTCCCTCCGACACGGAATTCGAACAGTCGTTCAGTACCGCCCAGGTGTCGAGGCAGGCGAGCGCCCGTTACGTGTTGAAGGAACTTGAATTGCAGAAACGACGCACTCGCGAGTTGACGGTTGAGACGCCGGCGAAGGTTCACGTCGAACATGTGTATCCGCGTGCTCCGGACGCCCCCAAGTGGCCAAACCACAACAACATCATAAACCGGCTCGGCAACCTCACCTTGTTGGCGGCACCAATCAATATGTCGATCAAGAACAAGAATTTCGCCGCGAAGAAACCGGAGCTAGCAAAGTCTGACCTGGTGCTCACGCAAGAAATTGCGGGCCGCGACCAATGGTCGATTGATGAAATCAACGCACGGCAAGCCGACCTGGCTAAGACCGCGCTGGCGATTTGGCGTCTGGACTGACAACGTTCCGCAGCCGGCGTGCGCTCGGATCATGTGTGTCAATCAGATGATCCGTCAGCTCGACTAACTCACCATGCTCACTGACTACCAGTCGAGTACGCCTACTGAAAGCCGGGATCGCTCGCCGCTAGGCAGAAAGGTCGATGTTCGTTCCTCCATCGACCTTCGGTCGTCCAGCGTGGGTGCAACGACCCGCCGAGTCAAAAGGCAATCGCAAGGTAAAGTCATGGACCTGGTGAGCGCTACACCCCAGCGTTTGAGAGGCCACCAGCCCCATGCTACGATCCCCACTCTGGGCGGGGCGTAGCGCAGCCCGGTAGCGCACCTGACTGGGGGTCAGGAGGTCGCAGGTTCAAATCCTGTCGCCCCGACCATCTCCATTCGCCCGTAGACGGTCCTCGAACCCCGATTCCCGGGTCCGGCAGAACGTCGCTTCGGCGCTGCGAGCGGCGCCCGGGCATCGCTGTTTCATTGGCGACGAGAGGGAAGTCCCGTGAGAGCCTCCACCTGGCGCAACGCCGTCAACGCACCCGGCGAGTCGCTGCCGCTCGCGGCGATCTTCGCGACGGTGCTGACGTGGGGCATCGTCAGCCCGGTCATCAAGACCGCATCGCTCGATGGCCCGGCGCTCGCGTTCTACCGCCTCTCGATCGGCGCCGTCGTGTTGCTCGTCGTCGTCCGCGCGACCGGGACGACGCTGCGCACGCCGTCGTGGCGGCTCGCCGTGCTCGGCGGCGCGCTCTTCGGCGTCAACGTCATCCTCTTCGTGCTCTCGATCAAGCTCACCACCGTCGCCAACGCGACGCTCATCGGCGCGCTGCAGCCCGCGATCGTGCTCGTGGTCGCCGGACGTTGGTTCGGCGAGACGGTGAGCCGCCGCGAGATCACGTGCGTCGCGCTCGCCATCGCCGGCGTCGCCATCGTCATTCTCGGGTCGGCCGGCACGCCTGAATGGAACATCCTCGGCGACTTCCTCGCCGTGCTCGCCGTGCTGACGTTCACCGCCTACTTTCTGATCACGAAGCGCGTGCGCGCGACGAGCGGCACGCTCGGCTACATGGCCCTCGTGCACCTCGTCGCGACGGTCGTCGCCACGCCCGCCGTGCTCGCGCGCCCCGGCAGCCTCGGCGGTCTCGACGTCCGCGATGTGCTGATCGTGCTGTTCTTCGCGCTCATCTCGGGCACGCTCGGGCAGATGGTGATCGGCTGGACGCATCGCTTCGTCGACGTCTCCGTGTCGTCGCTGTTGCTGCTGGGCGTGCCGGTCGTCGCCGCCGTCTCGGCGTGGCTCATGATCGATGAGCCGCTCGGGCCCGTGCAGATCGCCGGCGCGTCGGTGACGCTCGTCGCCATCGGCGCGATGGTATGGCGCCGTCCCCCCGCCGAGCCGGAGGACGTCATGGTCCCCGCCGCCATCGCCGCCGAATGACTGCAGTCTCAACCACTCTGTTGTCTGTTGTCTGTTCTCGATATCCGCCCATCTTTGCTGTTTGCTGTTTGCCGTTGACCGTTCCCCCAACCACGCGCCTGCGCCATGATGTGACCGCGGACCGCCTGTTGTATCGAGGACGCCATGCGCACCAGCCTCTTCTATCTCCCGTCCATCGGCTCGCGCGCCGAGATCGAGCAGGGCATGGCGGGCCTGCGCGGCGACCTCTACGAGCGCATGCTCGACGAACTGCGCGAACAGGCGCAGGCCGCCGACGACCTCGCGTACGATTCCATCTCCTTCACCGAGCATCACTTCCACGTCGAAGGCTTCGAGCTGTCGAACAACCCGGTGATGCTCGACCTGTTCGTCGCCATGCAGACGAAGCGCATTCGCGTCGGGCAGCTTGGCGTCGTGCTGCCCGCGCACAACCCGATCCGCGTCGCCGAAGACATCGCCATGCTCGACCATATGAGCGGCGGTCGCGCGAATGCCGGCTTCGCGCGCGGCTACCAGCGCCGCTGGGTCGACACGATGGCGCAGCAATTGCACGGCATCCACGGCGCGACGCCCGGCCAGCACGACGCCATCGATGCGGCGAACCGCGAGGCGTTCGAAGAGCACTTCCGCATCATCAAGAAGTGCTGGACCGAGGACATGCTCGACTTCCAGGGGCGCTACTGGCGCATTCCCGCCGAAGGCACGCCGTGGGACATCGAGGCGACGCGGCTGTGGGGCGGCGGCGTCGAAGACGGCGTCGTCACGCAGGTCGGCGTCGTGCCGAAGCCGCTGCAGAAGCCGCACCCGCCGATCTTCCAGCCCTTCGCATCGAGCGAGAGCACTATCCGCTGGTGCGCCCGCGAAGGCGTCACCGCCGTCCTGCCGCCGATGTACCTCGCGCTGCAGGACCAGCTCTATGCGTCGTATCGCGAGGAGGCGCTGGCGCACGGCCGCGCGCTCGAAACGGGCGAAGGCCTCGGCGTGCTGCGCGACGTCCTCGTCGCCGATACGGACGAAGAAGCGCTGGAGCTCTGGAGCCGCGGCGGCGCGTTCTGCGGCGCGGCGTGGTTCTCGCCGTTCCACTTCGGCGACGTGCTCGTCGAGCCGGGGCGCACCGACCGCCTGACGCCGCAGGAGATGATCGAGCGCGGCATGCTGCTCGTCGGCAGCGTCGACACGGTCACGCGCTCGCTCGAACGTCTCGTCGCGGACACGCCGGTGCAGTGGCTGTTCGCGTGGACGTACAACGGCCTCGTCCCGCACGCGAACATCATGCGGTCGATCGACCTCTTCGCGCGCAAGGTGCTGCCGCGCTTCGAAGGCGCGCGCTAGCCGAAATCACACGCGCACGACATGTGTCGATGTACGGAAGTGGTTTCATGTGCCGTACGCGGCGGATCGCCCCCCGCGAGGATCGGCGGCTGCACGTAGCGCTTGTGCTGCCAGATCACTACGCCGCGATCGACGGCCGCCCGGCGAGCAGCCGCTCCAGTTCCGCCGGCACGCGCGCCTGCCCCAGCGCCTCCTCGCGCGTGATCGCCATGCTCGCGACGAGTTCCGCCAGCGCCTGGTCGAGCGTGCGCATGCCGAGCGCCGCGCCGGTCGCGATCGTGGTCGATATCTGGTGCGACTTGGCTTCCCGCACGAGATTGCGGATCGCCGGCGTGCCGAGCATCACCTCGCAAACGGCGATCCGCCCGTCGCCACTTGCGGCCGGCACCAGCACCTGCGAGATCACGGCCTCCAGCACCATCGAGAGCTGCAATCGGATCTGCTGTTGCTGGTCACTGGGAAACGAGTCGATGATGCGGTCGATCGTCTGCGGCGCATCGGGTGTGTGCAACGTCGCGAATACGAGGTGCCCGGTCTCCGCCGCGGTGATCGCCGATGCCATCGTGTCCAGGTCGCGCATCTCACCGATCAGGATCACATCGGGATCCTGCCGGAGCACATGACGAAGAGCTTCGCCGAACGACCGTGTGTCGCTGCCGACTTCGCGCTGATTGATGATGCTTCGCTTGTTGCCGTGCAGGTACTCGATCGGATCTTCGACGGTCACGATGTGGCGCGCATCGCGCTCATTGATGCGGTCGATCATCGCGGCGAGCGTCGTCGATTTGCCGCTGCCGGTGGGCCCGGTGACGAGCACAAGCCCGCGTGGAAGCTGCGTCAGGCGGTCGCACACGCGCGGCAGCGACAGCTCCTCGATGGAGGCGATGCGGCTGTTCACCAGCCGAAACGAGAAGTACAGCGACCCGCGTTCGTACGCCACGTTGACGCGGAACCTGCCGATCCCGTCCACGTCGAGCCCCTTGTCGAGTTCGCGCTGCGCGTCGAGCCGTACACGCTCGCTTTCCGACGTGATCGCCTCGAGCGCGGTCGCCAACGCATCCGGCGTGAGCGGCGCCGCCGTCGGGTGCGCTTGCAGCGCGCCGTTCCGGCGCATGACGGGCGGCGTGCCCGACGCAAGGTGCAAGTCCGAGGCATTCTCGGACACCATCCAGATCAACAGATCGTGAAGCGTCATCGCGCGACCTCGATCGAAAACACGCCGCCGCCCGCCGCCGGCGCGAACGAAGCCAGGCGCGCGGAAGGAAATCCGCCCGCTCCGGCAAGTGTCTCCGCATAGGCGATCGCGTCGAGCGGGCCCGCAGCCACGCCTTCGACGCGCAGCGCGTTCGGCTCGCCCACCAGGTGCGTGATGCGCGCGCCGGAGGGCAGGAACCCCCAGCCGAATACCATCGAGAGTTCTTCGTGCAACGGACGCTGGCCTTGCTGCAGCGCGTGACGCTCGGCCGTGAGCGACGCGGCGTTCTTCGTTGCCTCGTCGATCTCGATGCTGCGCGCGCGCGCCTGTATGAACTCCAATTCGAGGCTCTTCAGGTGTTTCTGCGCCTCCTCTGACCGGTGCTGCATCGTCGCGGCCCGCGCCTCGATGTTTTGCGCGTGGATTGCGAGCGGCACGAGACCGCTGATCGCCAGCAAGAACACCGCCGCGATCGCCGCCGCGCGGCCGGAGACCTCCGTCGGTCGTTCCGACGCCGGCAGAAGGTTGAGGTCTACGATCGCCGTCGCCTGCCCGCTCACGCTGCCACCTCCTTCAGTGCCAGCCCGATGTTCGCCGCGAAGCGCACGGACTGGTCCTCCGGATCGACGGAGACGCGAAGCGGCGGCATGGCGACTTCGTGCCCCGTGGAAAGCGTGACTTGCTCGGCCAGGATCGCGCGCCGCGCCGCGCCGCCGACAAATGAGATCGGCAGCGACGGGACGATGTCATCGTCTCGATGCGAGTCGCAATAGAACTTGAGCGTGCGCGCCAGTTCCGCCGCCATCTGGTCCTTCCATGCCTCGTCGTCTTGCGGCGCCATCGCGACGTGACGTATGACCAGCGGGATCCCGTCGCGAATGATGGCGATCTCGATCTCGCCGTCTTCGACGTTCGCGACCACCGCGTCGCTCGCGCCGATCGCGCGCGAGGCGGCGATCACGCGCAGGTCAACCGCGTCCGGCGCCAGGCCGGCCGCACGCACCGCCGCGACGTGCGAATCGAGCACATCCCGCGGCGCGCCGGCGACGAACACCCGCGTCTTACCCTCGTGCTCCGCCCCGATCGCCCAGCTCACGCGTGCGTTGTCCGCCAGCATCGGCATCTCGCGCCGGATCTCGCGTTCGATGACTTCGTCGAGTTGCGCGCCCTTCACCGCCGGCACGTCGATCTGTCGAAAGAGCGAGCGTTGCGCCGGGACCGCGACGATCACACGCATCATGCGGCCCGCCGGGGGCCCCGGCACTGCGCGCAGGATTGCCCCCGCGCTCACCGGATCGGTGATCACGGCGTCGCGCACGAGGTGCTCGGGCAGCGGCGCTGATCCGATCGTGTCGATGCGCCCATGCGCGCCAGCGGTCCAGCGCACATCGCGCTCGTGGAAGGCAATAGTCAGCACACGCCGCCGCAAGATCTCACGCAGGTTCATGGCGCCGCTCCCGCGACGGGCGTCGCATCATCGATCGCGGTGTACACGCTGAAGACAATGTCAGCTTGCGCGCCGCCGGACGCATGCATCTCCAACGACGTAAGCGTGGCGATCATCGCGGGGTCGGCGGTGTGCATCTGGTTCAGAAAGTCACCGATGCTACCCGTGCTGCCATCGACGGTGATCCGGATCGCCTGTACGTCGTAGGTCGCCGTCTCCGATTTCATCTGCGACGGATCGATGCGCGCCACGCCCGTCACACTGACGCCCGAGGCCTGCGCGCGCCTGACGAGCAACGCCGTCGCCGCATCCGACGCGGCATCGATCGTGCTGGGCTCCATCAATGCCTCGGCCTGCTTGAGCGAGGCGTTTGCGGCGGCGAGTTCGGCCTTCAGCGCTTCCAATTCAGACGGCGGCGCTTCGATCAGTGTCAGCGTGTCGGCGTAGAGCCGCTCGGCGGCGGCCTCATCGCGACCGGCGTTGTAGATGGCCGCGAACAGCGACGTGTACACGATTGCGATGCTCGCCGCCGCGATCGCGAGCATGTAATGTACCGGGATCCGCAGCACCGGCTTGTCGTCCGAAAGCGACGAGAGGAAACTGCGGCGCGTCAGTTGAGTTGCCACGAAATCACCCTCACCCCGCTATATCCCGCGATCAGCCGCGCAATCGTGCTGCGGCTGCCGATGATCGAACGCGCCTCGTACGTCGCCGCCGGCACAGAAAGCTCGATCGTGCCGTCCGTTGCCGCGGCGGTGCTGATCAGCAACTGCTGATCGCCCGCCGCGCCCAGCGACAAGTCGACGCCGTACGGCGAACCGCCGAACACGGGCTCGGCGCCCGGGGGCAGCACGCACGCCGCGGCCGCCGGCAGCACGGCAACCCACACCTGACCCGCATCGACGCTGATGCGCGCGGAGAGCGTGCCCGCCTCGGAGGCCGAGAAGGTGTAGCACCGGTCACCACCTCCGTTCTGCCAGGCCGGACTCTGCACCTCGATGCCGCCCGCAGACGCTACATAACGGATCTCCGTCTGGGGAAACGCCATCCCGTTCAACGTCGCGGGGAACGGCTGCAGCGGCGTGTCCGTGAATGAAGTGTCGGTGGTCAACCGCGGGTCGGCCATTAGGCGCCACCCTGACCACTCGATGCCGGCGTCCATGCTGTAGCGCTCCTGCGCTCGCGTGCCTACCACGCTCGCCGCCCGCGATCCGGTACTGGCACCGCGCAGCGGCTGCAAGCGCTAACTTCCCGCTGCCGTCGCTTCTTCCGTGAACGTCTGCCGGTCGTTGAGCACGCGAAACGTCGCCGATGCCATGATCGCCGTCACGATGCAGACCGCGATGCCCATCGCGATCAGCGTCGGCCGCTCGCCCACTGCGTCCGCGAGGAAGCCGATCGGCAGCGCGATCACGCCAAATCCAGCGAATGCCATCATCGTCAGCGACATCACCCGCCCGTAGTACTCCGTCGATGCCTCGCGCACAATGACGGCGTTGTTCAGCGTCTGGAACGCACCGCTCGTCAGTCCCACCACGAACATCGCGACCGCCGCGATCAGGACCGTCGGCGCCATGCCCGTCAAGATCAGCGACACCCCGAATCCGACGCAACCGGCGACGATCACCTGTGGCGCCCGTGTCGAGTCCGCGATCTGCGCGACGAGCAGGCTCGCGATTAAGCCGCCGATCGCCATGATCCCCATCAGCAGTCCGAACGTCGAGGTGTCCGAGCCGAGGCTGTTCTCGACGAATGCGGGCATGATCGCGATGAATGGAAAGCCTGCGAGCATCACGAACACGAACTGCAGCACCAGCGCCCGCAACCGCGGATTGTTTGCCACGTAGCGCATGCCGATCAACACGTCCTCCATCAGGCCGATGCCCTCGCCGCCGGCGCGACTGGGCGCTGCCGGGAGCAGCGCCAGCGTCACCATCGCCGCCAGGTACATGACGCCCATGACGAGATACGTGCCCGTCGCATCGATGAATGGCACGGCGAGCAGCGCCGC
This sequence comes from Dehalococcoidia bacterium, assembly GCA_040902535.1. NCBI lineage: Bacteria > Bacillati > Chloroflexota > Dehalococcoidia > Dehalococcoidia bacterium. Next base: position 26,121 of record JBBDXD010000018.1, on the reverse strand, counting down.
CGCCAGGAATGGCCCTCCGACGCGCCCTGCGTTGAGCGCCACCTGCTGCAGGGCGACGGCGTTACCCCGGCGATCCGCTTCGACCAGGTACCCGACGTATGCCTGACGCGCCGGCCCCAGCAGCGAGAACATCGTGCCGATGACGAACGACCCAACGCTCAGCGCGAGGATCGAGATCGCGTCGAGGCCGATCAGCACGCCTGTGACGAAGAAGACGGCGCCGATCACCGCCTGCGACACCACGAGCAGCATGCGCTTCGACATGCGGTCGGCGAGCGCGCCCCCGAACGGCGCCAGCAGCACCATCGCGATGCCCTGCCCGAACACGACGGCGCCGACGTCGCGGTTGTTCCCCGTAAGGTCGAAGGCGACGGCGCTCTGGGCGATAGTCGACATAAAAAAGGCCACGAACGCGAGCATCGACCCGAGCCAGAGCGTCCGGTAACCGCGATTCTGCAGGGCGTCGAAGGTGCTGGCCGACCAGCGGCGGAACATCGGGATCACGAATTCACTATCAGTCAAGCCGCAGCGCCGCGCCAGCGGGTGCGCCGTGCGGCGCCGTTCCGCTCGGAAAGAACCCTCATTAAGTACATATGCGAACGCGTCGATACTCCGCGGACAGGGAGCAATCGTGACCGAGCAGAGGCAAGCCCTCAGCAGGCTTGAGACGGCACGGCGTGAGCAGACGCCGCAGGCCCTCGCGCGCCTCGCGATCGTCGGGCTGTTCATCGTCCTGTGGGGTTGCCTCTGGGTAGCGCGCATCCCGATGCCGCTCCCCTTCCTTGCGGTGCTCGCCGCCGAGGCCGTGTTCTTCGTCGCCTATCTGCGCGTCGTGAAGCTGCTCGACTCCGAGGGCATGATCCGCGCCGCCCACTATTTCATGCTTGCCGCCGAAATCTTGTTTCACACGACCATCGTGTACTTCCTGGGCGGAATCACGTGGCTGGGATCATTCGCGTACGTCTTCGGGCTGATCTTCACGAACACGTTCCTCGACCTGCGACGCGGCTTCTTCTACACCGCCGGCGCCGCGGCGTCGTTCGTCGCACTCGCGCTGCTCGATGGGACAGGGACGATCCCGCATTACGTATTCCTCGACCAGGATTCCCTGCGCTACTCGGATCCACGCTTCGTCGCGACGACCATCATCGGTGGCGTCGGTGTGTTCTTCAGCACGTATCTCTGGATCAACTGGGTCGGTCACCAGATCCGCCGCGAGCGCGATAGCGCCATCGACGTGCAGGAGAAGCTCGAGCGCGCCCACCTCGCCGTCGAGCGCGTCAACGCCCACCTCGAAGAGCGCGTCCGCACCGTACCGCCGCGCTCGAGCAGGCGAACAGCGCGCTCAGCGTGAGCGAAGAACTCCTCAAGTCGACCATCGAGTCCACCGCCGATGGCATCCTCGTCGTCGACAGCGATGGCAAGGTCGCCTTCGCGAATCGTCGCTTCGCCGAGATGTGGCGATTGCCCGACGAACTCATCGCAGCCGGTGATGACGATGCGCTGATCGATCATGTCGTCAGCCAGGTGCTCGATCCGGAGCAGTGGCGCGCCAAGGTGCGGGAGCTGTACAGCAGCGATTCGGAGAGTCTCGACAGCGTCGCGTTCAAGGACGGCCGCGAGTTCGAGCGCTACTCGCGGCCGCTGCTCCGCGACGGCTCCGTCGCCGGGCGCGTGTGGAGCTTCCGCGACGTCACGCACCGCAAGCGCGCCGAAGAGGAACTCAGGCGCAGCGTCAAGAACTTCCGCCTGCTGTTCGCTGACAACCCGCACCCCATGTTCGTCTTTGAGCGCCGCGCCAAACGCTTCCTCGAGGTCAACGAAGCGGCGATCGCCCACTACGGCTACTCGCGCGATCAGTTCCTCGCGATGACGGAGGACGACGTGCGCGCGGACGCCCCGGCCGGCGTCACCGGCGCGAGCGCCGATGCGAAATCGAACGGACAACGGCACCGCCTGAGCGACGGCCGCATCGTCGATGTGCTGCTGCTCGAACACGACCTCACGTTCGCCGATGGCGACGCGGTGCTCGTCGTGGCGCACGACATCACGGAGCAGAAGCGCACCGACGAAGAACGCGCCCAACTTACCGCCATCATCGAAGCCACGACGGACCTCGTCTCCATCGCCGACGCCGGCGGCCAGCACCTCTACTTGAACACGGCGGGCTGCCGCATGCTCGGGCTCTCGAATGAAGGCGATATCACCGACACGAATATGCTCGAGCGGCGCCCGGACTGGGCACGCGACCTGCTTGAACGGGAGGTTATCCCCGGTGCCACTACCGACGGTGCATGGGTCGGCGAATCCGCGTACCTGAGCCCCGATGGCCTGGAAATACCGGTATCGCAGGTCACGCTCGCTCACCGGTTCGCGAATGGCACCGTCGAGCGGTTCTCGACGATCGCGCGTGACATCAGCGAGCGGAAGCGGTTCGAGGAGCAGCTCATCCACCTGGCGAACCACGATCCGCTGACCAGCCTCTTCAACCGTCGCCGGTTCGATGAAGAAGTCGAGCGCCAGCTCCGCGAGTCCGAGCGTTACGGGATCCAGGGCGCGCTGCTGTTCATGGACCTCGACCAGTTCAAGGACGTCAACGACAGTCGCGGCCATCGCTCAGGCGATGAACTGCTCACCGGTCTCGCCTCCTTGCTTCGCGAGCGCCTGCGCCGCACGGATGTCGTGGCGCGTCTCGGCGGCGACGAGTTCGCCATCTTGCTGCCGCACACGCAGCCGGAGCACGCGCGCAGCATCGCCGCCGACCTGCTCGATGCGATCCGCAACTTCACGTTCATGGTCGGCGGCTCGCCCCTGCGGATCAGCGCCAGCATCGGCGTCGCGCTCTTCCCCGAGCACGGTACGAGCGCCGGCGAACTGCTCTCGCGCGCCGACCTCGCGATGTACCGCGTAAAGGACGACGGCCGCAATCGCTACAGCGTCTTCGTCCCGGGGGCCGACTGGCAGGCGCAGATCGAATCGCGCATCGGCTGGTATCAGAGAATCCGCGAGGCGCTCGAGAACGACCGCTTCGTACTGCACGCGCAGCCCATCCTCGACCTGTCGCGCGGCGAGATCACGCAGTTCGAGCTGCTGCTCCGCATGACGGATGGCTCCGAACTCGTGTTGCCCGGCATGTTCCTGGAGACGGCGGAGCGCACCGGGCTCATCCAGGACATCGACCGCTGGGTGGTGAGGCGTGCCATCGAACTGCTGGCCGGATCCGAAGTCGCCGCCAGCGGCGTCCGCCTGGAGGTCAATCTCTCCGGCAAGGCATTCGCCGACCCGGAGTTGCTGCCGATGATCCAGAGGGAGCTGCGCGCGACGAAGATCGACCCGTCGCGCCTCGTACTCGAAGTGACGGAAACTGCCGCCATCGCGAACATCGACGAAGCGCAAAAATTTCTCCGGGCCCTGCGCGGCATGGGCTGTGGATTCGCCCTCGATGACTTCGGCGTCGGCTTCTCGTCTTTCTCGCACCTCAAGCATCTGCCCGTCGACTACCTGAAGATCGATGGCAGCTTCATCCGCGACCTCAGCCATAACACGGTCGACCAGCACCTCGTGCGGGCGATCGTCGGCGTGGCGCGCGGTCTCGGCAAGCGCACAATCGCGGAGTTCGTCGCCGACGAAGAAACGTTGCGACTGTTACGGGAATACGGCGTCGACCACGGGCAGGGGTTCTACATTGCCGAGCCCGGCCCGCTTGCGTCCGTGATCGCAAAAACGGGCGCCTTGGCAGCATGACGGAGTCTTACGTGTAGACTCCGCGGGGAGGTTCCATCATGACCGCAGAATTCGCGCCGGCAAGCTCACTGAGCGGCTACAAGCTCGACCGCGACGTCTTCCTCGTCAACCAGAAGCACCTCTCGCTGGGGAAATCCAAGTACTTCGTGTACGGCGAGGCCGGTGAGCCGCTGTTCTATGTCGAGCGGCCCGTCATGCGACTGTTCGGACGGCGCGCCGACATCAGCTTCTTCGAAGACGAATCCGGCGGCGAGCCCGTGCTCACGCTCAAGCAGGACCATGGCTACGAGTTCCGGCGCCGCGAATACACGCTGGTCGATGCTTCCGGCGCGACGATCGCGCGTCTCCGGCGCGACAACATCAAGGCGCTGTTCCGCCGCGCCTGGAACATCGAAGATCCGGACGGCAACCTGATCGCGCGCGCGCTCGAGGATTCTGCGTTTATGTCCGTCGTGCGCCGCGTCGTCGACTGGATCCCCTTCGTCGCGCTGCTCGGCTTCGTGATCAAGACCGACTTCCACATCCTCGCGTCGGACGGCCCGAACGAAACGAAGATCGGCTCCTTTGACCGGAAGATCGGCCTCGGCGACAAGTACGTGCTGAACCTGCGCGAAGACGCGTCGCGGCGCTTCGACCGCCGTATCGCGGTCGCGCTCGGCATCCTGCTGGATACGGCCGAAGCGCGTTAAATCCGCAGATTGGAAGGCGATCTCGCAACGCGGTTAACAGATCGTTCAGATTTATCGCAAAGCCGTTTAACGGCTCCATGGCATAGTCGTCACGTCTCCGAGGAAGGGGATAGGACGCTGGGCGTCCATGGGGGTGGATCGCGGGGAACTCTTCCTCGGCACGGCCGCACATTCGCGCGGCTGCCTCTCTCGACGGTTCGTCACCGTCCGACACGAAGTCACCCGCCAGCACGGTTACGCGCACGCGCCTGAGGTGATGCTGCGCCCCGAACGCACGCCCAGCGGCGCGTGCGCACATAGCTGACGCCCCGCAGTACACAGGTTCATGGGGGAGCCTGGATCTGAGGGAAGCATGAAGGAGCAGCGCGACCCGACGTACTATCGTGCCGTAGCGCGCGCCATGGGCGTGCCGGAGTTCTGGATCGAAGATGCAGCGCAGGACATCGCACTTGCCACCTGGCGCGACGGCAAACCCGGCGACGTGCTCGCCATCCGCCGCGAGGCCATCGATGCGGCGCGGCGATACGGGACCTTTGCCCGCGGCGGCAAACGCAAGCTCGCCTACGTGCCGCTCGAAGCGGCCGCGCAGGTCGGAGAAGCGCCCGACGAGAGCTTCGAGATCATGCAGACGGTGAAGATGGTGTTCGGATCGCTCACGCCGAAGCAGCGCCGCGCCCTGCGCCGCCGCATCGAACGCTTGCCCATGTCTAATAGCGACAGCGCGCGCGCAAGCGCCGCCCGCAGGAAGCTGCGCCGCGAACTGGCCGGCGAGTAGGACGGCCCGCGGGCGGCGCTCACCAGCGCGCGATATGGGCCTCGATCCAGCCGCACAGGTCGCGGACCAGGCGCTCGTCGAGAAGCGCCGCCATGGCTACGTCATCTCCTTGTGCACGCGCCCGCCCTGCATGATCAGAGCGATCCGGCTCGGCTCCTGCAAGATCTTGATGTCGTCGAGCGGGTCGCCATCGATGATCAGCAGGTCGGCGTACTTGCCCGGCTCGAGCGTCCCGACGTCCGCCTGCATGTGCACGCACTCGCTCGCCGTCTTCGTCGCCGAGACGATCGCCTGCATCGGCGTCATGCCGCACTCGACCATGAGCTGAAGCTCCTCGGCGTTCGAGCCATGCCGCCCGACGCCGCTGTCCGTGCCCATGGCAACACGCGCGCCCGACTCGATCGCGTGGGCGATGTTGCGCTTGTGGTCTTCCATCACGAGCTTGGTCTTGCGCACCGACTGCGGCAGCACGCTGCCCGGCGATCGTTCTGAATGTCGCAGCACCCACACCGGCGCGACGAGCGTTGGCACGAGGAACGTCTTCGCGCGCTTCATCATGTCGATCGCTTCGTCGTCCACGTAGATCCCGTGCTCGATCGATTCCACGCCCGCGCGGATAGCGTTCTTGATGCCCTCGGTGCCCTGCGCGTGCGCCATGCAGGTCTTCCCCTGCGAGCGCGCCTCGTGGACCATGACGGCGATCTCTTCCGGCGTGAACTGCGTGTGCGTGGGCTCATCGGCGGGCGACATCACGCCGCCCGTCGAGCAGAGCTTGATGAAGTCTGCGCCGGCCCGCAACAGCCTCCGCACGGCGACGCGCACTTCCTCCGCCCCGTCGACGACGGTCTCGGGCCACTCCGGACCGCGCGTGCCGCCGATACCGCCCGGGTTCACGCCCGAAGGCATGGTGCCGTCGCCGTGACCGCCCGTCTGCGACAGCGCTGAGACGGAGATCCGCAGCCGTGGCCCGGGGATCAGCCCGCGCTCGATCGCCATCTTGAACCCCTGCGGCGAGCCCGAAGCGTCGCGCGCGGTGGTGATGCCGGCGTCGAGCGTGCGACGGGCGTTCTGCGCACCGTAAAACAACTGCAGGCTTGGCGGCGTGAGCATCCGCTCCTGGAGCGCCTGCACGCGGCCATACAGGTGTACGTGAGAGTCGATCATGCCCGGCATCACCGTGCGGCCGCCCGCGTCGATCACGGTGGCGTCACGCGGCGCCTTTACGCCGCCGCCGATCTGGGTGATCCGCTCCTCGTCGATGACGATAGTCGCGTTGCGCACCGGATCGGCGCCGGTGCCATCGATCGGCGTCGCATTGGTGATCGCTGCCGTCACTTGGCCTCCGCTAGATCTTGCCGACGAGCGACTTGAGAAGCGCGCGCGTCCGCGCGAGCGATGCCTTCGCGTCGTCGCCGACCGGGAACGCGGCGCCGAACAAGTCCGTCGCGCCTGCGCTCGCAAACTCTCGCAACTGTCGTTCGACCGCCGCCTCGTCGCCGAGGATCGCCACGTCTGCCGGCCCCGCCGCTCCCTCCTTGTCCAGCACCCTGCGGTAGTTGGGCAGTTGGCCGTACACGACGAATGCCTGCGCCGCCCGCTCTTTCGCCGCGGCGAGATCGTCGGTCACCGCGATCGGCAGACCCGCCGCGATGCGTGGCGCCGCGCGGCCCGCATCCGTTGCCGCCGCCGTCAGCTTCGGCACGATGTGCGTCGCGATCGTCTTCGGTCCGGTCATCCAGGTCACCGTGCCGTCAGTCAGTTCGCCTGCGATCTTCAACATCCTCGGCGCGAGCGCGGCGACCAGCACCGGCACTTTGGGGGCACCGGGCACCGCCAGGCTCCCCGCCGTCTTGAACACGTCGCCGCTGAACGCGACGCGTCCTTCCGTGAGGAGGGGCTGCAGGACGGACAGGTATTCCCGCATATGGCGCGCCGGCTTCTCGTACGACAGGCCCCACATGCCCTCGACGACCGGCGCGTGCGAAAGACCAATCCCCAGCGTGAAGCGGCCTTGCGTCGCCGCCCCCACCGTCAACGCCTGCTGCGCCATTACCCAGGGGTGGCGCGTGTACGTCGGTACCACGGACGTGCCGATCTCGATGCGCGACGTGCGCGCTCCCGCCATCGCGATCACCGTCATCACGTCCGATCCGAAGACCTGCCCGAACCACGCGGCGTCAAACCCATCCGTCTCCACGTCAACGATCGAGTCGACGATCGCGCCGATCGAAGCCGCTCTATCTGGAAGCATGATGCCGATGCGCATTTACAACACCTTCAGGAACTCGATGATCGCAGCGTTGACCTCGTCGGGCCGCTCCTGCTGCGTCCAGTGGCCGGCTCCCGGCAGCTTCACGATGCTGCGCAGATTCGGCACGTTCTGCTTCATGATCTCGGGACCCGCCGGGTTCATCGCGATCACACCGTCATGATCGCCGTAGATGAACTGCGCCGGCTGCTGCACCTTCGCGCCTTCGAGCTGCGGCAACTCTTCCCAGTCGCGGTCCATGTTTCGATAGCGGTTCAGGCCGCCCCGATAGCCGGTGCGCTCGAACTCCGAGACGAAATACTGAATGTCCGCCTCGGTGAGCCATGCGGGAAGCGTCTCGAGCACCGGCATGCCGTCGAGGAACTTCGCGGTCTGCGGCTTGATCCAGTTCGTGCGTTCCTGCGGTGCATCGCCGGAGGCCGCGTAGAGAAACCCCGTGATCGAGCGATGCACGTCGGCTTCGAGTTCAGCCTCGGCGACGCCGGGATCCTGGAAGTACAGGATGTAAAAGAAGGTGTCGCCGAATGCCTGCTTGAAGAGCTGCGTCGGCGGTGCGGGCGAGCGTGGAAAGTACGGCACGCTCATGCCGATCACCGCGCGGAAGCGTTCCGGGTAGAGCACGGCGCTGTTGCACGCGATCGGCGAGCCCCAGTCGTGCCCGACGACGACGGCCGTCTGCTCGCCGAGGGCGTCCAGCACGCCGACGGCGTCCGCCGTCATGTTCTTCATGCTGTAGGCCTCAATCGGCGCCGGCGCGTCGGTGCCGCCGTAGCCACGCACGTCGATCGCGACGGCGTGGAATCCGGCGTCCGCGACGGCCGGTATCTGGTGCCGGTACGAATACCACAGCTCGGGAAAACCGTGGATCATCAGCACGAGCGGCCCGGATCCGGCCTCCGCGATATGCATGTCGATGCCGTTGGTCCGAATGGTGCGATGCGTGATGTCCGCCAAGCCAGCCGCCCTTCCTGCATAGTGTTCAGGCTGCCAACTATCGGCGATCGGCGGCGTAGGCTCAATTCGCGCAGCCAATGACAGGGGGGGCGGCCATCGGCTGCGCCCCCCTGGGGACTTTGCTCCCGCGCTTTTTACCGGCGGCTGCGCGACCCCGTCCCGCGCTTCGTCGTGGCGCGCTTGCTGGTCGATGTCGTGCGCGCACGCGTCGAGCCGCCCGTCCGCGATCGCGTCGCCGCCGAACGCGGCGTCCCGCGTGCTGTGGAGGTCCGGCTCGAACGCGTGCCACGCGTCGTCGCCGCTCGCGAGCGCGTGCCAGCGGCCGCGCGCGTCGTCCGCCCTGACGCGGCGCGCGTGGTCCGCTTTGCGGACGTCGATCGCGTGCCGGTGCTCGTCCGGGGCTTCGCCGCGCCGGGCCGCGTCCGCGACGTCGTTGTCGTGCGGCTGCCTGCCGTCGTGCGGGCCGTGCGGCCGGTGCGCGTCCGCGCTCCGCTGCGCGAACCTGTCGCAGCGCGGCGCTTGCGCGGCGCGCTCCGCATCTCGTCCATCAACGCAACCTTTCGTTCCGTGAGCTGCTGGCCGACGCGGTCGAGCACCGCCCGGCCAGCCTCCGTCGCCTTCGGGAACATCTCGCCTTCCTCTTCGCCGATGTGGTGCTTCACGTTCTCGGCGAGGACGGTGAACTTGGCGTCGAACGTCTTGTCATTGAGGCGCATGGTCTGCAGCTCTTCCATGAGCATCTTGGCCACGTGGTGCTCTTCCTCGGCTTCGTGCAGCAACTCATTGTTGCCGAGTTGCTTGCGCATCGCCGGATAGAAGATCTCCTCTTCTATCTGCGCGTGCACTTCCAACTCCATGATCGCTTCTTCGGCGATCTTCTTCTTCTCCGAGCGATCGTCGCTCCTCTCGAAGCGCTGGAACATCTCCTTGACCTTGTTGTGGTCCTCGCGGAGCACTTGCAGGGCGTCGGGCATCATTCTCCTCCTATGCTGATGCGGACTCAGTGCGCGACGTCGCATTATGTGCGACGCGCCGTGAAATCGATCCGTCGTGTCTCATACTCACAAGCCCGAACGATGATGCCATGTACATGCTTCCGCTCCGATAACGGCCGCGAGTGCGTGTGTGTCGAACACGTCACATGTGGAAAAACGCACAGATGCCGGTATGGCCGGCCTCTCTGTGTGTTGTTGTTCGGACGAGCGCTGCTAACCGTTATCCTGCTTCACTTCTCCGCGCCAGGCGCCGGTTTCGCGCCCGCGCTCTTCGATGAACTCCTTGAAGCGGCCCAGGTCGCCCTCCACGCGGCGTGAGACGAATCCCAGCTTGTCGCCCACCGTCTCGACGACGCCCGCAGGGTCGTACTCCATCTGCAGCATCACGCGCGTCGTCTCCGGGTCGAGCTTGTGGAATGTGACGACGCCGGCGTTCGTGCTGCCCGATTCAGCCGTCCAGGCGACGCGCTGGTCCGGCGACTGCTCTGTGATCCGTGCGTCCCACTCCTCCGTCTTGCCCCCGACGTCGGCGACCCAGTGGAGGTGCGTGTCATCGACCTGGCGTACTTCCTTCACGCCTTCCATGAATCGCGGGAACTCTTCGAACTGGGTCCACTGGTTGTACGCCGTGCGCACCGGCACCTGGACCTCAATCGACTTCTCGATCGTCGCCATATCTTCCTCCTTGCGTGTTAACGTGTCTCGGCATCTATCGTACGCCGGGGCCGCTCGAACTGACGTTGCGGAGCGGCCTGCGCAAATGTCAGGCTGCTCGCGGATGCCGCGCCCGGTTTGTGCGCTGATCGCCGTTCCTGATACGAGATTGAAATATCCCCATCGACCTCTTGTACCCTTCGCCGGAGGCCCCCGGCGTAGGATCAGGGACGTTGCGGAATAACGGGGGTAAAAGGAGTACATGCATGTCGGCTGAACCACTCGTCCTTGCGGTAGACGACGAAGCGGGGATCCTGCGCCTGATCAAACTCGAGCTTTCGACGCAGGGATTCCGCGTCGTCACTGCCGAGAACGGCGAGCAGGCCCTCCGCATGGCAGAAGAACACCGCCCCGATATCGTCCTGCTCGATATCGTCATGCCGGACATCACCGGCCTCGAAGTGATGCGCAAACTGCGAGAGCGCACCAACATCCCCGTCATCCTGCTCACGGCCAAGGGCAGCGACGCGGACAAGGTGCGCGGGCTGGAGATGGGCGCCGACGACTATCTCGCCAAGCCCTTCAGCCCCGAAGAACTCAGCGCCCGCGTCCGCGCCGTCTTGCGGCGCGCCCTCGGGTCTGCCGGTCTCGAGAACGTTGTCCACGCGGGCGCGGTCGAAGTAGACCTCAACCGGCGGCTCGTCAAGCGCCACGGCGAACTCGTGACGCTCACCCGCACCGAGTGGATGCTGTTGCAGCACCTGGCTGCCAACGCGGGAAAGATCATGCTGAATGCGGAGTTGCTCAGCAAAGTCTGGGGGCCCGAGTACCGCGACGACCTCCAGTACCTGCGTGTCTGGGTGTCGCGGCTGCGTCGCAAGCTTGAAGAAGAGCCGTCACAGCCGAAGCTGATCAAGACCTTCCAGGGCATCGGCTACATGTTCGACCTCGGGATCGAGGACGGCAACGCGCAGTCCGCCGAGGAAGAAGAAGAAGTTGACATAGGTGTCGAAGCCTGACGCCAGCCAAGGTCCCGCCACCAGAAGCGAAGACGGCCCGTATGGAAACGGGCCGTCTTCTGCGTCTTCGCGATCGTCAGCTTAGGCGTCGTGCGCGTGGCGCCGCGAGCCGCCGCCGATGAATCCGTAGTTCGCGGTCAGCAGGCCCATGATCAGCAGCCCCGCCACGAAGTACACGATGAACGCGATCAGCGAAGCTGGCTCGAAGATGCCGCCGGTGTCTTCGACCGTCTTGTTCGCCAGGTCAAGCATCCCGAAGAACGGCTTGACCCAGAAGTCGCTATGCCGGTAGAGCCGGTCGATGATCTCGCTGCCGCGGTTCGCGTCGAAGAGCAGCGCCAGGAAGCGCCCGCCCGTCAACACCAGCACGGCCGCCCATGCGAGCGCGAACAACGTCGTGATGATGCTTCTCAGCATTGTCTCCTCCTTACCTGTCGGGAGGCGCATCTACGCTTCCCGTGGCGTTGAGCGGTGTTACCCCACAACTATGTGGCGGCTGCGATTACACCGGCGATACGCCGGCGTGCGGCGCCTTTCAATTCGGTCGCATCGCCGCAATGAAACTGCGATGAATCGGGATAGACCAGCTTGTGCCTTCGCTCAAGCGTCAATACCACCTTCCGGTGCGCGTCCCGCTGACCAGGTTCACCACCAGCATGACGAGTGCCGCGATGAGCAGCACCCAGATGAACGCGCCCCAGTTCACCGCGAAGCCCACTAGCCAGAGGACCAGCAGCACCGCGAAAACCAGCCACAATAAGGAAGCCATGTTCCCTCCCTTCCTGGCCACCGGCCCACTCAGGTGGCCGACAACGGCGTTTGCCCTGCTACGAATATGCCCGTTGACGCGTATCGCCGCGGCCACGTATCTGTATCCGCTGGTTACAGGGGCATATAGGTAGGGAGGCTTGTGAAGGAGGAATCTGCTCGTGAGGAGCGAGCGTCTACGCGGGAACCGAGTCCCGTTAGCGACGCTGAGCGCCGACGGTCACCCGTTCGATCGTGAGGTTGCCCGCAGGGTCATAGGCGCGCGCTTCGACCTGCGACGTGCCCCTGCGCGGCACGCGGATGCGGGCTTCGTACGGCGCCCGGCGGTCAGTCTTCACGAGCACGCCATCGGCCCAGAACGCCACGCGCTCGACGCCGCCGGCATCGGAGGCGTTCGCCGTCACGGTCAACGTACGGCCCTTGCCGCGTACTCGAAGTGAGAGTTCCGGTGGCGTTTCGTCTTGCTCATCGCCGCCCGCGTCAGGCTGTGGCAGGGGGGCGACGGGCGCCGGCTGCGCGATCGTTGCGTATCCATCGTCGACGCCGCCGAATTCGGTCGTCCAGTACCAGCCGTACGGACTGCCCACGACGTACTCGCGCCCGATGCCGATCGTCGTGTAGTTCGACCCGAGCATGTTCGCGTTGTGGCCGCTGCTGTTCTTCCACAGGTCGAATGCCGCCTGTGCGCTCGAAACGCCGGCAGCGATGTTTTCGCCGAGGTAGGTGTTGTAGCGGTAGCCGCAGTCGCGGATGCGCTGCGCCCGCGTGCGGTTCAGGTCGTCGTGCGCGAAGTAGGCGTTGACGCCCAGGTCTTTCGACTTCCACGCCGCGGCGCGCGATAACGTGTACGACAGTCCGAGTGGCGCCCGCCCGTTCTGCGCACGATGTTGATTGATCAGCTTGAGGAACGCCTGCTCCTCTGCGTCGACGGTCTCGTTGATGTTGCAGTCGCCCGCCGCTTGCGCCCGCGGCGTGTCGCGCGTCAGCCCGATCGCAAACAACGCGACGAGCAGCGACGTGCAGAGCACCGCGCGCAGCGAGCCCTCGATGGTCCGCGTGTACATGAAGCTGACCCCGGTTCGATCATCGACCGGGCCGGCGGCTCCCTGAAGGGAAGTCAAACGGCACTCGGACGATGGAGTGAGTAAGCCGCCGGGTCGCCGCTGGCGGCGATCACGACCGCGGGAGGGGCAGACCGAACGTATCGCTCCCGGCGGCGCTTGTTGCTGGGCGGACCGAGTCGCAATTCCCCGCCGCACCCGCCCGAAGACGGACTCGGCGCGTCTCGGCCTGACCCAACCCCTTCAGATCGATAGTCGGCGCGGGCTCGAAAATATGTGGCCGCTCGTCAGCGTTACCCGCGCGCCTGCGCAAGGTCGGCCGCCGCGCGCTGCTGTAAGCAGGCGATGTCGGCGGACACCGTGATCATGCGATACCCCGCTTCGACGTGCTTCGCCGCCAGCGACGCGTTTGCGTGGATCCCCGCCGTCACGCCGCGCGCCGCACATCCCTTCGCGATCTTCATGCGCGCATCCTCGAACTTCCCCTCGTTATCGGGCCGCGGCGGCTGTCCGTAGGTCACGCTGAGATCCGAAGGCCCGACGTACACCGCATCGATGCCCGCCACGGCGAGAATGTCGTCGAGCCGCTCGACGGCTTGCGCCGTCTCGATCATCGGCACGCAGGCGACCTCTTCGTTGGCATGGTCGAAGTAGTCCGCGCCGGCGTACCAGTTCGCCCGCGACGGTCCGTAGCTGCGCCCGCCGTCGGGGAAGTAGCGGCACGCGGCCACCGCGGCCCTCGCCTCCTCGACGCTGTTGACCATCGGGATGATGACGCCCATCGCGCCCGCGTCTAGTACGCGGTTGATCATGCTGAAGTCGTTCCACGGCACGCGCACGAATGGCGTCGACTCACCCAGGCTGATCGCCTGCAGCATCGTCACCGCCACCTGGTAGTCGATGAAGCCGTGCTGCATATCGATGCACACGTAGTCGTACCCCTGGTGCGCCACCGCCTCCGCCGAAATCGAACTCGGGATCATCAGCCACGCGCCGTACGCCGGCTGACCGTTGCGCCACTTCACCTTGCACGCGTTCTTCCGCATCTACCCCTCCATACCGATCGACTGATCGATCTGCGACCTCCACTCGACACCGCTCGGGCCTCCACCGTCTTCGATCTATCGTCCGCCCGACTTCTGACTTCCGCACTCCGACTGCCCGCAATCACACGCCCTTCTCGTCCCGCCAGCGCTTGATCCATCCCGCGTGCTGTGCCTCGTGCATGCTTCGCAAGCCCGCCTCGCCGTAGAGCGACGACTCCAGCCCGCGCGCCGTCGCCGACGAGATCGCGTCGAGCAGCCGCTGCCTCGACGTCTCCAACTCCCACTTCACCTGCGCAGGCGAGAGCGCCCGCCGCAGATCGTGTGCAAGCGCGTTGTAGGCGCCGTCCTGGTCGCCGGTCATCCGCCACGCCGAGTCGTGACCGGCTGAAATGCGCGCCACCTCCTGCGCGCGGATTTCGTCCCACGTCGCGAGGTGCGCCAGGTGATCTTTCACCGACCATCCGTCGAGCGACGGTTCCGTCAGCAACTCATCGCTGAGACCGCCGATCGCCGCGATCAACTCCTCGCGTGTGCACCGGTAGTGCTGTAGCAGTTCGTCTTTGTCTTCGGCCATGGTGTTCCCGCATTCTCATCCATCACGCCTCACCTGCGACCAGCGACCAGCGACCAGCAACTAGCGACCAGGCGACCAATCAAACGCCGTGGTACTCAGGATCGCGCTTCTCGCGAAACGCCCGTATGCCCTCTCGCGCATCGTCCGTCGACCCGGCGATCTTGCGCATCGCCTCGCCCATGCGCAACGCGTCTGCGAACGACATCGCCTGCGATCGCACCGCGACTTCCTTCGTCGCGGCGACCGCTTGCGGGGCGTTGCGCGCCAGGCGCTCCGCCCAGCGCCCCGCTTCCGCCAGTAACTCTTCGTGCGGCACGACCTTGTTCACCAGCCCCATGTCGTACGCCCGCTGCGCATCGATGCGGTCGCCGATGAGCAAGAGTTCGAGCGCCGCGCCGAGCCCGACGACACGCGGTGCGCGGACCGCTCCGGCGATCGTCGGGATGCCGATCTGCACTTCGGGATACGCGAAGCGCGCCCGCTCCGACGCGATCCGCAGGTCGCACGCCAGCGCGAACGTCAGCCCCTCGCCGATGCAATATCCGTTGATCGCCGCGATCGTCGGCTTCCACACTTCAAGGCCGCCCTGCAGGTCCCAGTCGAAGCGTGTCTCCCACATGTGCCGCGCTGGCCCCATCGGGCGCTTCTCCTCCGGATCAGGCTGCCGCCCGAAGCCGCGCACATCGGCCCCGCCCGAAAACGCGCGGTCGCCCGCCCCCGTCACGACGGCGACCCATACGTCGGGGTCATCCCGGAACGCGAGCCATGCATCGTGCAACTCGTTGTGCATCGCCCGGTCGAAGGTGTTCAGCGCCTCCGGGCGGTCCAGCGTGACCCACGCGATGCGCCCTTTCGGTTCGTAGCGTACGGCCATCCGCCGCACCTCCTTTCGTCGAAGCCAGGCGTCTAGCATATGCCGCGATGGCACCGAGCGGGATGTATATGAGAATGCGATGCGTCTGCCGGTTCGATCGCATTCCAGCGCAAGCGGCCCCGGTCATAATGGCGATCCACCGCGGGGGATGTCAGCTTGACTGGAGTCCTGGTAATGGCAGGGATGGCAACGCAGACCATGCGCAACGCCGACGCGCCCAAAGACCGCAAGGCTTCGCCCGAACCACGCCACGAGGTGAAGGTGCGAGCCGCGTTTATCCGGTTACCGCGACGAGGCAACTCGATGCGTCAGGATGGACGCGTCGCCTAGGGTGCCGGACGCGTCGCCCGATGCGACGCCACGAGATCTGGGGGCACGCACACGCGTGCCCCTTCGCTCACGCTCGCCGGTCAGCCCCACCAAGGGCCACATCACCGACTCGGTAGAGGAGATCGCGCGCCTCGAAGCTGCCTCCGCGCCGCAGAGCCGCAGCGAGGTGCTGTCCGACTGCATTACGGCGTTCGGCGGCAGCATGCTGTTCATCGGGCTCCATGCCATCTGGTTCACCGTTTGGATGGCGCTCAACGCCCCCGGCGCGCCGTTCCGGTTCGATGCCTTTCCCTTCGGCTTTCTCACGATGATCGTCTCACTCGAAGCGATCTTCCTCTCGACGTTCGTCCTCGTATCGCAGAACCGCCAGGCCGCGGCCGCCGACCGCCGCGCTCGCGTCGACCTCCAGATCAACGTCATCGCCGAGCGAGAGCTGACGCGGGTTATCCAGCTCGTCGCCCAGATCCACAATCATCTTGGTCTGCCGGATCCCACTGATCCCGAACTGCGCGACATGGAGAGCAAGACGCACGTCGCCGACCTCGCCGATGCCATCGATGAAGCGGATGCCCGCGAGAAGGAAAACGGGAAAAACGGCGCCGCCGCTAAGTAGCGTCTCCACGGTAAACCACTCGTAGGCCCCTTCGACCCGAGTACACTCCCGCTCATGAGCGATGGTACGCCGACTCCGCCCACCGAGCGGCGCGATCCGCTGGACGGCGGACGCCGGCGCGTCCGCAGCGCGTATCTCCGCGCCGATGCGATCCTCGATCACGGCCAGCACCGGGCGTTTCGGCTGCTCTGGTTCTTCCTGCCCGAGACATCGATCGCCCGCAACCCGCGTTTCCAGCAGATCATGGCCTCGCGCTTCCTCTCCGATGCCGGCCAGCAGGCGCTCGCGTTCGGCGCCATCGTGGCGATCGTCCGCGACGGCGGCAGCGCCTTCGACGCGGCGCTCGTCGGCGTGGCAGCCCTCGTGCCGCCTGCGCTCTTCGGCCTGTACGGCGGCGCCGTCGCCGATGCATTGCCGCAACGCGTCGCGTTGGCGTTCGTGTACAACCTGCAGGCCGCGCTCTGCTTCGCCGTGCCCTTCTTGTTGGGCACCGGCCTCACGGAGACGATCCTGCTCATCTTTGCGGTGAACGTCCTCGGCCAGGTCTCCGGCCCGACAGAGTCGTCCGTGGTCCCGGTTGTCGCTTCGGACGAGGAACTGGCGAGCGCGGCATCGCTGGTGACCCTCTCGTCAAACCTCGGCACGGCGTTCGGCACGGCGGTGCTTGCGCCCGTGCTCGTCCGTGCGTTCGGAGTCGATGTTGTGTTTTACGTGGCCGGGGTTTTGCTGTTGCTCGCCGCGTCACGCGTCTTCGACCTGGCCACACCCGAACGCGCGCGCCGCATGAACTGGCGTCGCCCGCAAGTCAACGTGCGTCGCACTATCACGTGGATCATTCACGAGCGCGCCGTCGCGACGATGATGGTCGTCGCCGTGCTCGCGGGCACGGCGAACATCGTGGTACAGGTGCTCGCGCCGCGATACGTCAGTTCGGTGATCGGCGTCGACCCTGCCGACTCGGTGTACGTCTTCGCCCCGACGGCGCTTGGCCTCGCCGTCGCGCTCCTCGCCGCTCCGCGTCTCATACGGCTGCTCGGCGAGCGGGGCGTCGCGCTTGCCGGATTCGTGCTGATCAGCGGCGCGTTGATGCTGCTCGGCTTCGTCGGCGATGACCTGGCTTTGGCGCTCGACCCGATCAACCCGCTGCGCTTGCTGGCGATCGTGGACATCGACCTGGGATCGCGGCTGCGCACCGCCGGGTTCATTGCGATCGCGCTTGGCTTCGGCTTCACGCTCACGACCACGTCCGTCCAGACCTACATCAATCGCCGCGTGCCGCTGTCGTACCAGGGCCGTGCGTTTGCGCTGCAGAGCGTGCTGAAGAACGGTACCGCCATCGTCCCGCTCCTCACGCTCGGCGCGCTGGCGACCGTCGTCGACGTCGAGACGGTGCTTATCGTGTCGCCCATCCTGCTGGGCGCCGCCGCATTCGCGCTCATCGAGTTGAGCGTTGTCTTCGGCGGCGCCGCGCCCGCACGCCGTCTCGACGTGCTTGCATCCTTCTGGGAAGAGTCCGACGTTCCCGTCGGCAATCCGGACGAAGAATTAGCCAGCCGTCTCGCGACGGAACCGGAACACGCTGGCGGCGACGAACATCAGCGCGCATAAGACGGCCGTGACCGCCACGCCTTGCGCCGGCCCCGCGCCCACCAGGATCTTGCCCTGGAGCCACGGCAATGCCAGTCCGCCCGCATTGCCCATCGTGACGGTCGCCGCCGTCGTGCCGGCGACCGCGCCACGCGAAGATGCGATCGCCACGGTCGTCGGCCACACGGGTCCCAGGAAGAAGCCCGCACCGAACGCCGCCGCCGCACTGATCGCAAGATTGCCCGTCGAAAGCGCCAGCACCAGCGCCGAGATGCCGGCGCCGCCCACGGAAACCAGCAGCAAGATCGATGCGTCACGCTGCCGCGAGAAGTACCACGTGCTCGCCACCCGGCCGAGCGCCAGCGCGCCCCAGTAGCCCGACGTCAGCACCGCCGCACCGAAGACGCTGGCATCCGTCGTCTCCTTGGCATACTCGGAGACCCACGTCCCCAGCCCGAACTCCGCGCCGACGTACAGGAACAGCACGCCGCCCATGAACCACGCCGTGGGATTGCCCGGGAGCGCGAGTTTCTCCTCGCGCGGCGCCACGACGTCGTGCGACGGCGCCTCCGCCAACAACATCAGCACGAGCGCGATCACCGCGACGACGCCGATGCCGCCGTACACCAGCGCGCGCTCTTCCGTCGTCTGCAGGATGCCGCCGGCCCACAACGGACCCGCGAACGCTCCGACGGCGAACCACAGGTTCAGCCGGCTGATCGCTCTCGCCGGCTCCCGCGACGTGATCGCCATCAGGATGTGCAGCGCCGCGATCACCAGTCCGTCGCCCGCGCCCAGCACCGCGCCGCCGATCAACGCGACCCAGAGGTTCGGCGCCAGGCCGATCGTCGTCACGCCGGCGACCATCGCTACCAGCCCCAGCGTCGTCAGCCGTCGCATGTCGCGGCCGTGCAGCGCAATCGCGATCGATGACGACGCGAGGATCGAGCCGAAGAACAGCGCCGTCAGCAACAGCCCCGCGGTGTCGACGGAAATGTCGAGGTCGTCTGCGAGGAACGGGAAGACCGGCCCGAACGAAGCCGCGTACATGCCAATCACGAACAACGCCGCATATGCGGCGATGTGCAGCAACCGGTAGTCGCGCTCGTCCACGCTGGCAGGGTATCCGCGACCATCGTTGCCCGGGAGACGCCGCCGCAAAGGCATCGCGGCTTGCGCTCTGCGCTCGATGCGTTCGTGCGTGCGCCGGCACGCTAACGCAGCGCGCGTTCCAATTCTCGCTTCAGTCGCGACGGCTGGGCGCGCTCGACGCGGACTTCGTCGCAGCCAACCCACGTCGCCGCCTCGCGCAGCGCCGACGCCATGGCGTCGACCGCGTCCGGATCTTCGAGCGAGAGCGAACGCGCGATGAGCGTGCGGCCCGAACGCTGCGGGTCGACGCGCCCTGCCAGGCGTCCGCCCGTGAGCAGCGGCATGGTGAAGTAGCCGTGAATGCGCTGGTCCTTGGGCTTGTACGCCTCGAGCAAGAACGTGAAGCCGAACAGTCTCTCGGTGCGTTCGCGCTCCCACACCAGCGAGTCGAACGGCGATAGCAGCGTCGTTCGATGCTGTTCACCGCGCGCCGCTCGCAGCATCTCCGGCGCGACGATCGCCGGCTCCGCCCAGCCGTCGACGCGCACGACCTGCAACCCGGCGTCCGCGATCGCTGCGTCGACGAGCCGAACAGCGTCAGTCGCGTTGCCGGCATACCTGGTCGTGAGCTGGAAATAACGCGCGATGTCGCGTCGCGTCCCGATCCCCATCGCCCGCGCCGACTGGCGGACAAGCTCTCGATAGCACTCTTCGTCCGTCGCAGCGTGCGCGAGCACCTCGGGCGGAAGCGCCCGTTCGGCGAGGTCGTAGACGCGCTTCCATCCGCGCCGCGTCGTCACGACGGCTTCGCCGAGCCGGTACAACATTTCGAGCGCCCGCTTCGCGTCGGACCAGTTCCACCAGCCGGCGCTGCTCGCCCGCGCCCCTCCGACGTCGCTGGCGGTGATCGGGCCGTCCTTGAGCCGCGCGCGCACCTCGTCGATCGCGCGGCCCTTGACGTTCGGCCACTGTCGAAGCCCTGCCCGGCGTCGAAACGCGAGGTACGGCCACAGCTCGACCGGCAGAATGCAGTTCGCGTGCCCGTGATACTCGAACGCCCGCGCCGGTGCACCCCAGTACGCGTCCTCGACGGTCTCCCGCGGCGTCGCGCCCAGCCGCGCGTACGCTACCAGCTCATGCGACCGCGCGAGCACCGAGATCGTGTCGAGCTGGACCGCGCCCGTGCGTCGCAACACCTCGCCGACGCTGCGTGGCGCGCGCTTGCTGATCGTCAAGCCCTGTGCGCGCAGCGCGATGAGGCGCGCATCCTCGATGCTCAGCTCGAGCGGCGGCGAAGCGGATACGGCGCGCGACCGGGTGGCCATCGCGGCAGTGTACTCGCGTGCGCCGCCCGGGGACTGTGCTTCGACAGTATCTGACAGGAGTGCCGTCATCCTTCGTCGACCAGGGTTCGCTCCGTTATACTCCCCGCCACTATGAGCACTCCCATGAAGCTCGCCCTCGTCGCGGCGTTTGCCATCGCCATGGCGAACGTCGAGGCGGCCGTCGTCGCCTACCTGCGCGAGGTCTACGGCATCGAAGACCTCGTGCGTGATCTGCCGCGCGAGTTCGACCGGCTCGTCGCGATCGAGCTCAGTCGCGAGGCGGCGACCATGGTGATGCTGCTGATGGTGGGGTTGCTCGCGGGCCGGCGACTACAGGACGGCATCGGCTATTTCGTGTTCGCGTTCGGAATATGGGACATCGCCTACTACCTCTGGCTGGCGCTGTTCGAGGGCTGGCCGACATCGCCGCTCGATTGGGATGTGCTGTTCCTGCTGCCGCTGCCGTGGTGGGGGCCCGTGCTCGCCCCGTCCATGATCGCCGCCATGATGTGCCTCGGCGGGGCGGCCGCCGTGCTACAGGCAGAGCGCGGCATCGCGTGGCGCCTGGACCGCACGAACGTCGGCATTGCAGCGCTTGGCATCGCGATCTGCCTCTACGTCTTCATGGCGGATGCGATCGCGGCGATCCCCGACGGACGAGAAGCGGTTGAGGCGGTGCGTCCTTCTCAGTTCCGCTGGGGCCTCTTCCTGCTCGGGTTCACAGTGATGTCATGGGCGGGCCTGCGCGTGACGTGGCCCGCTGAGTCGCGGTTCCTTCTCACGTCTGAAGAGTCGTCTGTGGCCGTCGACCGACCGCGGCTCTAGCAGTGCCCGTGACTATCCGACCAGCTTCTTGAGCAACGCCCGGAGCTTCGGCGTCGAGTCGAGCGCTTTGCGCAGATCGGCGATCCCGTCCGCGCCGACCATCAACGGACTGCGCTGAAAGCGGCCGTCAGGGCTGTAGTGAGCGAAGCGGATCGTCAGGTAACCGGCGTGCTCCGGGTCCGTGTACTCCAGGAGCTGGATCGCCGCCTCGGAATGCTCGTACCTCGCCGACGCTTCCTCGATGATGTCACCGTTCCCCCAGTGCATGTCGAACGGGCGCGGCAGCTTGCGGTCTTGCTTCATACGTCCCTCCTCGCCGTCATCCTACGCCACGTCGCCCATCGGCGAATCGCAGCGATGCCGTTCGGCGCGCCGTCCAATCTGGTATACACAGCGGCGTAGGTGAATCACATGCCCGACGCCGCATCCACGATCAGCCGCAACCTCGATGAAGTGCTCACGCGCGACGACCTCGACCGTCTCGTGGCGTCCGGCACGCCGATCCGGCACTACATCGGATTCGAGATCTCCGGCAAGATCCACCTTGGCACCGGCCTCGTCTGCATGTCGAAGGTCAAGGACTTCGTCGATGCCGGCGCGCACTGCACGATCTTCCTCGCCGACTGGCATTCCTGGATCAACGACAAACTCGGCGGCGACCGCGAGACGATACGCCGCGTCGCCGCCGGCTATTTTCAGGAGGGGCTGAAGGCGTCGTTCGCGGCGCTCGGCGGCGATCCCGCGAAACTGACCTTCGTGCTGGGCTCGGACCTCTACCATAACAACGACGCCTACTGGGAGACGCTGATCGACGTCAGCAAGAACATTACGCTCGCCCGCATGCAGCGCAGCATCACGATCCTCGGCCGCCGCGAGGGCGAGTCCGTGGACTTCGCCAAGCTGATCTATCCGGCGATGCAGGTCGCCGACATCTTTTCGATGCAGATCAACCTGGCGCACGCCGGCATGGACCAGCGGAAGGCGCACGTCATCGCCCGCGACGTCGCGTCGAAGATGCGCGTCTCGCCGCTCCTCGATGCGAAGGGCGAGCAGATCAAGCCCGTGTGCGTGCACCACCCGATCCTCCTCGGGCTCAAGAAGCCGTCGATGTGGCCGCCGCCCGAGGCGGACCTCACCGACTACTGGGCATCGATGAAGATGAGCAAGTCGGATAAGAACTCGGCGCTCTTCGTACACGACTCCGAAGACGACATCCGCACCAAGGTGCGTAAAGCGTTCTGCCCGCCCGACTCCGTGCAGTTCAACCCGATGCTCGACTGGGTGCGCAAACTCGTCTTCCCGCGTGACGGCGAGTTTCGCATTGCCCGCAAGCAGGAGCACGGCGGCGACCTGCGGTTCGGCGCCGCCGACGACGTCGATGAAGCCTTCATGTCCGGGAAGCTGCACCCTGCCGACCTGAAGAACGGTGTCGCGGACTGGCTCGTCGAGACGCTGGCGCCGGCGCGGCGCGCGTTCGAGCAGCCGGACGAGCGCGCGCTGCTCGACGAGCTGGAAGCGCTGACGGGGCTATAGCGACTCGAACGGCCCCAGGATGCGCTCCAGCCAGTCGGCCACTTCCTCGACCGTCGTTCTCGACGACGCAACGGCAACCGCCAGTTCGCCGAGCATGCGGAAATGCAGCGGTGACGGTGTATTGTCCAAGACTCCGGACGCTATGAGATAAAGAGTCGTCGCCAAGGTCGCGGTTCGTTTGTTCCCATCGACAAACGGATGACCTGAGATGATCCCGTGAAACAGGGCGGCGCCCTTCTCCACATCGCTAGGAAAGTAGTCGCCGTGAACACCACCTTGAAACGGCCTCGCGCAGCATGCAAGAAGTCGGGCGGTGTGCTCGCCAGCAGCGCCCGACGTTTCTATTATCTGTTCGTGCCAGTCGCGTATCTTCGCCACCAGCTCGTCAAGCCAAGCTACCGCTTGGCCATCTCCTTCAGCCACTCGGCGTTCTCCCGAAGGATTTGCTTCAGCGCCTCGTCCGCCTTCTCAAAGTTTGGGCGTTCCGCCTTCCTAAGCTGAATATCCTTCTTCTGCAGGGCCATGTGAGTCCTCCCGCTTCGAATGCGGCGCTCGCATTCTATCATCGACGCCGCCGAAGGCGCTCCGCTAGGATAAGGCGGCGCCGGGAGGGCGCCCCGGCGTGAAGATCTGCTTCCTCATGTACCAGGGCAACATGTATTCGGGCGGCCAGGGCGTCTACCTGCACTACCTCACGCGCGAACTCGCCCGCATGGGTCACGACGTGCACGTCATCGCCGGCCCGCCGTACCCCACGCTCGCCGAGGGCGTGACGGCGCACAACATCCGCGACTACAGCTACTGGACGTACCATCACTACAAGAAAGACTTCGTCTACAACCGGCCCCCACTCAGCTACTTTCACCCCGTCAACTTCTACGAGTTCGCGTCCACGCGCGTGAACCTGTCATCGCTGCTCGCGAACTTCAGCGTGCGCGCGTACTTCAAACTGCGCGAGCTGTCGCGCGAGCACCGCTTCGATGTCGTACACGACAACCAGACGCTGAGCTACGGCATCTGGGCCATGCACCGCTCGGGCTTCCCGCTCGTCGCGACGATCCACCACCCGCTGTCGTACGACCTGCGCAACGCCCTGCGCCAGTCCCGCACCGTCTACGAGAAGGCCCGCCGCATCCTCTGGTCGCCGTGGATCATGCAGGAGCTGGCCGCAAAGAGCGTCGACCGCGTCATCGTCGTATCGGAGACGTCGCGCGCCGACGTCGAGGAGGCTTTCGGCCTCGACCCCGCGAATGTGCGCACCGTCCACAACGGCATCGACACCGACACCTTCCGGCCGATGCCCGGCGTCGAGCGCCAGCCCGACAAGCTGCTCTACGTCGGCAACTCCGAAGACCGCAACAAGGGCGCCCGCTTCTTCCTCGAAGCCGTAAACATCCTCAAGGACGAGATGGACTTCCGCGTCACGTTCGTGGACAACTACAAGTGGTTGCTCAAGATGGCGCCGCGCCTCGTCAACGAGTTCGGCCTCAATTCAATCGTCGATTTCACGGGCCGCGTGCCCACCGACGCGCTCGTCCGGCACTACAATGAGGCCAGGTTGTTCGTCACGGCGTCCGTCCACGAAGGCTTCGGCTTGCCCCTCGCAGAGGCGATGGCGTGCGGCACTCCCGCCGTCGGCACGGACATCGGCGCCTACCGCGAGATCGCCGAGCACGGAAAGCATGCGTGGCTCGTGCCGCCGCGCGATCCCCGCGCGCTTGCGGCAGCGATCCGCACGATGTGGCACGATGACGCGCTGCGCACCCGTATCGCCGGCGCGGCGCGGCAGCGCATCATCGATAACTTCAACTGGCGCAAGACCGCCGAGGAGACGCTCGCCGTCTACGAAGAGGTGATGCCGCTGAAGCGCAGGAGTTTCGCCATGAGCGCCACCGGAGCCGCCGATGCCCGATAACATCGTCAACGTCGACTTCCGCCGTCATTTCCCACTCGAAGCAGGCGACCGCGTGCTCGACCTCGGCTGCGGAAACGGCCGCCACACGCTCGAGGCCGCGCGGCACGGCGGCCACGTGATCGGCGTCGATATCTCGCGCGAAGACCTGCACGCCGCGAAGTTCATGTACGACGACCTCAAGTCGAAGGGCCTGGCGAAGGGCCGCGCGGACTTCATCGTCGGCGACGCGCAGAACCTGCCCTTCAAGGACGGCACATTCAACAAGTCACTCTGCACCGAGACGTTCGAGCACGTCCCTGACGACCGGCGCAGCATAGCGGAGTTCCTGCGCGTCACGAGCCCCGGTTCGCAGGTCGTCGTCAGCGTGCCGGCGTACTGGCCCGAACGCGCCTACTGGTCGCTGAGTTGGGAGTACTGGCATTCGCCGGGCGGCCACGTGCGCTGGTACCGGCCCGGCCAAATGCGCGCCATCCTCGAGGAGCACGGCATGACGGTGGAGTTCCAACGCCGCCGCCACGCGTCGCAAAGTCTCTACTGGTTCCTCCGCTGCATCCACGGCCTGCCGAACGAAAACTTCCCGCCTGTGCGTCTGACCTGGAAGCTGATCAACGAGCATCACAACCGTCGCATCAAGATGCTCGAGTACATCGAGACGGTCGCCAGCCTCGTGATCGGCAAGGACCTGATCTTGTACGGCCGCAAGCGCGCCGCCCCCCGCGACGTTGCCTCCGAAGCGCGCAGCACGCCGGTGGGGATCGAAGCATGATCGCCCAACTACCGTCCGCGGCGGAGATGGAAGAGCGGCTCGCGACGTGGGCGGAGCGCTATCGCGTCCCCGGCGCGACGCTCGCCTGGATGCACGGCGACGAGTTGCAGTCCGCAGCTTCCGGCGTGATCAACGTCAACACCGGCGTCAAGACGACACCCGACACGCTGTTCCAGATCGGCTCCATCACCAAGGTCTACACCACCACGTTGATCATGCAACTCGTCGACGAAGGACGCATCGACCTCGATGCGCCGCCGTCGACCTACCTGCCCGACCTGCGCTTCGGCGATCCGAAAGCCACGCCGGCGATCACGATCCGCCACCTGCTGACGCACACCAGCGGCGTCGATGGCGACTTCTTCGATGACTTCGGCCGCGGCGATGACGCCGTGCAGCGCTATGTCGCTGCCTCCGCGACGCTGGCGCAATTGTTCCCGCCCGGCGCCATGTGGTCGTACTGCAACGCCGGCTTTGTCGTGCTCGGCCGCATCATCGAGGTGCTGACGGGCATGACGTGGGACGCCGCGCTCAAGGCACGGTTGCTTGAGCCGCTCGGCGTCAAGCACACGGTCACGCTGCCGGAAGAGGCGTTGCTCCACAACACCGCCGCCGGGCATAACGTGTTGCCGTCGTTGCAGGCGTCGCTAGTGCGCCAGTGGGGCATGACAGGGGGGGGGGGGGGGGGGGGGGGGGGGGGGGGGCGGGGGGGG